>NZ_JBITMV010000014.1:0-218836 GCF_044466625.1 Micromonospora sp. NPDC049366
GAACTCACGGGGGTAGGGCTTGGGCACAGCAACATCCTTCCAGCTCACCGTCAGGGCAAGCCATCTCAGATGTCACCTGTCGGTGCAGCAGACCCGTTTGACCAACTGCCCGAGACCTTGGACCCGACTAGGAAGCAAGCGATCGTCCAGCGGCTCGAATACGGAGGGCTGCCTACGCAGGCGCAATGGGCAGACCTCAATAAGTAGCGTGAGCAGTCACACCTATGTGGTCGAGCCTTGCTTCGGTGCAACGCGCCGGCCTGCGGGCTGACACGTCTCGACCGCCACGACGGCAAGCCTGTCGATCACCCGTAGCGGTACCGCCGATCCCGCACGCGCTCAAGCTGTGCGCGCCTACTCGACCAGTTGAACCAGCACTAACCGTGGGAGGGAGCGGCCGAACGCTGGCGTCGACGCCCGGCCAGTGGATGGTGGCCTCGGACGCTCGGGAAGGTCCACATTCGCAAACTCGCCACCGCCCTCGACGAGCACACCGTCACCGTCTATGACGCCGACACTCCGATCGCGGCCGTTCCCCGCCGCAGCACCACCGATCCGAACCGCACCAGAGCTAACACCAGATCGCCATCCCGGGTCAGGACGGCAGCCTCGCCTTCGTGCGTGACCTGGCAACGTTTCGTCGGCTATGGGGCTGACCTCAGCCCGAGCGCACCGTGTTCGATGAGGCCCGCGGGAAGGTCGGTCCGTCCGGACTTCTGCGTCGTCAGCGCGACGAGCTCGGCACGCAGGTCCACGGCAGGCTCACCGAGCACGATCGCGCTGAGCACAAGCTCGACCATCACTCGGTCATAACGTTCAGAGCTGCGACGGTAACGCGACGGGTCGGACTCCACCGTCGCCGCTGAGATACGCCAACCACCGCCACCAACGGGCGAGAACGACGCTTCGAAGACCCCGTTACCGGTCCAGCTGCGATGCAGGAACGCGACCTGGTCCTCAACGAACACGTTCCACTTCTCGTCCATGCCGCCGCGAGCCTCGAAACCGAGCTTGATCCGTTCCCACTGCTCGTCGAACCACGTGCGGGTCGGCAGCTCGGCCATCGGCATCGGCGCCACGATCGGAAACACCTGCCGCAACGACGACCGGGTGACCGGTGACGGTTCGATCATCAGCAGATCCTACGGGCGCGACGGCGTTGACAACCGGACCATGACCACGCAGGAGCCCGACACCCCTACCATCGACCGAAGCACCAGCACGACTCGAACTCGACCTGGCGTCAAGCATCCTGCGGTGCCGTTTCCGTCAACCCATCATGGAAGACCGAGCCCCCGACGCTGGTAGCGCGCGCTCTGGCCTGATCTTGCATCGCTCGAACGCCACGGTAGGCCCGAGGGAGTCAGTTAGAAGTCACGCCACTCGTCGAGCCACTGGTCGGCCAGATGCGATGGGACTTCAGCTCGGGCAGCGAGTTCCATAAACGCGGCGCAGGCTTCGTCTCGGCGCAGCGTGTCGATGATCTCGTACTTCTGATCGATGCCGTTGAGCGCCTCAACCAGGGTGCGCAGAGCCGCTTCAGCTTCGTCGGCACGCCGATCATGGTCCTGCGGAAGCTTGTCAATGGTACGGACCGCTCTGGCGTATGCCTTGCAGGCGGCGGCTCCGCCTCGGGCGTCGTCGTCGACCCAGTCCCTGAACGGGTTGTTCAGGTTGGCAAGCAGCCACGTGTCGGACTTCGCGCCTTCGATGATCAGGCCCACCCCGGCGCCGCGGTAGCGGGCCTTCAAAGCCGGCACGATCGATCGGCGTAGACCGCCGATGCTCAGCTGCGTCAGCGAGATCAGGTCCGGCAATGTGTCCGCGTCCAAACCGTAGCCATCGAAAAGCTCGAGAACAGCCAGACGGGGCAGACCGGACAGAGCCGCGGCGTCGACCAGCCGCCCCGGGGGCTTGCGCCAGAAGATCCGGAAGCTCTCCAGCTCTTTCAGTTCCCCCACGGCAGCGGCGGACATGGTGCCGCCACCATCCAGGGCGACCCCTCGAACACCGTGCAGACCGGCAGGAACCGTCGTTTCCGCGTCGGCGCCGGTCAGGGTGAGATGAAGCCACCGGCCGTCGTCCGCCGCGTACACGGCCAGACTCGGGTCCACTGCCGCTAGCTCAAGGCCATGCAGGCCGCGGGGCAGCCGAACCTCGCGAACATCCGCACCGTGCAGCGACAGGTGCTGCAGACCGGTGTCAGCCAGATCAACGACCGGCGGGGCGTCCAGCCACGTCAGCCACGAAACAACAGGGCGCTCTGCCAACGCTCGTGCCAGACCTCGGTCCGGTCCCGCCCACGTCAACGCCGTACAGCGGGGCAACTGATCGAGAGCGGACCACCGCACCGGTCCGGACGTAGGCACCCGCACCGACCCCTCACCGTTCAAGTCCAGCCGAGACGTGGCCGCGCCGAGCGTTGCCGCCCCGGCACCGAAGTCGACGTCAACCTGGCCGCGGGTGGCCGCAGCACGGTAGGCGGACTTCACTGCCGCCGGCAGCTGGTCCCAGCGGCGCTGCCTGACTACATCGTCGGCAAGTGACTGCCAGCCCGAGTACGTGTTCGACAACGCCGGAACATCGTCAGGAACGGGCAGCCTTCCGATCCACGCGAACCCCGGCGGCACCGCATGCCAGCTGCCGATCGACAAGTGAGCAAGGCGCCCGTCATGGGCATGATGGTCAAGCCTCAGCGGCTCAACGCCGCGCAGCTCGTCCAGGCTCGGCCGGTCCACCGAATGCCAACACAGCGCATACGCCGACGTCACATCGGCATCGGCACCCGTGACCTGACACGCCCCAAAACCACCGTCGGACAACCTCATCACGGCGACATCGCCGGGACGCACCGCTCGGTCAACCACCCCGCGAAGCTACCCGACCGGGACAACCACTCGCCCGCCCGAACCGTGCCACGGCGCGCGACCGGAGGTCGAGTCCGTAATCATGCAGGACTCTCGGTGGAAGCGCAGCTTGGGCAGCAGTTGCCCGCCTCGTACGTCGACCCTGCCCGTCGACACAACGGCGGCTCGTTCGCCCGCGACGCCCACCCCGCACCCAGCCGAACATCCTGGGCCGAGGACCACATTGGCGTGTACACCCTGGCGGCGATCGGCGGAACTGCTCGGTTCAGCCTCTGCGGCGAGTTCGGCAGCGCGTTCTGGGTAGCGAAGTGGAGCTACCCGGAAATCGGCATCTACATCTCCAACTACCCGTCGGCGGGTCACGACATGGTCGCCCTCGACTATCGCTCGCCCGGTGAGCCGGCCGTCGTACACGTCGACCAGGAGTGGAACTACCGGATCACGATCCTCGCCCCCGACTTCGAGACCTTCATGGTCAGCATCTCCTCATACCCCGATAGCGTGTCGGAGCGTGGATCGAGGATGGCCGTGTCTTGGGCAGGCAGGCCGTGAGCGTTGGTGGTGACCGAAACGGCCTCGCCGGTGCGGCCAGCGCGGTCGGTGACGGTGAGGCTGGGCAGCTCGGCAAGGAGGGTGAGCACCGCGGCGCGCTGGGTCGGGCTCAGCAGCCGCACGCCAGCGAGTTTGGGCGACGTCCTGAAGGTACTGCACCGGTGCCGTCGCGGCAGCTAACGCCTGATCCAAGATGGTGAATAGCGGGCGGTTGCAGCGGATGCGGTTTCCTGTGGTGTCTGTTTGAGTCCTGTGTTTTGTCGATCTCGGAGGTAACAGATGTTGACCGAAAGATTGGACTTTGGCCCGATCGGCAGCGCCACTTGGCGCCACTTCCCTGAGGTGCGTTCGTCGATTAGGGAGCTTGTGTGCGACGAACTCGACTCGGCTATCGAGGAAGACCGCTTCCCTGAGGCAATCGAGCACTTCAAGTACGTGCTAAATGCTGTTAGTCCGTTGCTATTCGATCGTCTGGGCGTTGTTGATCTCGATCCAGACTTGGTACGCCGGTTCTGTCTTTTCTGTCGAGAGGTGCTTGACTACTCCGGGCCGGATTCCTACGACGTGTCATATACATTTCAAATGTACGTTCTCGAAAGCCTCGACGGCCCGTCGGTCGTCCGGCTCATCAAGCACATCGATCCTGGGCTGGTTGATTTGGTCCGCACCCGCTATCCGGGTAGTTGGGCTGATGAATAAGGTGTCGGGCCGCCGATGCCCGGGCTCTCAGGTGCTTCCATCGGGTAGGGATCTGTAACCCATGGACCAACCGTGACTTCGTTGGCGACTTCGTTCTGACGCCTTCGGATCCGCCGAAGCGGTCACCGCCCAGTAAGCCCTGGTCAGAGGATTTCCTGTGGGAGCGAGTCTCAACTGCCGGAATCCCTACCGACTCCGCCACGTCGAATGCAGAGCCGCACGTCGATGCCAGATGTCCTCCGGTGAATGGCGCCAGCGGGTCCAGGACGACAAGCCTCTATCAGCCAGGTGGGAGCAGTCAACGCTGACCACTTCGGAGTTCTCTGGGTGGTCACGTGGACCGGGCTCGCCGCATCACCGCAGGTCAAAGCCCTCTTTCCCGTCCGGTCTCGGTGAGCACTTCGGGCGCGGTGACCACTTCGCCAACCTGCACCCAATCTGCTCCCAATTGCAAGGCCAGGCCATCCAGCGGCTCCTTACCGCCGTGACCTGCGCATACACTAGCGCCAGGCGACATAGACTTCTGTCGACTGCTGCGCAAAACCGCTGAGCACTCCGTGTGAAACAGGACGCCGCACCGCCTCTGACCTGCGAGAACGAGGAGCCGCAGCTCAGGGTGGGTGCGGTTGAGTGCTGTTCAGTGCGGTTCGATGCCGTTCGGAGCCGTTCAGGGCACCCGCGTGCTCCCAACCTGCTCCCCCGATCCCCAGGCTTGTCACCGGGCTGCCGCCAGCCGGACGCGGATGGGTGCTACCGCAGGTCGTTCGTCATTCCGCCGTAACCGTGGACGGGACCGGCCGCACGCTGGCGTCGACGCCTGGCCAGTGGCCGGCGGCCTCATACGCTCCCGGTTTGCTCCCACGATCCTGCGGTGGACCGGAAACCCTCACCGATGCAGCGCCCTATCAGCGGCTAGATCAGTGCGTCGGCGGACGACTCGCAGCGTCGGCCCTATTCGTCGTAGATGGTCGGCACAGTCTTACGACCGTACCGGAGGATGTATTGTTCGAATCCAAAGGGAGGAGGGCTCAGCGAGCATTCATGCGCAGGCCGAGCCCTCCCCTTTGATTGCAAGCTCAAGCGACGACCACTGTCACCCTGACTCGGCATTTCCCGAGGTTCAACAAGCACGCGGACCACGATTGACCCGACCCTTGGAGGGTGACGGCCCAACATCGTCCAAGGCCGGAAACGCCGCCAACTTCAAGATCCGCCACCTGGATTACCCCGTTCAAGGCTGCATTGCGAGACACTAGGTCTGTTCCAACGGGCAACTCTTCACCTTCGCCAGCTTGTGCTTGCCGATTTGGCTGTCGACGGTCAATTGGAGGGCCTTAGCATCGCCTGCAATGCGCCGCAACCCCCTGCAACCATCCATCCCGACCAGCCCAGCCCAAGGGCAGTCGCGACGCCGGCCATATCGCCGACAGCTCTTCAGCTAGACCGAAACCCTTTTCGGCCAGATCGAGCCGACCGGCCACGGCCGAAATGAAGATACCGTCTTCAACTTCGTTTACGGCAGGTGGCAAACCGCCTTCAGCCTGCGCCGCGCGAAACGGTGGTACTCCCCGACAATGTCTTCAGTTGACGGAGGATCGCCAAGAGACAGCGGACTCTGCGCAGACATTCGCCGGAACGCGTCTTGGCACACCTGGTCGTGCTGGGCAAAGCTTATCGACTCCTGGACCCCGGAGCCCCCCTGAAGTCGATGAGGCATCGTCATCGTGACGACTGGAAACTCGCGCGTCAAAGCGTGCACGTGTGCGGTTGAAAATGCGAGTCTCCTGCAGCGGACACATCCAAGGTAATTCCCATCAGAAGCAAACCATGATCGAAGAATGCCGTGAAACAGCCAATCAGGTTCGTCCTCAGTGTCAGGATGCAAGATTTCCTCGATTGATCTGAGTTACGGTTCCACCTTGTGATCGAGTACGTCGATGATGGCAGAGCGGGCATGACTCACTTCGGACGTCAGTTAATAAGGCGTAGGAACCTCGGTGATCACCTGAATCGGTCACGCCCGCCCTGCTACCCCAGGCAAGGGCGCGTCTACCCCAACCGCCTCAAGCCAGGCATCCCCGCGACTTTGCCGGGGCCCTGGGCTGCTCACCCCTCCTCAAGTTCAGGCAGAAACAGTTCTCACGCCCCGGGGACACGCCCGACATCATTTCGTTCAGGAGTTCTTAGCCTCAGAGCTCACGATCTGCTCCCACGACTCGGCTTTTACTCGATTACTCACCTTCGGCGACCCCGTACTCGATCTCGAAGAAGTCGCGCAACTCCCCTAGAGAAGTAACCCACTCGGAGATCCTGACCCCATCCTCGTTGACTGACTCGTAGGTCGGGACTGATCGACTTGGATTCGCGAGATCGATTTCGTGGTCGAGTTCGTTAGCGAAGAATAGTCGCTCCTGAATCCGAATCTCATTACCAAGTCGGTAGAGGACATACCCTCTCAGCCAGTTAGCACTGAGCGGATCAACCACCAAGGTCAAGAGTACAGCCCTGTCAGCGCCGTCGAGGATCCGCTGCAGCTCACTTCTCCAACTCGCACGGTAGGCCGCCTCATCCCACTCGGATGTTGGAGCTTCGAAGGCCTCATCGAGGCCGTCAGCAGTGATCCGACCGAGACTAACGCTAGAACCGAGCACGGCGTCGCCCGAGCGGGCGAGTCTGATGCTAAACATCACTCTAGGGCTTCAGGTAGTTGAGATCAGAATCGTATGTACCAAGGCGGTTCCCCTTTCGATCAAACATCTTCCAGCCATTCAGCGTGTTGTGCCCAGTGACGTCAGGCGTGATGTAGCGCTTGCCGTCAAAGAACGCAGCCTGCCCTTTGGAGTCGAACGGAACCTTCTGCGCTGGGACGCGCTGCGAGAACCCGAGGGAGCCGGCCCGCTCCTTCAGCCATTGCCCTTTAGACGCGCCATCCGGAATCTGGAGCCCTCGTCCCTGCTGACCGCTGGGTACCGAGCCTCCGCCCGGTGGACAGTTATGCACCAGTACGGGACTGCTCCCAGCCAGCACATAGTACGTGTGGATGTCATCGACGGTGAGGTTATATGCACCAGCACGGTGAGCGGTAGTCCAGTCGATCCCGTTGACTGCTGGACCGTCACCTTCGGGCGTGAGGAGGCGGTCGCCGAGGGTGACGTCCTGTGCCTCCTGCCATCTGTGCTTGGTTTGGTTCCAGAAGGGATGGTCCTCGGTTGTGGTCAGGGAGCTGTTGTCGTCGAGCTTGAGGTCGACGAGCTGGTCCTCGTGAACCCATACACGCGTGACGACACGCCGACCCTGTTCGCCTGTCTCCGGGTCAGTCGCGAGGACCTGGTCGCCCGTACGGATATCTGCGATCGGTTTCGTCGTCCCGTCGGCCATGAGCACGTGCGTGTCACCACTGAAGCTCATCGCTCCGCAGCTGGTCGACGCCGTGCTAGCCTTCCCGGCCCTCCCGGCCTTGATGGCTTGTCTGGCCATTGCCGCCGCGTAGCCGATCGAATCGGCACTGATGTCGCAGTAGTCCGCGCATACCAAGATGGTGCGAGCCTCGAAGAGTTCCTCGTACCAATCGCCGCAGGCATCCCTGCCGATCTTGTCACAGACCTGCATGGCGAGGTCCAGCTCAGCTTCGGCCATCCAGCGAGGGTTGGCAAGAGATCCGTCTGTGTTCTGGTAGGCGAAGTATCCTGCACGGAGTTCGCCCCACGTTCGGGTGAACTCCTCGAGGTTCACGTCGTCTGGAACACGGACGGTCTTTCCAAGATCACGTTCGTCATCGTTGCTCTGTTTGGGCGTACTGCCGGAGCAGCGCGGCCAGCAGGCGGAATGCTTGGATTTGTTCGAGGAATAGGCTCACGCGGTTGTCCTGGTACTCGGTGAGAAGAGCGACCTTCGCCGCTCCGCATGGCCATGGTTGTCCGCAGCGGCGACACAGCCACAACGGGCGTAGCGGCAGATGCTCCACGAGCTCACCCGCGAGTGGGCGTCCCAAGGTGCGGCCCTGCTCCTCTGTCATCAAAGATCGTCCTCCCGGGCCTGCTGCTCAAAGAGCCGACGCCACACGTGGGTGAGCAGCGGCGGATCAGGGCGATGCGCCTGCTGCCGCGCGGGAACGTGGGTCAGGGTTTCGGATCGCCAGCTCTGGTCGTCTCTCGCGTTACGCGAGACATACACCGTCATTCCGCCACCCCCCTTCCAGCTCGGTGAGCGGTGGGCTCGCCGGTGGTAGGCGAACCCACCGCCGCACTACAGCGGCTAGGAGCAGGCCGCCGGTCACCCACCCACGCAGCCCTCGTGGCAGTACGCAGATGGGGCATCACCCACAGGCGACCGGGAGTACCACGCGGCGGTAGCGACCGATGATCGAGGTTGTCCTCGGCAGCCGTATCAGTTCGATCTAGCTCTTCGGAGCTCACCTCGCACCCCCGCTCGGTAGGTCGGGCATGATCGCCGCCCGTGGCTTCACCTAACCGCGGAGGGCATGCGGTTCACAGAGCGGCGATGACGCAGAACTGATGCATCCTCATTGCGCTACACGGCGTGAGCTGGATGAATGAGTCCGTGATGGTCAACGGCGGAGGAGGGCGGCGCCCGGGCAAGCGTCGGCATCGGCTGGCCGAGCGCCGGAAGGCGTTCGGCTTGAGCCAGGAAGGCCTTGCCGAAGTTCTTGGCGTCGACCGCTCTACCATTGTGCGGTGGGAACGGGCAGAGACTGATCCACAGCCGTGGCATCGACCGCGTTTGGCTGCGGCTCTCAAACTGTCGGTCGAGGAGCTGGCAGACCTGTTGGTCGAGGTCGACCAGCCACCGTCGCCGCCCAACGAGCGTCTCAACTATGTGCTGCGGCACCCCCGCCGCGTCGACCTAGTCACCGTCGCGTACCTACGGGAGCGTGTGCAGTGCCTTGACGAGCGCTACGACCGGATGCCTTCGACGCTTCTGCTCGCCGAGGCGGGGCAGCTACACGGCCAGGCGACCTTCCTGCGCCAGCACGCCAGCGACGGCTTGGTTCAGCGTGAACTGGCCGCAGCCGTCGCCGAGTCCGCCACGCTGATGGGTCAGCTCGTGTGGGACGCCTCCCAGCGTCACGACCACGCCGCCAGCGCCGCATACTTCGACCAGGCGGTCCGCGCCGCACAGGACGCCCGCGACGGAGTCACTGAGGCCAACGCGTTGCTGCGCAAGAGCTATCTCGCTCTATACGGCACCAAGCAGCCGACCGCTGGCGTTGCCTTGACCGTGCGCGCCGCCGGCGTAAGCCGCACCGGCAGCCACGTGATCGCGGGCCTCGCCCAACTGCACCGTGCCGAGGCGCACGCGATGCTCGGCCAGGCCCGCGACTGCTTCGATGCCCTTGGTGCCGCTGAAGATCACTTCGCCTCGGTAGATCGTCGGGATCCGGCCGCTGCCCTTTTCTGTCCCAGCCATCACGCGCGACTCGCGGGGTCTTGTTGGTTGTCTCTGGGCAAGCCGGCCGACGCCATCACCGCCTTGGAGGAGGCTCGACAACTCATCGCCGCACGCCGCAAGTCGACCGCCGTCGTCCTCGGCAATCTCGCCCTTGCCAGCATCCTTCATCGTGACGTCGATGCCGCCACGTCCTACCTGCACCAGACCATCGAGGTCATCGAGCGGACCCGCGCTGGTGGCGGCCTCAACCTCGCCTTCGCCGCGGCCCGTCAACTGCGTCCCTGGCGCGACCTGCCCTCGGTCCAGGACGTCAACGACCGACTGTTCACCCTCATGACCCGGTAGGAGGAGCAGCGTGACCAGCATTGGCCATGCCAAGCAGTCCGTTCGGCAACGGGTCTGGGATCTCCTTGAACGCGAAGGTGCCGCACCCATCGGCGTTCACGGTCACATCCCTGACTTCACCGGCAAGGAAGACGCCGCCGCCCGACTCGCCGCGTTGGATGTCTGGAGGCGGGCACGGGTCATCAAGTGCAATCCCGACCGGGCCCAACTGCCCGTGCGAGTACGCGCTCTCCAAGAGGGCAAGCTGCTCTACATGGCGGTCCCGCGACTCGCCACGCCGAAGCCCTTCTACCTGCTCGACCCGACCGTTCTAACCGCTCCGTTCGAGGCGGCCGCCACCAGCACCGGCGCACCTGACGTCGCACCTACAGTCGGCCCCGACGACATGCGCCCGGTGGACCTGATCGTCTGCGGTAGCGTCGCCGTGAGCCGGCGGGACGGCGTACGGGTCGGCAAGGGCGCCGGCTACTCCGACCTAGAGATCGCGCTCCTCACCGAGGCTGGACTCGTCACCAAGGGGACCGCCATCACCACCACCATCCACCAGATCCAACTCCTCGACGAGGAACTACCCCGCGCCAGCCACGACTTCAACGTCGATCTTGCGATCACCCCCACCGAGGTGCTCAACTACCCGGCGGATCGAGATCGACCGGCAGGCATCATCGGGAAAGACCTCCGTCACGATCAGCTAGACAGCATCCCGATTCTGGGCGGCACAAGATGGCAAGACGCCCGGCACAACCCCTAGCAGGACCGTCGGGACAGGGCGTTTCCCGGGCATCAACGCTGGCTTGGCCATCGAGACCAGAGGTCGAGCAGGCCCGCTGGTGGAACTCCAGTTGCTGCGGGCCGCGGGAGATGCGATCAAGCCGGTCGCTAGTGGAGTTTGCCAGCCGACGGATCCGAGCCAGGGCACGCCGATGAACGCGGGCCCGGGCCATAGGGAATGCCAGGCCAACCAAGGGCGGGAGCGCCGTGCTCCCAATCTGCTCCCAATTTAAGGGGCAACAGCGGAGAAGCCCGTTACCGGTGGTTCCGGTGACGGGCTTCTTACCTGCATATATTCATGGTGGGCGATACTGGGATCGAACCAGTGACCTCTTCGGTGTGAATGTCGATCTCGCCCGCCATCGCGGTTCAAGCAGTGCCATCTCGTGTCGTCGGACGCGGGCCGAACACCATCCGGCGTCGCCCAGCGACGGATGGCGCTGGGCCTCTTGCTGACTTCTTGATGACGTAGCGGCCTCGGCGCCCTACTTGGCCTGGCGCCGTGTCCGCAGGAGAGCGGCCCACCTCGACATGGATCATTGGCGCCGGTGGGGCCGGACTGAGCCGCCAGCTGTTGTTCCTAGTGGGGACAGTGCTGAGCTACGGATGCGCTCACCGCTAGAGCCGCCGTCAGTCGTTCAGGTAGGCGTCCTGCGCCTGCGACATGTACGCGACGGGCAGGGCTGGCTGGCACCTTCCGCAGCGCCGGTAGTTGGCTCCGCCCTTCGGCCCGCGCACCGACCGAATCCACTCCGCCAGCTCGTCGCCGGTCATCCGGCGTGCCCCGTTCGTCGGCTCACCCTGATACCCCGGCCGTACCTCCACCCTGCCGTCGACCAGCTTGCCGTGAACGAACTCCTCCAGTGTCGCCCCCGGGTGGAACAGCTCCTCCGTCGGCGCCGCAGGACACTTCCAGAGGTGTACAGCCGAGGATCGGGTGACGATGAAGGGGTGCGTATCGCCGGTCATTCCGGCCTGGCGCTCAGCCAAATCCGCGGTCGCCTCCTCGTACGCGGCGAGTGCCTTCTCGTAGCTGGGCAACGCCGACTCGCAATCGGGGCAGCATCCATGCGGCAGGAGCTGGGTAATGCAGTCGAGCAGGGCCTCGCGGAGCATCCCCGGCTCGCCGCCGGCGCGTTCAATTGCCTCGACCAAAGCGAGAACACTCGGGACGTCGATAGCCCATCCCTCAGCCTGGTCCTTGGGCCGCGGGCGTGGTTCGCCGATCCGTCGGTCCCTCGGCGGCCGTACAGCCCAGAGCAGCGAAACGTCTTCGACGGTGGTGTCGCAGACCGTGATGTCAGTGCTGAGAAACATGCCCACGCTCTCGCCCTCCCCGGCTCATTTGATCGCCGACCATACGCGGGATGCCGAAGCGCCGGGAGCCTCGTGCACACTCTCGGCGTGCCGCTAGTGAATCTGCCCATGGTCAACTGGGACACCGTCGTGACCGCCGCCACGACCGCCGTCTTCGTGACCCTCGCCGTCGAGTACCTGGCCAAGCCTCGTCTTGAGGCTCGCAAGGAGCGCATCCTGGAGGACGTGCGCCTACGTCGGGACCTGCTCACCGCGATTCTGGACCTGACACTGTCGGCCGCCATCCTCGTTCACGAGATCCCCAACGATGCGTCGGCGGAGGTCAAGCAGTCGCTGCGGCAGGAGCGGAAGCGCCATTACGAACGCATGAGCCTTCGCATCAACGAGCTGCACGACAACGCCGGGAGGTACGCCCGCGCGTTCAAGGAGCCCAAACGGACCGCGGTCCTCCGCTACCTGAACTGCGTAAAGGGCCTGGTGCTGTCCGAGCGGACACGACATCGCCAGGCCGAAATCGTTCACTCCCTCGGCGTTCCTGTGGCCACGATCCTTGAGGGCACGCTGTGGTGGCCGATCCCGTACGCCAAGGCTTGGATGAAGCTCGAAGGACTGGTAGCGGACACAGAGATGCCCGCCGACCCCAAGCCGACCGGCACCCCCGAGATCGGGCGTCAGCCTGCGGCCGACGAACGGGTCTGAGCCTTGCCGTCCGGCAGCGTCTTGGCCCAGTGACGTCGGCACGACGCATCCGACGGGCGGCCGAGCTGGTTGGCCCTGAGGGATTGGCGGCTGCCTTCTGATCCGTAGCTCCGGGCGGTGCGAGGTCTTACGGCCAGCACCGCAGCCGAGGAGCGCCTGATCGTTCCGTTGTGGCTCCTGCAGCCCGATCGGTTGCTGTACTCCGTTGCTGTACCGCTATCAACATCCCCCAGTCGCCTGACACTTGTTGTCACTCGAGCAACGACACAACCTCGGGGCCCAATGAATCGCCGACCAGCTCAAGCGAGTTGGCGGCGCGCGCGGCGAGTTCCAGTGGGCCGACTCCTGTCTGCAGCTTTGCGTGCACCAGCCGATCCAAGCCGGCGCCTACTAGCGGCGGCGCTGTACGAAGTGTGGCGTCCATTGCCACCGAGGCCGTCGTGCCGCCATGCACCACGATGTTGCGCTGCCGATACAGCCTGCGTAGGACGCCCTCGAACACAGTCCTCACGTCGGCAAGCTCCTTGTATGGATTGGCCAGCACCGCTGCCATGCGCTGAACCGCCGCGGCATCGCTGGGCGAGCTGACGGCCAGCACATGACCACCGGCGAGTGCTGAAGCGACGGCACGGCTGCGCTCCATGTTGTTCTTGAGCTGTGTCAGTTCCGTGCTCAGCGGATCGGGTGGGTTCGGCTTGTGTCGGTAGGACAGAGCCGTTAGTTCAGCCCGTGGCCAAGAGCAGGTGACCAGCGCCGCGAGACGGTCGGCTGCGACCACCCTGCCAGGCTTACCCTCCCCCGCGTCCGCAGCCTGCGATAGCAGTGACTCGATTGCAGCCCAGCCGCCTGAGATCGCTGGCGCCGGTGGACCCGCATTGAGAGGTGCAGCCATCTCCAACGCGTCGTCAAGCAAGTTGTTGCTGGCGATGGAGTACATGGTCTTCTCGCGCACAAGCGAGAGGACGTCAACGCCCCGTGCTGGCGGGGCGACGGGCAGCGCGCGGTCGTGGCCCGCGATCCACACCTGGCCAATCGGCTCAAGCCTGTTCCCGGTTTCGCCTCGGGCATACGACGCACGGGCCTGCAGCCGCTGCACAAGTGTGCCGGCGCCGCGGGCAGCGGCAGTCGGGTCCTTAGCAGTGATGGGGTACAGGAAGGCCCCATATTGTCGTGGCGGGCGGCCGACACCGTTGGAGGCGAACCAATCGGCAGCCTGAGTCGCTGTTCGCCACTCGGGCAAGTGCGCGGCAAGTCGATCGTGGTCAGGCACGGAACGGAATGGGACCAGCACGTCGTAAGTGACATCTGGACGGCGAGCCAGTGCACATGCTCCGTCCAACAGGTCGCCGAGCGAAGCCCCCGCCGTGCGGCATAGCTGCCGTGCCCAGCGATGCAACTGACCGGAGCTGTGGCCGAGGTCGAGCAAGTGTGTTGCGATGGCCCGGGCAAGTCGCTCGGGTGACGGCAAGGGGCCAGCATCAACGGAGTCCCGCCACCGGTCGAGATAGCCGTCGTTGATGGCGGGTAGCAGCTGGCCAAGCTGGCGACGTTCTGCGCTGTTGGGTCCCAGGCCCGAACGCAAGAGGTTAGTCACGTGACGGCGGAGCTTGCCGTCGCCGAGACCTCGGTCAGGGCCAAGTTGACGCTCTAGACTACGCAGGTACCAGGTCACCGCTCCGGGCGATATGACCTGGCGTGCCTGCCACCGCCCAGCTTCGTGCGCCTCCCGCAGGGCTAGAACACTGCTGATGTCCCACAGACGCCGGGGCCAGGGCGTCGTATCAGCGAAGAAGTCCAGCAGCCGAGCTGCAACATGACTGGCGTAGGGATCTGTGGCCAGCAGCACCGACAGTTGTGGGGATGGAGAGGTCACAAGGTGCTATGCTCTCACCTAGAGCGCTGAAGCTCGATGACTAAAGCAGGGGAGTCGCCCACTGGGCCACTCCCCTCTTTCTTGCGTACTCCCACACCTTACGCCTGGATTGGGACGTATGTCGGGAGCTGAGCGGCGGGCTACTTGGCATGCAAGCGGCGGTGGTTGGCCCCCGTGGGCATGCGCAAAGCCGACCCGACGCGACGTCACAGGAACATGACGGAGCATCAATCTTGGCTGCTGGGATCGGCACCTCGCCGCCCCCCTCCTCACTGTCCGCGGATTAAGAGGACCCGCTTACGGTCATGGTCACGCCTCCTGGCCTCGCCGTGGCCCGCTCAGCCCGGGGTGCCGGTCGTGCCCGTCTTGCAGCCGCTTGGGGTCGGGGTGGGATCAGGGCAAGCACGACCTCTTCGGCGTGAATGGTGGTCTCTAAGTCGACTTGCCTCACCGCTGCCATCTGATGCCGTCAGGTTCGGGGTGGCTACCGTCTGGGGTCGGCTGGCCATCGTTGGTCTGGTGCCTCTTGCTGATTTCTCCCTGACGGAGGCACGCGCCATGCACCTTGACCCTCAGACCTCGCCAACACACTCCACGAAGTCTGGGTGTGGAGCCAAGATCCTATTGCTGCGATGATAGAAGCTGATACGTGTCCGTTACCAGCATCCCTCATGTCCTGGAGTCGCAGAGATGAGTCCTCGCCCTGGCGGTGAAGCTGACAAGCTCGGCAACCACTACGAGGGCGCGTGGATCGTCTCGCAGCTTCTTGAGGTCGTGGCAGGTCGGGCTGAGTCCATCACGGTTGAGCCACTTGGCGAGCTGGGCAAGGGGACGGAGTTTGCTCTGCGTCGCGCTGGCGTCGTGGAGGTACACCAGCTCAAGCGACAGCGGGGAGTCTCCAACTACTGGACTCTGGCAGACCTCCGTGCAGAGGGCGTGCTTGAGGCGGCTCGGCTGCATGTAGGTGCTGGGCGGCAATTTCACTTCGTCTCCACGATTCCTGCCCAGGAGCTGCGCGACCTGGCCGAGATGGCGCAGCACTCCGCTGATGTTCAAACCTTCACAGAAACGCTGGCGAGCAAGGCCAACCAGAACTTTATCTATCTAGTCTCAAAGGTGTATGGGTCGGCGGATGTCGCGTGGCGAACCCTACGCGGCACCTCGGCACACTGGCCTGACGAACGACATGTCCGCAACACCAACGCTGCCCTGGCAGCCACCTTCTTTGATGGGGCACCAGGCCCTGCCGTCGCTGCGGCCCTAGCTGACCTTGTTATCGAGAACTTGTCAGACGAGCTGGATATGCAAGCCATGGGCGAGAAGCTAGCGCCGTATGGGCTGACCTTCCGATCTGTCACTGCCTCTCCATCACTCAGGACCGCGGTCAGGGATGCAGTGGCGGTCTGGAGGTCTGGCATTGAGCGTGAGGTGGTGCGGCCGGTAATCCTCCGGCCAGAGGCCGGCGAGATTAGCACAGAGCTGTCGGGTGATCGGCAGTGTGTCTTTGTGGCTGGCGCAGGCGGGTCGGGAAAGAGCACCGTGCTGCTCGAATCCGTGAGCAAAGCCGAGTCTCTCGGCTGGGTTGTTCTTCCGTTACGCCTTGACCGACAGGCTCCGTTCCATACGACGCATGAGCTAGGAGCGAGACTCGGGCTAGGGCGCTCGCCCGTTGCTGCTTTGGCCAGCATGGCTGGTGATCGTCCGAGCTTGCTGGTAGTCGACCAGCTTGACGCTGTCAGCAAGGCCTCTGGCCGGATGCCGCAGACCTTTGACGCCGTAGCCGACCTGGTGCGCGAAGCGACTGCATTCCCAGCCATGCGCGTGCTTCTGGCATGCAGGAAGTTCGATGTTGACAACGATGACCGCATCCGCACTCTGATTAAGAACCACGACGCAAAGCAAGTCTCGGTTGCTGGTTTGTCAGATGAACAAGTGACGGCTGCTGTTCAGGCTCTCGGTATCGAGGCCAGCAGACTGTCCAGGCAGCAGCGCGATCTCTTGCGGTTACCACTACATCTGAAGCTGCTGGCGACGATAGCGGACCAGTCGGAACCGTTCTCCTTCAGCACAACCCACGAACTATTTGATGCCTACTGGGATCGGAAGCGACGTGACTGTCGCACGCGTAAAGGTGCGACCGTGCGCTTTGCGGACGTTGTCGGTGCCCTAGCGGACGAGATGAGCCGTCGGCAGAGCCTGACGGCCCCCGTATCGGTCTTGGACGACATGGACTTGGCGGACGATGCTGATGTGCTGGCCTCTGAGCATGTCCTCGTACGCGACGGTCGGCAGTTTGCATTCTTTCACGAGACCTTTTTCGACTATGCCTTTGCTCGGCATTGGAGTCGCCGGGGCCAGACCTTGGTACAGTTCATCCTTGCTGGCGAGCAGGAGTTGTTCCGGCGGGCACAGGTTCGCCAGATCCTGACCTACCTCCGTTTGGAGAGCTCCGAGCGGTTTGTGGGCGAGCTTGAGGAGCTACTAGGACACGCCAGCGTGCGGTTCCATCTAAAGGACGTGGCACTCGGGGTTATTCGGTCGCTGGAAGATCCTACCCTTGCTGAATGGCAGATGGTTGAGCGCTTAATCAGTCTCGGACTTCCTATGACAGAACGGCTATGGCTCGCGCTGCGTACTGGCCCGTGGTTCGACCTTCTGGAACGTCAGGGGGTCCTGGCGTCCTGGCTAGGCGGCACTGATCCCGGAACCCAGAACAGGGCGATAGACCTGATGGCTGCCGGCGCGCGGGAGCGGCCGGACAAAGTGGCGGCACTACTTGCTCCGCATGAACGCCAGGCGGAGAGGTATCCCAGTTGGCTTCGCTGGATGGCACGCCTAGCCGACCTAGACCAGAGCCGCGCACTCTTCCAACTTGTCGTAGCCTCTACTGCCCGGGGCGACCATGACGGCCACGAGCACGAGCTCTTTATGCCGGCTCATGACCTCGGCGAACGCAGGCCCGAGTGGGCGATCGAGCTGCTGGCCGCTTACCTCATCGAGCGGCCCAAGGCGTTCGAACTTGATGAGTCCGGCAAGGTTCAAGCTTTGCAGTCGCGCGACTACGGGGCTCTTGAGCTGCTGACTGGCGCCGCCAGTGCTGAGCCGGCCAGGTTTTGCCTGACATTCGTGCCGTACATGCTGGATGTGATGGCTCTAACGGCTTGGGAGGCCGAGTCTGGCCGCGTTTTTACTCGACACTTCTTCAGCAAAGACAACGAGCCCCCATTCCACGAACTAGAGGATGCGTTGATCGTCTGCGCTGCTGAGGCGCTCCGTAAGTTCGTACAGGACCAGCCGGATGAGGCTCGTCCCTTGCTGGACCGGCTGGCCGACGACCCGCATGAGGCCGCACAATGGCTGCTCTATGAAGCTCTGGCAGCAGGCGGTCCCGTGCATGCCGAGTACGCAGCCGGGCTACTCCTTGACCGCGCGGACGGACTGTACGCACCCAACTCAACATGGACAGTCCGTTGCCTTATCCGGGCAATTAGCCCTCATCTGTCGAATGAGCTGTTCGCTCGCCTCGAACAAGCAATCCTTGGCTTCCGCGCGAGCTGGGAAGATCGGCGCCCCGGACGAGCCCAATTTAACCTTCTTTCCGGGCTTGAGGAATCGAGACTGTCAGCACAGGGAGCCAGGCGACTTGGCGAACTGCGTCGGCTCTTTGGTGTCGAAGAACCACCTGCGCCCGAGGGCGTGACCGGTGGCTTTATCGGTTCTCCAATCCCACAAGAGGCTGCTCAGCGTATGAATGACGAGCAGTGGCTTCGCGCCATGAGGAAGCACGACGGAGAGAGGGAGGACTGGACAACTTTCCGTGGCGGTGCACGGGAACTCTCGCATGTCCTGAAGGAGGAGGTGAAGAAAGATCCAGGCCGATTCGCGCGGCTAGCGCTTCGCTTTCCACAACATGTGAACCCGGCTTACACTGACGCGCTCCTGCTCGGCCTAAGCGATGCCGAGGCGGCGGTAGACCCCGAGCTTGTTTTCGAAGCGGTAAGGCATGTTGCTTCATTCGATGTGGCCGAGAATGACCGCTGGCTCGGATGGGCGCTGCGAAAGCATCTGAATGAGCAGATTCCCGCGGACGTGATACAACTGCTAGTTGAACGGACGCTCCGGTCGCCAAGTCCTCAAGACGATAATTCTTACAGTTCGTCGGACGATGAGGATGACCGCAGGGACCAGCTTTTCAGTCGAGGCATAAATACGCCCCGTGGTGCATGTGTTGAGATGCTGGGCAATATTGTCGGCCACGATCCTGACGGAAGTCGGACGGCTTTTGTTGCTCCGTGGCTCCGACACCTTGCCGCTGACTCTTCGCTGGCCGTCCGGACCTGTGTGGCCCACCTGCTTACGGCTTGCCTACGGTACGCCCGTGAGGAGGCGGTCGCTTCGTTTCAGATGCTCGTTGACGCCGACGACAAGTTGCTTGCAACGAACCCGGTGGAGAGATTGCTGGTCTACATCGCTAACGGCGATAACGACGTAGCTATGCCGGTCATTCATCGCATGCTCTCTTCCGGCTCCGCGGACGTGCAGAAGGCAGGCGCTCGTCTTGCCACCTACGTAGGGCTAGAGCTGGGAGCCGACGAGCTTGTTGCTCATGTGGTAGGGAGTCCTACTGTGGCGATACGCAAGGGAGCGGCTGAGGTCTTTGCCGGCAGACTTGGGCACAGCGCCAAGGCAGCCGTGGCAGGCGCGGCTCTGCGGGTGTTGGTAAACGATGAGGAAGAGGAAGTTCAGAAGGCTGCGGCAAGATTTCCCGGAATGCTTCGAGGGAGGGCACTGGCTCCGTACAGGGCAGAGTTGGAAGCGTTTATTGCGTCGCCATCCTTTCCACATGGGCTATCTCAACTCTTGATTACCTTGGAACATGCTCCAGACAAGATTGACACACTTGCTCTCAAATGCGCGGCCCGCTTTGTTGAGGTGCACGGTATGGAGGCGGGTGACGTCCGCACGGGTACATCCGCTGAAGCCCGTGAAGTCGGTGAGCTGCTCTTGAGGGCATACGCCCAGGCCAGGGTTGGTTCAAGAGGTCAAATCCTTGACATCCTCGATTCGCTCTTGCTTGCTGGTGCCTATGGCGTTGCCGACTTGGTTGACGCAACCGAGCGGTGATCTGGCTCGGGATCGTCGCCGCCGCCTCCGCCACCGTGGGCTGCGGCGTGATTCGCCCAGCCCAACCTCCTGCTTGCCGCCATCCCGTCTGCCGCCGACCCACACACCGTGGAGCGGACCAGGGCCAGGGTGACAAGGTGGAGCGCCCCACCGGACGTACGACCTTGTCGCCCTGGCCCTGGTCTGCTCGGCTTGCCTGGGTCGGTGGCGGGCGGGATGGCAGCTCCCCAACCACCCACGTACCGGAACCGTTCGGCAACTTCATCCTGGAGTCGTCTGGCCCCCGCCGGAGGCAGCTCTAGCCTCTCCCTCTCCATCACCTCTCACCCTCTCCACCTCCCTCCTTCCCCTGGGCCTTAGCGGCCCGTGTGCGCCCGTTCGGCAACCCCGGCTGCCCGAGGATGGCTACTGGCTTCCTGTGCCTTTGGATCGCAGAGAACGGGTGGTGGCATGTCCGCCTGGCCTACGGTCCTCCGGGACTCGTCACCGGGTCGCCTCACAGACCCAGGGCTGACGCGCGGGGCGGGGCGTGGGTTTCGGGCCGGCTGACTTTCCGCCCCGGCGCCGTAGGCGGCCGGGGCGGCGGCTCCGGAGGAGCCGGTTGCCGCGCCCCGGCCCGCGCCGCGCGGAGCGCCTTGATCCAGTACAGGCCAATTCGGCAACAGATCACGGGCAATCACGGGCAAGCTCCGAGCCGACCAAGGCCGGCACGGCGACACATCCATCCCGGCCATGGCATCCAAGGCGCCGCGGAACCTGTCGGCTCACCTCGCGTGCATGACGGTGGTGGCACTGTCGCTCTCAGCGGTGCTGCTGACCACTCCTCCTCACAGGCCCCCCAGGAGCCTCATGTTCAGCCCACCACCGGCTCCTCTTCCTCACCCCACCGCCCCACCACGGATTTAGAACGCCTGTACGATTATCAAGTGCCGAGGGAGCTAGTGTCGCGCTGGTGGAACGGCGTGTGGGGCCGGCTGACCCGACGTGACGTATGGCTTGCCCGTGAAGTCCGCTGGCACGTTGTTGCGAGGGCTGGCGACTCCGAGACGGGCAGGGTGCTCCGGTGGCAGTTCGACACCGAAGACGAGGCGCGACGCATGGTGCAACGCCTCATGCACGCCGACGGCGGCAGGTGGCGCGAGATGAACGGCGAAGCCTCTACAGAACCCCCACAATGACGCCGCCCCGGCTCTAACTCAACAGCTCACGTGCTGGTCGGGCAGAGACTCGCGCGGACGTACACACCACACCAGGGCGGCAGGTCTACAGACCAGATCCGCCACCCGCCCCGGTCTTTGCGCACCTCGAACCGCCACGGGTGCGCCATGCCGGACCGGATCGTCGCTCCGTCCCACCACACGGCTTGGACTTGCTCGGTGACCGTGGCGCGGTCGTCGCCCTGGTGCTCAACGACACTCGGCCCACTGGTCGTGATCTTCCCGGGTGGCTTCGCCGTGCTGTCGATGACTGCGCGGTATTCGCGCCACTGCTGGAGCAGATCGTCATGCCGGCGCTTCGCCAACACTCGCGAGAGTCCCAGCTCGTCACCGGCGCTGGTTTGCAGCACCCACACCAGCGCGGCGGCCTCCGGCGCGGCTTCGCCCCGTTCTGCCTGCACCTGCTTCCGCACCGCCCAGGTCGCCGGCACTGCCACAAGGCCAGTGCAGACAACGGCAACGAGACTGAGTAACACCCAGGGCCAATGCCGTCTCGTGCGGGCTGGCGCTACCCGGTGCGGCCGCCACTCTTGCGGTTCCTCCCCCATGGTCATCTACGTGACCATACGAGAGGCAGTAGCACGCGGCAAAGTCTGGCGCCGAACGCCCTAGCCCATTAGGGCAAGCAATGCACGCGCCCTGTCCTCAACGATCCGGGTCCGGTGGACCCGCGCTTCTTCGTCGATAAAAGTGGCCTGCATCGTAGTCTGTCCGGACCACTTGCGGTAAAGCAAACCCGGCTCTTCGATGAAATAGCCATCGCTCAGAACGTTTGCGGCAAGCAGTAACCCCGTGTCTTCTGACGCAGGAAGCGCCATCCAACCACCTAGGGCCAGGAGTAGTTGACGCCGAATGCACAGTGTTGCCGGGTGCACAGGAAGCCGGTGTTCATTGTTCAGCCAGAAATCTACGATGCTCCGCCGCGCGATGGGTCCTTCTTCCGGATCCTGATGTTTCCAGGAGATCTGAGTCCCGTCGGGAAGTAGGTCCAGGACTCGCGAAGTAGTCCAGCCGACCTCCGGCCGCTCCGTGAGCAGCGCAATGTCGCGGGCTAGCGCACCTGCGGTGAGCTGGTCGTCTGCATCGAGCACCTTCACAAGTTCACCGGTGGCCCGGGCTAGAGCAACGGTGCGGGCGACACCTGGGCCGCCGGGCTTACCTGAACCGAACTTGATTCGTTTATCGACGGGCAGCAGCTTGGCTATCTGTCCGTCTAGGCTGTCCTCCTGCACCAGCCATTCCCATTTCCAGCCTGAAGGAAGCTCCTGCTTCACGAGCGACGCATAGGCATCTTGCAGAAGATCCGCCATCGGCGCGTGGACGGCAGTGATGACGCTGATAACGCGACTGCTCATGCCTGGTTCCAACGCTTCAACCCGATGTTGTAGACGAGTTCGGTCCGGTCCGCCGGATAAACCGCGTCGGCCACCTCCACCACCTTGCCCTCAGTGCTGGTCGAGATCTTGCGGAGAACTAGGACCCAATCACCCGACTCGGTTCGCAAGATGTCTGCCTCATCCGGGGATGGGGGGCGCGCGACGACATGATCCGTGATGTGGTCAATTTCAATTCCCACCGTCGACAACTGGTGGTGCGTTCCGCCGGGCCACGGCTCGTTTCTGTCGCTCAATAGATCCGGGTTTTTTGCTACCACCTCGTGGACGAGATACGAACGCGACATGCTGAGCGGCGCATCTTCCGTCTTCGCGCTCGTCCAATAAGTCCGTTGCAGCAGCTTGGTGCCAGAGCGCACTCCGAAGATGTGCGCGAGATCTGAAGGTGCGTCCATCTCCTGATACTTGGCGTGGAACTTCAAATCATGCACCGACAACCCCGTGTCATGTTCGGTGCCACCAGTCTGCCGTCGGACTTCCTCTGGCTCGTGGACGCGGTCCTTCTCCCACTGGTAGCGCTCGACGTTGCTGCGCTTGACCCTTACCTTCGGCCTCCGAACGAACGTCCCGCGCCCCTGCTCGGCGCGGACCAGGCCCCACTCGCGGAGCTGCCGTATCGCGTTGCGGACGCTCGTGCGCGAGATCCCCGTTTGCTCGGCTAGCTCCGGCTCACTGGGAAGCGGTTCCCCCGCCGGCAGTTCCCCTCGTTGGATCTTCTCGCGCAGCTCTTCGGCTAGCTGGACGTATCGGGGTCGCCAGTCACGTTCGGACACACCGGTCACCGTACTCCCTGCCTGTCGTCATGTCTGCCATCCCAACATGCGGTCTGGCCGACGGAGGTTGTTGACTTGTCTGCCAAGTTCCGCCTAACGTCCTTCACAACTTGGCAGACATGCCAACAAGTGTCCCTCGCCGGGTGGCCGGGAGGGAACTACCCAGGAGGTAGCAGTGGCTCTTCGCGGTGGAACTCGGTTCTCGGTCCCGTTCGAAGCGGTCTTCCCGCACGGCTGTGTGTTCGTGCCGGAGTCGATTGCGGAGGCGCAGGACTTCGATGAGAAGACGCGGGCACGGACGCCGAGCAAGGACAAGATCACCGGTCAGCGGGTGTGGCAGTGCCGCGTGATGGACATGGACCCGGAGTTGGGTGCGCGGTCTCGTGAGGTGTCGATCAAGATCCTGTCGGATGTGCGGCCGGTGCCGCCGGTGGGTCCGTTCCAGCAGGTGGAGTTCGAGAACCTGACGGTGACCCCGTACGTGGGCAGCAACGGGCGGCTGGCGTTCTCCTACCGGGCCACGGCGCTGGTGCCGCCGAAGTCCCTCGCTGAGTCGCGCGGCAAGGCTGCCTGATGGCTGTGGTGATGGCGGGTGTGCACGTCAGGCCGGACACCGAGTTGTCGTTCCGGTCGTACCCGTCGCAGGACCGGGTGACGGTGGCCCTCGGCGACGCCGACGGTGCGGTGACCCTGTTTCTGCCTCGGTCGGACATCGACCGGTTGGCGGGTGTGCTGGCGCAGGCTCGCGAGTCGCTGTCGGCGGTGGCCGTGAAGGCGGCTGCCTGATTCCTGATGTTGGCGCGGGGCGGTCTCGGCCCTAGGAAAGCTCGACCGCCCCGCTGCCCAACCAATTCCTCTCGGCCTGGAAGGGCGGGTTCATCATGCCTTCTTTCCTGGACTGGACTCGCGGTGGTGGTGCCGGCGAGTCCGCTCCGTGTGTCATCTGCGGCCGTCCGGCGATCTGCCGTAGCCCTGGTGGGAAGCCGGTGCACAAGGTCTGCGCGGAGATGTGGACTGAGCAGCACCGCGGCGACCGTAAGGCGGTGGCGTGATGCGCGCCCCGCTGGTCAACTTCCGTCGTCTTCAGGTGGCCACCCCGTGGCCCCTGGTCTGGACGGTCACGATCGCGTTCCTGCTGGCTCGTCTCGCCGTGGCGGTCGTGCGGTTCGCGGTGTGGTCGGTGCGGCACTGGCGGGCCTGGCCGGGCTTGCTCCTGGTCCTGGTCGCCGTCGCCGTCTACCAGTCGCACGGCTGGTTGCCCCACGTCCTGGTCCTCGTCTTCCTCGCCGCTGGCGCCGGACTGTGGTGCTGGCGGGGGCGGGACTCGTTTCACCGCCTTGTCGTGCTGCGCGCGGTCACGGTGTGGCGGCGGCTGTGGGTCTACCGGCGGCAGTGGCGCGAGGCCATGACCCTCTGCGGGCTGGTGAAGAAGTACGACGGTGGCGAGAAGGTCCCGCAGCTGCTGTCGGTGCGCTGCTCCTACGCCACGGATGAAGTCGTGCTGCGGATGCCCCGCGGGCAGAACCCGGAGGCGTACCAGAAAGCGGCCCGGGACCTGGCGTACTCGTTCGGCACCCGGCACTGCCGGGTCTACTCCGGCCGTCGCCACCCGGCCCCGCACCGCGTCGGGCGCCTCGCCTGGCTGCTGCGCCTGGTCGACCGGGTCCGGTTCCGGGACCGGCCGCGGCATGTGTGGCTGGTGTTCATCCGCCGTGACCCGCTGACCCGCGTGGTGGCGCCGCTGCCCGTCTCGGCCCGCCCGGACTTCACCGCCCTCCCGCTCGGCCTGCGGGAGGACCTCGCCACGTACTGCCTGCGGCTGCTCGCCACTCACGTCCTCGTGGGTGGGGCGACGCGGATGGGCAAGGGCTCGGTCATCTGGTCCCTGATCCGATCCCTCGCCGCCGGGATCCGGTCGGGTCTGGTGCGGGTGTGGGCGATCGACCCCAAGGGCGGCATGGAACTCGCGATCGGGCGACCGCTGTTCTCCCGCTACGTCGATGACGACTGGTCCCGCATGGCTGATCTGCTCGAAGACGCCGTGGCGCGGATGCGTGCCCGTCAGCAGATCCTGCGAGGCAAGGTGCGGGTGCACACCCCGACCCTGGATGAGCCGCTGATCGTCATCGTCATTGACGAGTTGGCCACCCTGCTGGCGTTCCTGCCTGACACCGAGATCCGTAACCGCATCACTCAGGCCCTCGGTGTGCTGCTGTCGCAAGGCGCCGGGCTCGGCGTCCTGGTCGTCGCTGCCACGCAGGACCCGCGCAAGGAAGTCGTCACCGTCCGGGACTACTTCCCGACCCGCATCGCCCTCGGCCTCACCGAGAAGAGCCACGTCGACCTGCTGCTGGGTGACGGCGCCCGCGACCGCGGCGCCCTGGCCGATCAGATCCCGCTGTCCGCGAAGGGCATCGGCTACGTGCTGCTCGACGGTCAGCCCGAACCGGCCCGGGTCCGGTTCTCCTACATCCCCGATGACGTGATTCGGGACATGGCCGACACCTTCCCCGCCCCACCGGAGACCCACCCCGAACCGGAGGTGGTCCCGGCTCCGGCCAAGCCGGCCCGCACCAACGGGCGGCACACCTACCGGCCGACCCCGCCGAAGCAGGCGGCGCCACTGCTGCCGCCGTCGTTGCTCAACGCCCTGGACCTCAACGGCACCAACGGGAGTGACCCCCGATGACCACCGACCTGCCCGACGGCACGCCCACCCGGATGCCCTACGCCGACGAACCCGAGCCCGCCCAGGAGCCGCGGCGCTTCTACCGGCTGCGCGCCCCGCACATCGACAAAACCTCCGTGCCGGTCACGGTCCGGGTCACCCCCGACGCCGACCTCTACGTCGCGGTCGGCTCCGGCCGACGCCGCATGTACCTGACCCCGAACGAGGCGTGGGCGCTGTGGCGCTGCCTGTCCGAAGCGGTCGCCTCCACCGGTGAGCCGCCGGAGTGGATCCGCGTGCACATCACCCCCGCCCACCGCTGATTCCCCCCGCCTGCCTTGGAGCCCGTGATGCGTACCCGTCGACTCACCCGCCGACCCATCCGCCGGACCTGCCTCGACCTCGCCCACACCGACCCCGACCAGCACTGCCCCTACTGCGCCCCCGACACCCACGCCGACGCGATCCTCGCCGCCGCTCTCGCCCGGCACGCCGAGATCGCCGCCGAGGACGCCGAGACCTGGGGGTGGGCGGCGTGAGCACCGACCCGAGCACGTTCACGCAGCAGTTCGCCGCCGAGTACGCCCGAAACGCGGTCCCGACCATGCTGAAGGCGATTCAGTCGATCAAGAAGTACAACCGGTTCGTCCTGCTCGGCGCGCTCGCGACCAGCTACCTGCACCAGGCCCACTACCTGTGGACGCAGGAGGCCGGCTACTTCGCCTACCTCGTGCCGCTGATCTTCGACGCCGCGATGGTGTCGATGCTGACCGTCGTACGCACCTCCGGCATCGCGAAGGATGCCAAGCGCGGAGCGCTGGTCGTGTTCGCCGGCTGTGGCCTGCTGTCGGCCACCATCAACTTCGCCTCCCCGGGCAGCCTCGGGCTGCGGCTGGTCTTCGCCCTGGTCGTCGTCCTCGTCATCGGCGTCGAGCTGGTCGCCGGACGCATCCGACCCGACTTCGCCGCCATCCAGGCCGAAGCCGCAGCGCTGCTCGCCGCCGCCCGCGACCTCGCCGCCCAGGACGAGCAGACCACCGACGACACCGACACCGCCGACACCCCGGACACCGTCGACATCCCGGCTGCCGTCGACCTCGAACCCGAGCCGGTACCGGTCGTCACCCCGCCGGCACCCGTCCCCACCCCGCCCGCGACCCCGTCGCCGATGCGGTCGGCGCTGGTGTCCTCCGTCATCCAGACCCCGCGCAACGGGCACGTCTTCACCTCGGAGGTGACCCGATGACCCGCACCCAACTCGCCCGCATCAACACCCGCCGCCCCACCGTCGTCGCTCGGCGGATCGTCGGCACTCCGGCTGAAGTGGCCGCGTCCGTCGCCCTGGTCCGCGACTCCGGCCGGCTGCTGTCCATGACCACCCCCCGCCAGATCCCCGGCGACCGGCGGGTGACGGTCACGGTGCGGTTCCTCAACCACGACCGGCACGCCCCGGCTCCGGTCCGCCGGCTCCGGCGCGGTCCCGTCATCGCCGCCATCGCCGTACCCGCCGTCGGTGCCGTCGCCGCGGTCGGCTACCTCGCCGCCGGGCTCGTCACCGCGATCCGGGGCGCGTTCCCGCTGATCCTCGGCGGCCTCCTGGTCCTGGTCGTCATCGCCCTGCTGCTGCGCGGCTCGGATCGCTGCTGCCCCGGCCTGCACTGCCCCGGCTGCGGCCACTGACCGCGATGACCGGCCGGCCCACCTACTGCGCCCGCTGCGGTGGGCCGGCCACCGCCCTGATCGAAGCCGGCCACCCCGGCACCGGCCACTACCGCGCCGAGGTCGCCTGCCACCGCCACGAACCTGCCGCCCACCGCTGGGCCGCCCACGTCGGCCCGACCCGCACCACCCGCATCGGCCCCACTCAACCCCCGCTGTTCGAGCTACCGGAGGTGACCCGTTGACCGCCCCCACCCTGCCCGGCCTCACCCCCGACCCCGCCCCGGCGACCGTTGCGCCGGCGAGCGGGTCCCGCGCCGCCCGCCTCGCTATGCCCATGTCCCGGCAGGTCCTCAAGGAGATGGCCGCCGAGTACGGCGTCTGCCTGCGACCCGTCACCCTGCGCCGCACCGACCTCGCCACCGGCCAAACGGAAGTCATCGACCTGCCCTGCGGCACCACCCGCGAAGACAAGTGCCCACCGTGCGCGAAGCGTGCCCGCCGGCTACGCCAGACCCAGATCCGCGAGGGCTGGCACCGCGCCGACGAACCCGCCCCCGCACCCGACCCGGCCACCGACGCCCAGCGGGAGTTGATCCTGCTGCGGGCGCACCTGGAGTTCGCCCGCGATGAGGCGCAACGGGCGGCGCAGTTCGACCAGATGCCCGCGCTGGATGACGCGATCGCTGAGGTGGAAGACGCGATCGCCGCCGAAGGGATGCGCGGGCAGGTCGCCCCACCCCACGACGGCGAAGGATCCGACGGTGCCCGCCGCAAGCGGTCGACCCGCCGCCGTCAGGACGCCCCCGACCTGCCCCGCAAGAAAGTCGAGGCGCGCACCGTCGGCCGCGTCTATACCGCACCGGACGGCACCGAACACCGCCCGTCCATGTGGCTGTCGCTCACCCTCGACTCCTACGGGCGAGTCCTGCCCGACGGCACACCCGTCGACCCCGACAGCTACAACTACCGGCGGGCGGCCTGGGACGCGGTCCACTTCGCCCGGCTCCTGGATCGGTTCTGGCAGAACCTGCGCCGCTGCGTGGGCTGGAACGTCCAGTACGCCGGCTGCGTCGAGCCGCAACGCCGACTGGCGCCACACGCCCACTTCGCCATCCGCGGCACCATCCCCCGGGCGGTGCTGCGGCAGGTCGCCGCCGCGACCTATCACCAGGTGTGGTGGCCCCCGGCGGATGAGCTGGTGTATCCGCTGGACCGGCCGCCGGTGTGGGACGACAGCCGCGGGGAGTGGGTCGACCCCGACACCCGGGAACCGCTGCGGTCGTGGGCGGATGCCCTGGACCTGGTCGACGCCGACCCCCAGGCCCAACCCGTCCACGTCGTGCGCTTCGGCCGGCAGGTCCACGCCGAGGGCGTCACCCCCGGCACCGTCCACGCCGAACGCACCATCGGCTACATCACCAAATAC
The DNA here is from genome assembly GCF_044466625.1 of Micromonospora sp. NPDC049366. Lineage (NCBI taxonomy): Bacteria > Bacillati > Actinomycetota > Actinomycetes > Micromonosporales > Micromonosporaceae > Micromonospora > Micromonospora sp. NPDC049366. The sequence goes on from NZ_JBITMV010000014.1 coordinate 28,797, forward strand.
ATCACCAAGAGCGCCGCCGACTGCCACAAGACCACCACCGACCGGCAGCGAGACCACCTCGACCGGCTCTGGCAGCAACTACGGATCACGCCGTGCAACGAGCGGTGCGCCAACTGGCTGCTCTACGGCATCCAACCCAAGAAAGCCCACGGGCGCCTGCAAGCCGGGCGCTGCAAGGGCAAGGTCCACCAGCGGGCCACCCTCGGCATCGGCGGCCGACGCATCCTCGTCTCCCGCGACTGGTCCGGTAAAACCCTCGCCGACCACCGCGCCGACGCCCGCGCCTGGGTCCGCAACCTCCTCGGCATCAGCACCAGCGCCGACAACGCCGACCCCACCGGCCCGGACGACCCACCCGCCTACGCCTGGGAACTCGCCCGACCCGACGACCCCGACATTCCACCCCTGCAACACCGACTGCTCCGCGCGCTATCCCAACGCGCCCAATGGAAAGCCGCACTCCTCGCCGCCAGGGACCGTGCCACCGCCGACACCAGCACCGCCGTCTATCCCGTCGCCCGCTAAACCGGAGGAATCATGCAACGCGCTGTCGTCTCCCTAACCGACCGTCTCCGTCCCGCCCCCGTCGAAACCGACGCCCCCGGCCGTCTGCTCCGTATGGCCGACAGCCGCGCCGTCTATTCCGTTCGCGAAGTCGCCCGGTTGCTGTCGCTGTCCCTCGGTAGCACCTACGCCCTGGTCCGAGAGGGTGAGATACCCGCCCGCAAGCTCGGCGGACGTTGGGTCATCCCCAAGAAGCGCTTCCACGACTGGCTCGACGAGTGCACCGAGCAGCCGAGCGACGAACCGAAGGGCTGGGCCTAATGGGACACATCATCAAGACGCCTGCGGGCACCTTCCGAGCCAACTGGCGGGACGCGACGGGCCGTCAAAAGGCCAAGACCTTTCCGACCAGGCGTCAGGCGGCTTCCTTTCTCGCCGAAACGGAAACCGCCATCGCACGGGGCGGCTACGTCGACCCTCACGCCGGACGACTCCCGTTCGGGAAATACGCGGAACGGTGGCGGGAGTCGCGGAACGACGAACTCACCACGAAAGCTCGAGATGCGTCGATCCTGCGAACGCACGTGCTCCCGCGCTGGTCCGACGTGCCGCTGCACCGAATCGATCACCTTGCCGTACAGACCTGGGTGACGGAGCTCAGCGCGCGACGCTCGCCCGCCACGGTGGCGGAGTGCTTCCGCCTGCTCTCGGCTGTCCTTCGTTCCGCCGTCCGTGATCGGCTCATCGGCACCAACCCGTGTGAGGGTGTCAAGGTGCCAGCGCGACGTAGGAAGGACACCGATGGACATGTCCTGTCCCACGCTGATCTGGTCGCCAAGCTCCTGCCGGCCGTGCCTGACCGGTACCGCGCCCTGGTCGCGCTTGCCGGCGGCACTGGGCTGCGGTGGGGCGAGTGCACCGGGCTCCGCTGGGAATCACTCGACCTGGGCAGGAAGACGGTCGAGGTCGTCCGGGTCGCCGTCGAGGTCGCCGGCACCGTCACCAGCAAGCCCTATCCGAAGTCACGGGCGGGTCGGCGTACCGTCCCGGTGCCTGGCTTCGCGGTCGAGCTGCTGACGGCCCATCGTGACGTCTTTCCCACCGGTCCCCGCGGTGAGGTCTTCACGAACTCGTCCGGTGGTCCGCTACGTCGGACGTTGTTCCGCGCACGGGTCTGGCGGCCGTCGCTCGTCCGTGCCGGCCTGCTCGGAAACGTGAGTCGGCTCGGGCACTTCAAGTGGCGCGCGGCATGGCTCGACTCCGAGGGCGTCGAGTGGACCGCGGAGTTCACCACCGAGCGGGAGGCGGTTGCGCACGTGGCGAAGATGGCGCCAGGCGGGCTTCGCTTCCACGACCTTCGGCACTCGTACGCCACCGAGCTGGTGTCGCGCGGTGTTCCGATCAACGACGTCCAGGGCGTGATGGGCCACGAGAAACCGTCGACCACGCTGAACCTCTACACCCACCGATCAGACGGGAGGGATCAACGCATCCGGGAGGCGTTCGCTGACGATCCGCTGACACCCAACGACAACTGACGATGGAATCAGCAAGAGCCACCCTCATCCGAGGGTGGCTCTTCTGCGTTACTTCGATGGTGGGCGATACTGGGATCGAACCAGTGACCTCTTCGGTGTGAACGAAGCGCTCTCCCGCTGAGCTAATCGCCCTCAGCGCGGATGACTGTACCTGATCCGCTCCCCCGTCCGCGAATCCGGGGTCAGTGCGTCGCGAGGTAGTGCATGATCCGCGCGACGAGGTCGATGCCGAGGCTGTACTTGAGGCTGAGCCAGAGCACCGCGGCCACGAACACGAGGCCGACGGAGCCGAGCACGACTCGCACGGCGAGTGACTGGACCTTCACCCACTGCGTCCAGCTGTGAACGTGTCGGCGGGTGAAGCCGAGCAGCCGGCGGGCCCAGTGGTATTCGACCGCCCAGATGCCCAGGCCGGCGATCACCAGCAGCCAGCCGGGGCCGGGCAGCGGGATGAGCGCGATGCCGAGGGTGACGACGAGGGCGCCGGCGATGGAGATGAAGATCTTGAGCGCGATCCGGCCGGTGGGGTTGGCGCGGATCAGGTCGAGGGTGGTGGAGACGCGCAGCCGCCACCGTTCCCACCGTCGCCGTTCGGCCACCGCGAGGCCGCCCTGACCGGGCCTGGCGGGCCCGTTCCCGGAGGCTCGCGGGCCGGGCCGGTCGTGCTGGTCCATCGACACCGCGTACCCCCGCTTTTCGGCTGCTCGGACCCCGACGTTCGGCGAGCTGGGCGCCACTATCGGATCCACTGAGGATCGTTTCGTGACCATTTCACCCCCCAGTGTCGCTCGGGACCGTCACCCCTTCCGACGACTGGACGTTACCGGAGTAAGTCGACGACTGAACCACCCGCTCCGGGCGGGACGACGCACTGGGCAGAACCGGAAATCCTACAAGAATTTTCACATTCTGGCTGGCCTTTCCGACCCCCTTCCCACCACTGGGTGAAGTCAGCGTATGGCGGAGCGTAGCCAGGAGTAGCGCCTGAGTATGGGAAAAGCGGGACACGCGCGTTCCGCAGCGGTGCCGGGGGGAGAACGTCCATGAGTGTCATCCGACCGACGACCGTAGAGGTCGAGACGTCGCTAAGGCTCGTCGCGCCTGACGCCACCGCCTTGCCGGTGCGTGCCAGCTTGCGTTACGACCCTGCTGACCCGTATGCGGTCCATGTCCTGTTCCACGCCGAATCGGCGGGGGGCGAGGCAGTCAGCTGGTCGTTCGCGCGCGAGCTGCTGGTCACCGGCCTCGACGAGCCGGCCGGCATCGGCGACGTCCGAGTGTGGCCGTGGGCCACGCCGCGCGGCGACTTCGTCGCGCTCGCGCTGTCGTCACCCGACGGCAACGCTCTCTTCGAGGTGCCGAGGAGCGTCCTGGTGCGCTTCCTGCGGCGGACGTACGTCGTCGTCCCGCGTGGCCGCGAGGCCGAGCACCTGGACGTCGACACCGCGGTGAACCGGCTGCTCGCGGGCCGCTGAACCGTCACACCGGGTAACACCGGCCTTTCCGGCCACCTGGGGCCGCGCGGATCTGCCGAGTCCGCGCGGCTCCGGCACACCCGGGGCGTACGCACAGCCGCCCGCCCCGGGACGGTCACGTGTCAGCCGTGCGTGGTGATGCCGCCGTCGACCGGAATGACCGCTCCCGTGAGGTACGCCCCGGCGCGCGACGAGAGGTAGATCGCGGTGCCGGCCATGTCCTCCGGCCGCCCGATCCGCCCCAGCGGCACCTGCTTCTCGATCGCCTCCCGGGACGACGGGTCGTCCAGCGCGAACGCCATCATCTTGCTCTCGAACGGGCCCGGCGCGATCGCGTTGACCGTGATCTGCTCACCGGCCAGCTGGTGGGCGAGGCTGCGGGTGAGCATGTGCACGGCCGCCTTGGTCGCCGAGTAGGCGTACACCTCCATCCACGGCACCCGGATGCCGTCGATCGACCCGATGTTGATCACCCGGGCGGGGTCGTCGGCGCCGGCGGCGGCGCGCAGCGCCGGCAACAGCGCGGTGGTCAGCCGGAAGACGGCCTTGACGTTCACCGCCCAGAGCTTGTCGAAGGCGCTCTCCGGGTACGCCTCCAGCGGCGCGCCCCACGTCGCACCCGCGTTGTTGACCAGCACGTCGAGCCGGTCGACCCGCTCCCGCACGGCGGCGGCGAGGCCCTCGGCCCCGGCGTCGCCGCTCAGGTCCGCCGGGATCGCCTCGCAGCGCCCCTCGGCGGAGAGCTTCTCGGCCACCGCGGCGCAGACGTCCGCCTTCCGGGACGAGATGATCACGTGCGCTCCGGCCCGGACGAACCCCTGGGCGATCATCAGGCCGATCCCCCGCGAACCGCCGGTGACCAGGACCGTCTTGCCTTCGACCGAGAACAGATCCGTCATGCCATCCCCTCGAGTGTCGGCGGTGCCCGGTGGCCGACGGGGGACGCGGGCGGCCCGGCCGCCGGTCGTGCCGGACCACACGGCGCTACCGCCGGGTAACGTAGCCCGGGTGCCGGGACCGGGACAAGACCGAGCGGGGCCGGGCGGGCGGTCGGCGGCGCGCCCGGGCGGACGGTCGGGATGCGATGACCTGCGGCTCGGGCTACCGTCGGCAGCGATGGTCTCTCCCGGTCAGCCGCCCGCGGCAATCGTCAGCACCCCGTCCGTCCTGCCCGTGGACATCGACACGCTCGATCTCGCCGATGTCGCCGGCGACCCGAGCCGGCGTCGCCCCGTGCTCGTCGACCGGGACCTGCTGGTGCTGACGACGGGCGGGCACGGCGACGCCGAAGTGGACTTCCAGCCGCTGCCCTGCCGCCCGGGCACCCTGCTGCGGGTACGCGTCGGCCAGGTCCTGCGCTGCCCCTGCCCGCAGCTGGACGCCACCGTCGTGCGGTGGGAGGCCGGTGCGCTGAGTGGCCTCCAGGTCGACCCGGACGCCGTGCCGACGTGGCGGCAGCTCGCCGGCGAGGACGAGGATGCGGTCATCAGCGAGGTGAGCCAGCTCGCGGTCGACTGTGCCCGGCACCGGGGGGTGCCCGCCGCCCAGCCGTTGCTGCGGCACCAGCTCGCGGTGCTTTTGCTGCGGCTCGCCCTCGCCGGCCAGGACCGGCACCCGGCGGCGCGGCCCGAGCAGGACACCTTCGACCGGTTCTGCCGCGAGGTCGAACGCGACTACCAGCGCACCCGCCGGGTCGAGGACTACGCCGCGCGGCTGGCCTGCTCGGTGCGTACGCTGACCCGCGCCTGCCTGGCCGTCACCGGGCGCAGCGCGAAGCAGGTGATCGACGATCGGGTGGCGTTGCAGGCCAGCCGCCTGCTGGCGGCGACCGACGAGCCGGTGGCGCGGATCGGTCGGCACCTCGGCTTCTCCGAGCCGACCAACTTCGGCCGGTTCTTCGCCCGGGAGGTGGGGGTGAGCCCGGGCGCGTTCCGGGCCGCGCGCGACGAGCCGCCGCCCGCCGCGATCGTCCGGCCCCGCCCACCGGCCGAGCCGCCGCGCGCACTCCCGGCGCCGTCCCGTTCGCTGCGCTGACCGGCCCGGTATGGAGGGGCGCGCCCGACCCCGTACGACGCCCGGCGCGTCGGCCGTCCACCCTGGTGGGCATGATGACGGGGTGCAGATCTCCGCGCGCGGTGACTACGCGGTCCGGGCGGCTCTGAGCCTCGCCGCGGCGTACCCCTCGCTGCTGTCCACCCAGGCGATCGCCGCCGACCAGGACCTGCCCCGCAAGTTCCTCGAGGCCGTGCTGGCCGACCTGCGCCGGGCCGGTGTCGTCCGCGCCCAGCGGGGCGCCGAGGGCGGCTACACGCTGGCCCGTCCGCCGCGCGAGGTGACCGTCGGCTCGGTGCTGCGGGCGGTCGAGGGTCCGCTGGCCGGGGTGCGCGGCCTGCGTCCGGAGGAGACCAGCTACGCGGGCGCGGCCGAGAACCTGCCCAGCCTGTGGGTGGCGGTGCGGGCGGCGCTGCGCCGGGTGGTGGACGAGGTGAGCCTCGCCGACATCGTCGGGGGTCGCCTGCCCGCGCACGTGCGGAAGTTGACCGCGCTGCCGGACGCGTGGCAGCCACGCTGACCGGCACCGGTCGGACCGGCCTCGGTGACCCGCCGCTCACACCGTCCAGGGTGGAATCGGACGGCGTTTCGCCATTCGTCGCATCGGGAATGTTCGGGACCGACACGGCAGGGAACGGTGACGAAGGGAGTCCCGCGATGGGCCTCATGTTCCGCAAGCGCAAGAAGATCGGTCCGCTGATCCTCAACTTCACCGAGAACGGCTTCTCGTCGTGGAGCATCAAGATCGGGCGATGGTCCTGGAACTCCCGGGCGAAGGCGCACCGCGTCGACCTGCCCGGCCCGCTGTCCTGGAAGCAGGACAAGTCCCGCACCTGACCTCCGGGCCCCGCCCCGTCCCGACGGCGTCGGGGCGGGGCGTGCTGGTGTCAGACAGGTGGTTGCGGGTTCGCGGAGCTGATCACCACGTCGCCGGCGAGGCGGCCGTGGGTCGGGTTGCGGGTGACCGCGCCGGTGGTGAGCAACCCGGTGAGCGCGCGGACCGCGTCCGTCGAGCGGTAGACCGTCGACGTCAGCGTGTAGCGGCGCAGTTCCGTCACCGTACGCGGCCCGGAGCGGGCCAGCTCGGCCGACAACTCCCGGCGTAGCGGGCCGGGTTCCGGGTCGAGCGCGATGTCGAGCAGGCGCCCGGCCGGGTCCGCCGGGTCGCGGTAGCGCACACCGGCGAACTCGTCCACCGCCCAGAGCGCCTCCTTCACGGCCTCCAGGCTGCGGTCCGAGCCGGTGCCGAAGGCGAGAGTCACCGCAGCGCCGTCGGCCGGCACAAGCTCCACCTCGGTCACGAGCGGGAAGCCGGCCCCGCCGAGCGCGGCGCGAGCAGTCCCGCCGGGCAGGCGGAGCAGCACCTCGGCGGGTCGGCCGATCGCCGTCGCGGCCAGCACCTGGCCGTCCACCCCGGCCGACGGGGCTCCCGCCGTCGGCGGCGCGGCGGCACCCCGGGACGGGCCGCGAACGTCCTCGTCCGACGGGCCGTCGGCGTCGTCTCCCGACGGAGCGGCGACGGCGTCCACGAAGGAGAACGTCGGCGCACCGGCCGCGCCGGCCGCCTTCGCGGCGACCGGTAGGCGTGACGGGTCGCCGGGCACCACGTGCACGGCGACCTCCGGCGGCAGGCCCGCCTCGATCGGGCCGAGCCGCGCCGGCAGGTCGACCGCGGTGGCGAGCACCAGCACGGTGAGCCGCCGGCCGTGGAGCCGGTCCGCGTACTCGGCGACGGCCCGCAGGGCGTCGGCCGACGACTCGGCGTCGCCTCCCGCGTACGCCAGGGCGATGGTGGCCCGCCGCGAGCGGTGCAGCGCCGCGGGCAGCCAGGTCTCCACCTGGCGGACCAGCAGTTCGCGGACGACGGGGGCGGTCGGGTCGGTCGGCATGGTGTCGTTCTACCGCACCGCCGGTCAGGCCGGAATCGAGATGCCCACTCCGCCTCGCGTCTGCCCGCCGTAGCGCTGCCGCTCGCGGTCCAGGTCGAGCCGTCCGATGCGCTTGCGCGCGGACAGCGCCGCGTCGTCGAGCAGGTCGGCGGGGACCAGCCAGACCACCTCGAACTCCAGGCCGTCCGGGTCCTGCCCGTAGAGGCTCTTGGTGGTGCCGTGGTCGGAGGTGCCGACCAGGGCGCCCGCTGCCGTCAGCCGCTCGGCGGTGGCGGCCAGTTCGTCGAGGGTGTCCACCTCCCAGGCCAGGTGGTAGAGGCCGACGGTGGCCCGGCCGGCGGTCGACCGCCCGGCGGCGGCGCCGATCTCGAACAGCCCGAGGTCGTGGTCGTTGGTGGAGTCGGGCGCCTGGAGGAAGGTCGCGCCCCGGAAGCCGTCGGGAGTCATCTCGACCGGGCGGAAGCCCAGCACGTCCCGGTAGAAGGCGACGCTGCGGGCGAGGTCACTGACGTAGAGGACGGCGTGGTTGAGTCGGTGGATTCCCATGCCACCACGGTAGCCCGGTTTAGTTGAGCCTTCAACTAAACCGGTTATGATGGCCGTCATGACGCGGTGGTTGGACCCGGACGAGCAGCAGACCTGGCGGGCCTTCCTCACCGCCTCCCAAGGGCTCATGGACGTGCTCGACCGGGAGTTGCAACGCGACGCCGGGATGCCGCACGCCTACTACGAGATCCTGGTCCGACTCTCCGAGGCCCCCGGCCGGCACCTGCGCATGAGCGAGCTCGCCGACGCCGCCGGCTCGTCCCGCAGCCGGCTCTCGCACGCCGTCGCCCGCCTGGAGTCCGCCGGCTGGGTCCGGCGCGAGGAGCACCCCACCGACCGGCGCGGCCAGGTCGCCCACCTCACCGACGAGGGCTTCGCCACCCTCGCGGACGCGGCACCCGGCCACGTCGAGGGCGTACGCCGGCACCTGTTCGACGCGCTCACCCCGGCCCAGGTCGACCAGCTGCGCCGTATCAGCGAGACGCTGGTCGACCACCTGACCGGATCCTGACCAATCCACACCGGCGCGGGTCTTGTACTTACCGTCGTCGGATGAGCACGATGGGGCGTGCCCTCCGGCTTCGGCGAACTGACTGATCAGGCGCACCACCTGGTGTCCCTCGGCGACCTGGCCGGCGCGCAACGGCTGCTCTCCGACCCGCTGACCGACGCCGACCCGAGCCCCGCCAACGCCGACCCCGAGCTGGCCGAGGCGGCCAGCCTCCAGGCACGCGTGCTGGTGGCCCTCGGCGAGCCGCACTCCGCCCGAGGCTGGGCCGCCTTCGCGTACGCCGCCGCCACCCGCCTGCACGGCCGCTCCGACCCGCGTACCGTCTCGGCCGCGGCCACCCTGGCCGCCGTGCTCTACCGGGTGGGCAGCCACTCCCGCGCCGGCCGCCTCTACCAGGAGGTGATCGTCGAGCTGACCGCCCAGGAGGGGCCGGAGTCGCTGCGCGTGCTCGCCGCCCACGCCGACCTGGCCACCGTGGAATACGCGCGAGGGCAGTGCCAGGTCGCCCGCGACCGCCTGCGGGACGCCTGGGAACTGCACCGCGAGGTGTACGGCGAGGGCCACCCCAGCGGCATCAAGATGCTGGCCCGACTCGGCGGCATGCAACGCGACTGCGGGCAGTTCGCCGAGGCGCACGAGAACCTGGCGCTGGCCCGGGAGCTGGCCCGCCAGCACCTCCCGGCCGACGACCCGCTGGCCCTCCAGGTGGCGGCGCTGGCTCGGGCCGCCGCGAACCCCGACCACGTCTGCGCCGACAGCACGCCGGACGCCCCGGTGGTGCCCGCCGCCCGCACGTCGCCCTTCGACGACGCGGACCCACGCGCCGACGAACCGGCCGAGGCGGCGAGTCCGACCCACCCGCCGTACCTGCACGCCGCCGGGGCCGGGGAGGCCTACCCGGACCCGGACAGCACGGGCGCGACGTACGCGGACGCCGGCGGCACGGGCGGGACGGCGTACCACCCGGGGATGCCGGACCACGACGGCCCCGCCGTGCCCAATCCGCGTCAGCCCGTCGACGAGCCGGTCGGCGCCGAGCAGGCGTGGTGGCCGCCGGAACCGGCCGGCGGCGCCGTGCCGCCGGCGGTGGTCACGTTGGCCGGCGCCGGCCCCGCCGAGGAGGCGGAGGGTGTGCACCGGGTCCGCGTCCCCGACGACCCGGGCGAGCCCTACCAGCCGTCCCGGCTGCTGCCGGTGCCGGTGCACCGGCCGCCGGCTCCCACCGGCCGCCGGCTGCTGCCGATCGTGGTCGGCGGCATCGTGGTGGTGCTGCTGGGCGCCGCCGCCGTGATCGCCGGGGTGGCCCGGGTCGACGGCGAGGCGGACCCGGAACCGACACCGGGCACCGGGTCCACTCCGGCCGCCACGGCGACCACCGGCGACCCGGCCGGCTCCGGCAGCGCGAGCGGACCGCCCGGTCCGGGAGGCACGGCGAGCCGCACGCCCGGCGCGGCCGTGGCGACGCCCGGCACGCCGCCCAGCGGCGTCGCTCTGCGCGACACCCGGGACTCCATCGTGCTGCGCTGGACGTACCCGGCCGGCGGCGAGGGGCCGGTGGTCATCTCCGGCGGCCGGGCCGGCCAGGACAAGAGCATCTTCGCCGACCTACCGCCCGGCGAGACCAGCTACATCGTCTACGGCCTCAACCGCACCACCGACTACTGCTTCACGGTGGCGGTGGTCTGGTCCGCCGACGTCGTGGCCACCGCCGACGAGGTCTGCACCCGCCGCCGCTGACGTCCGCCACCCCGGCCCGGTTGTCACGCGCCGTCGCCGCCGGGCTGGCACGTCTCCCGAGACGGCCCATAACGGACAGTCATGAATATGCCTCTCCGTCATAGTGCTCGTCGCGGACTCGTCCGCCGGACGACGACACGCCCACCCGCCGCGACGGCCCGCTCAGCGGCCGTCGTCGGTCGCGGGCAGCGCCGGCAACCGCAGTGACACGCGCAGGCCCGGCCCGTCGGCGTCGCCGAGGGTGACGGTGCCGCCGGCACGGCGCACCAGCTCGCGGACGATCGCCAGGCCCAGGCCGGCGCCCCCGCCGTCCCGGGCGCGGGCGTCGTCGAGGCGGGTGAAGCGGTCGAAGACCCGCTCACGGTCCGCGGCCGGGATACCCGGCCCGTCGTCGGTCACCGTGACCCGGTGGTACGCGCCCTCCGCCCCGACGGCGAGCACCACCCGGGTACGCGCGTGCCGCACCGCGTTGTCCACCACGTTGGTCAGCACCCGGCGCAGCTCGTCGGGGTGCCCGACGGTCCACAGCGGCTCGCCGGGTGGCTCCACCCGCACCGGCGGCGACGGATAGCGGGCGGCCACCGTCGCGAGCAGGTCGCCCAGCTCGACCGGGCCGACGGCGTGGCCACCCACACCGCCCGGGCCGGCGGAGGCGGTCGCCGTGGGGGCCGCGCCGGACTCGTCGAGGCGGGCGAGCAGCAGCAGGTCGTCCACGAGGTGGCTCAGCCGCTCGGTGTCGGCGAGCAGGTTGTCGGTGACCGCCGCCCAGTCCGTCCGGTCGCCGAGACGCTGGGCGACCTCCAGCTCGGTGCGGATGTTGGTGACCGGGCTGCGCAGCTCGTGCGCGGCGTCGGCGACGAACGCCCGCTGCCGCTGCCGGGCCGACTCCAGCCGGTCCAGCATCCCGTTGAGGGTGACCGCGAGCCGGTGCACCTCGTCCCGGGACGCGGGCACCGGCAGCCGCCCCGGGCCGGCCCGCCCGGTGATCTCCTCCGCGCCCCGGCGCAGGGCCTCGACCGGCCGCAGGGTCGCGCCGACCACCCGCCAGGCGACGGCGGCGAGCGCCGCCACCAGCAGCGGGAAGCTGACCACGAGGATGGTGCCGACCACGTGGGTGCTGTGCCGCACGTCGCTCAGCGACTTGGCGACCAGGACGGTGAGCGGGTCGGCGGCGGTGCCCGCGGGCACCGTCACCACCCGCACCGGGCCGACGAGGCCGACCCGCTCCCCCGACACCACCAGCCGCTGCCGCTGGTCCGGCTCCAGGCGTTCGGCGCGGACCATCGGCACGAGCCGGTCCGCGTCGATCGACGCGGCCCGCACCCGGCCCTGGGCGTCCACGACCTGCACCCGGAGCTGCCCGCCGGCGACCGGCAACGGGTCGGGCAGCGCGTCCTCGGCGGCGAGCAGCGCGACCGCGTCGGCGGTGCGGAACGCCTCGTTGTCCACGCTGCGCTGCAACACGAACCCGAGGACGCCGATCAGCACCAGCCCGCCGAGGGCCAGCCCGACGGAGAGGCCGAGCACGCCGATCGCCATGAGCCGCCCGCGCAGCCCCAGGGCGGGCAGGTGGGGACGCGGCAGCGGCCTCACGTGGCGAGCCGGTAACCGGCGCCGCGGACCGTCTCCAGGCGCTCCCGGCCGATCTTGCGGCGGAGGTAGCCGACGTACACCTCGACGGCGTTCGGGGCCGTCTCCACACTGGCGTCCCAGACGTGGTCCAGCAGCTCGGTCTTGGAGACCACCTCGCCGGGGCGGCGCATGAGGTAGTCGAGCAGCGCGAACTCGCGGGCGGTCAGGGCGACCTCGACGTCGGCACGGGTCACCCGCCGCCGGGCGGGGTCGAGGCGCAGGTCGGCGACGGCGAGCACCGTCGGACGTTCGGGTGCGCCCCGACGCAGCAGGGCGCGCACCCGGGCCAGCAGCACCACGTACGAGAAGGGCTTCGTCAGGTAGTCGTCGGCGCCGCAGTCGAGGCCGTCGGCCTGGTCGTACTCGCCGTCCTTGGCCGAGAGCATGAGCACCGGGATCCAGTGCTCCTCGGCGCGTAGCCGGCGGACCACCTCGTAGCCGGAGAGCCCGGGCAGCATCACGTCGAGGATCATGGCGTCGTAGCCGCCGCCACGGGCGGCGTCCAGGCCGGCCGGGCCGGTCGGGGCGACGTCGACGGCGAAGCCCTCCGCCTGCAGGCCACGTTGCAGGGCGGCCGCGAGCCGCGCCTCGTCCTCCACCACCAGCAGCCGCACGCGGTCAAGGGTGCCACCCGATCGCACACAGTTGCCGGCGTCCTCAGCGCCCTCACAGCCACCACCGGGCAGGATGTGGTCAGGAGGTGCCTGATGTCCGTCCTGAAGAGTCGTCCCGTCCTGCGGTGGGTGGTGCCCGCCGTCGCCGCTGTCGCCGTGATCGGTGGTGGCGCCGCCGTCGGCACGTTCGCCGCCGAGGCCGAGCCGAGCCTGCCGCCGCGTACGGCCGCCCAGCTCCTCGTCGATCTGCAGACGGCCCAGCTGGACGGGCTGTCCGGCACGGTCGTCCAGCGGGCCGACCTCGGTCTGCCGCCGATCGCCGGCCTGCTGGGCGGCACCAATGACCTGACCGCCCTGGTGACCGGCACGCACACGCTTCGGGTGTGGCACTCCGGGCCGGACAAGCAGCGGATCGCCCTGTTGGACACGCTCGGCGAGAAGAACGTGATCCGCAACGGCCGCGACCTGTGGGTGTGGGACAGCCGGCGCAACGAGGCGAGCCACCGGTCGCTCGGCGCCGGCTCCGGCGAGCGGGGCGCCCACGAGGGCGCGGCGCCGGAGGTGCCGCTGACCCCGCGGGAGGCCGCGGACAAGGCGTTGGCCGCCGTCGACCCGACCACCGCGGTCAGCGTCGGCCGGGCCGCGACGGTGGCCGGGCGCGACGCGTACGAGCTGGTGCTGGAGCCGCGCGACAAGACGTCGCTGGTGCACCAGCTGCGGATCGCCATCGACGCCCGCGAGCACGTGCCGCTGCGGTTCGAGGTCTTCGCCACCGGCAGCGACCAGCCGGCGTTCGAGGTGGCGTTCACCCAGGTCGACTTCCGCCGGCCGGACGCGGACCAGTTCTCGTTCAACCCGCCGCCCGGTGTGCGGGTACGGGAGGAGTCGGCCGAGCGGCCCGCCGGTCCGGCACGCAAGCCGGCGGCGGACGCGCAGCCGCGGGTGCGTACGGTCGGCACCGGCTGGACCACGGTGATCGAGGCGCGGACCGGCGAGGCCCTGCCGACGGGCGCCGCGGCGGGCGCGACCGGCGGGGCGAAGGACCCGGCCGGCGGTGCGATCGCCGGTGCGCTGGGCTCGCTGCCGGCGGTCAGCGGTGACTGGGGCAGCGGCCGACTGCTGACCGGCAAGCTGTTCAGCGTGCTGCTCACCGACGACGGTCGGGTGCTGGCCGGCGCGGTGACCCCGGAGCGGCTCTACGAGGTGGCCCGGGGCTGACCCGGGCCGTCACCCGGCGACCTCGCCGGGACCACGGGCGCCGCCGGCGGATCTCGCCGGCGGCGCCCGCCGTGTCGGATGGTCGTGCCGCGCCGGCTCAGGAGATCGCGGCGTGGGCGGTGACGAGGTCCAGGACGAGGGCGAGCGGCGGCCAGCCACTCCGGCCTCGGCGGGTGACCGCGTACGAGCGCAGCCGCACCTCCGGGCCGGTGAGCGGGAGCAGGCGGACGCCAGGCAGGGTCGGCTGGTCGGCCGGCAACAACCCCACGCCCAGCCCGGCGACGATCATGTCCTGGACCAGTTCCAGGCTGTCCGCGTGGTGCTCGACGCGGGGCACGAAGTCCGCCATCGAGGCGACCGTGCGCACCACCTGCTCGTCGGCGCTGTTGCGGGAGTTGACGATCCAGTGATCGGTCGCGAACCGGCGGAAGACCTCGGGGGACGTGCCGGTGACCGGGGGTGTGTCGGCCGGCACGCCCAGGCTCCACCGGGCGGACCAGAGCGGGGTGGCCTCGACGGTGGGACCGGCGGGCGCCGGGGCGAGGCGGTAGTCGTAGGTGAGCGCCAGGTCGACCTCGTCCGCCGCGAGCAGCGCGTACGCCTCGGCCGGCTCGTGTTCGTGGATGCGCAGCCGGACCGCCGGGTGGTGGGCCGCGAGGTCGGCGGCGACCGGCAGCAGCGACCGGCGTACGGCGGTGGCGAAGCCGGCGACGCGGACCGTGCCGGCCGGCTCGGCCTGCGGGTCGAGGTCCAGCCGGGCCGCGTCGACGGCGGCGAGGATCGTCACGGCGTGCCCGGCGAGCCGCCGCCCGGCCGGGGTGAGCCGGACCCGCCGCCCGGAGGGCTCGATCAGGTCGGCGCCGACCTCGCGGGCCAGCACGGCGAGCTGCTGGGAGACCGTGGAGGTCGTCACGCCCAACTCCTCGGCGACCTCCCGCATCGAGCCCAGTCTGGCCAGCTCGTGCAGCAGGCGGAGGCGGCGCAGGTCCATCCCCGCATTGTTCAGCAATGCCGAATGATCCGTCCAGCAATGACACGTGGACGTGAACGGTTCGGGGGCGTTCTACTGGGCGCATGACTCCCACCCGCGCCGGTTCCGCGATGGCCCTCACCTCGATGATGCTCGTGCAGGTCGGGTTGGCCGCCTCGGTCGGCCTCTTCGACCAGGTCGGCCCCGAGGGCGCCGCCTGGCTCCGGCTCGCCTGGGCCGGAGTGCTGCTCGTGGTCCTGGTCCGCCCACGCCCGTCCGCGTTCACCCGCTCCGCGCTGTACGCCTGCCTGGCGCTCGGCGTGGTGACCGCCGGGGTCACCATCCTGTTCATGGCCGCCGTGGCCCGGCTGCCCCTGGGCACGGCCAGCGCGCTCGAGTTCCTCGGCCCGCTCGGGGTCGCGGTGGCCCGGGGCCGGGGCGGCACGAAGCTGTGGCCGGTGCTCGCCGGCGTCGGGGTGCTGCTGCTCACCGAGCCCTGGCGGGGCGGCGCCGACCTGCTGGGCGTCGGGTACGCGCTGGCCGCCGGCGCCTGCTGGGCGGCGTACATCCTGCTCACCCAGCGCGTCGGCGACGAGGTCTCCGGGCTCCGCGGCCTGGCCGTCTCCATGCCGGTGGCCGCCCTGGTGGCCACCGTGGTCGTCGGGCCGTCGGTCGTTCCCGACCTGACCGGGGAGGTGCTGCTCGCCGGCCTGGGCCTGGCGTTGCTGCTGCCGGTGATCCCGTTCGCCCTGGAGCTGCTCGCCCTGCGCCGGTTGACCACCGCCGCGTTCGGCACCCTGATGAGCCTGGAACCGGCGATCGCCCTGCTCGTCGGCCTGGTCGCGCTGCGCCAGGTGCCGGGTGTCGCGCCGCTGCTGGGCGTCGCGTTCGTGGTGGTCGCCGGCATCGGCGCGGAGCGCACCGGCGGGCGGACGGAGGTGACGGAGGTAGCGCGACGTGACTCGCCCGGCGGACTTGGTCGGGCCCGCGCCGGCGCGCTATCTTTCACTGTTCACGCGCACAAAAAAGAACGGCTGTGAAAAGCCGTTCTGACATCAAATTCTAATTCTTAGGGAGACGGCTTGTCAAGGCACTCCGGAGTTACCGGCGAATTGCCGCTCGACGACGAGATCGGCCGCGAGCAGGAGTACGTCTCGATGCTCTACGGCCGGCTGGACGACCTGCGTGACCAGGCCGCCCGCCGGCTCACCGAGGAGTTGCGGGCGACCGGTGGCACGCTCCAGGCCCGCTCCCAGCGCGACAGTTCGGTGACCATGTACGCCGAGCAGGTCGAGCAGTTCTCGGCGGTCGAGAACGGGCTGTGTTTCGGCCGGCTCGACGGCGACGACGGCGCCCGGCACTACGTCGGCCGGATCGGCATCTTCGACACCACCGGCGACTACGACCCGCTGCTGATGGACTGGCGTGCCCCGGCCGCCCGGCCGTTCTACCTGGCGACCGCGGCGAACCCGCAGGGCGTACGCCGACGCCGGCACCTGCGCACCCGGCAGCGGAAGGTCACCGGGCTCAACGACGAGGTGCTGGACATCGCCACCGCCTCCCCCACCGCGCACGAGGAGCTGACCGGCGAGGCGTCGCTGCTCGCCGCGCTCAACGCGGGCCGGACCGGCCGGATGCGGGACATCGTCGAGACCATCCAGGCCGAGCAGGACGAGATCATCCGGGCGGACCTGCCCGGGGTGCTCGTCGTCCAGGGCGGCCCGGGCACCGGCAAGACCGCGGTGGCGCTGCACCGGGCCGCGTACCTGCTCTACACGCACCGGCGGGAGCTCTCCACCCGGGGTGTGCTGCTGGTCGGCCCGAACGCGACGTTCCTGCGCTACATCTCGCAGGTGCTCCCGGCGCTCGCCGAGACCGGTGTGCTGCTGCGCACCCAGGCCGACCTGTTCCCCGGGGTACGGGCCCGCCGGGTGGAGTCCGCCGAGGCCGCCGCGCTGAAGGGCCGGACGGTGATGGTCGACGTGCTGACCGCGGCCGTGCGGGACCGGCAGCGGGTGCCGGACGAGCCGATGGAGATCGAGGTCGAGCGGGAGGTGCTGACCCTCGACCCGGAGGTCGTGCGGGCGGCCCGCGAGCGGGCCCGCCGCTCGGGGCGGCCGCACAACCTGGCCCGCGCGCTCTTCGACGTCGAGGTGGTGCACGCGCTCGCCGACCAGGTGGCCGAGCGCATCGGCGCCGACCCGCTCGGCGGTGAGAACCTGCTCGACGAGGCCGACCGCGCCGAGATCCGTCGCGAGCTGCGCGACGAGCCGGAGCTGCGGGCGGCGCTGGACGAGCTGTGGCCGGTGCTCACCCCTCAGCGGCTGCTCGCCGACCTGTACGCCGACCCGGACCGGATCGCCGCCGCCGCGCCCGCGCTCACCGCCGAGGAGCGGGCAATGCTGCACCGGGAGCCGGGCGGCTGGACGCCGGCCGACGTGCCGCTGCTGGACGAGGCCGCCGAGCTGCTGGGCGAGGACGAGCGCGCCGCGGCGGCCCGCCGGGAGCGGATCCGGTCGCTGCAACTGGAGTACGCGGAGGGCGTGCTCGAGATCGCCCGGGGCTCCCGGTCGATCGATGTGGAGGACGAGGCGGACGGCGGTGAGATCCTCGGCGTCACCGACCTGATCGACGCCGACCGGCTGCTGGAACGGCAGGAGGAGTCGGACCGGTTGACCACCGCGCAGCGGGCGGCGGCGGACCGGAGCTGGGCGTTCGGACACGTGATCGTGGACGAGGCACAGGAGCTGTCACCGATGGCGTGGCGGCTGCTCATGCGGCGCTGCCCGAGCCGGTCGATGACGATCGTCGGGGACGTGGCGCAGACGGGGGCGCTCGCCGGCACCCCGTCCTGGCGGGAGGCGCTGACGCCGTACGTGGCGGACCGCTGGCGGCTCACCGAGCTGACGGTCAGCTACCGCACCCCGGCGGAGATCATGGCGGTCGCCGCGGAGCTGCTCACCGAGATCGACGCGTCGCTGCGGCCGCCTCGCTCCGTACGGGAGAGCGGCTTCCCGCCGTGGGACCGCACGGTGACCACGGGCCGGCTCGCGGCGGAGCTGGTCGACGCGGCCAGCCGGGAGGCGGCCGATCTCACCGACGGCCGGCTCGGGGTGATCGTCCCGGCGGGCCTGGTCGACGAGGTGGCCGCGGCGGTCACGGCCGCGCTGCCGGAGGCGGCCGTCGGTGACCAGCCCGAGCTGGAGAGCCGGGTGGTGGTGCTCACGGTGGCCCAGGCGAAGGGGCTGGAGTTCGACTCGGTGCTGGTCGCCGACCCGGACCGGATCGTCGCGGAGTCGCCGCGCGGACGCAGTGATCTGTACGTCGCGCTCACCCGCGCCACCCAGCGTCTCGGTGTGCTCCGCGTCGCGGGGTGACGCGAGGGAGATCCATACCACTGCGGCCCGGCTGACCGGAGCCCGCCCACCCCGTGACCGTCCAGTGTGGAGTGCGAGCATGTGCCGCATGGATATCTACGAGGACGCCCGCGCCGTGTCGCGGGCCGACCTGGCCGCCTGGCTGCGTCAGCTGGCCAACCAGCTGGAGTCCGACGGCAAGATCTTCTACGGGGCGGCGGGCGCGGTCGCGGTCGCCGATCGCGTGACGTGCGAGCTGGAGATCGAGCGCGACGACGACGAGGTCTCGGTCGAGATCGAGTTCTCCTGGACGGAGCCCGCGCCGGCGAAGCCGGCCGAGCAGGACACCGCCGAGCAGGAGACCGCCGAGCAGGCGGCCGAGGAGTCCGACGAGGCCACGCCGGCGGCGTGAGCCACGGCACGCCGGAGGGTCACCGGTCGCCCGGGCGACCCTCCGGCGTACCACCCGCGGTCCGTCCGCAGTGGATGGTGCGGTGACGGTCCCGGTTCGTGGATGACCTAGGCTGCTGCGCGGTCCACGGGCGGGTTGAGGAGATTCATGACGGGCGCCGTTCGCGATCGCGTACACCGGTTGGCCGACGCGTGCGGCCGGCTCGCCGGCAGCCCCCGGTTCGGCCTGGCGAGCTTCACGGTCATCGTCGTCAACTCCGTGGCGCTCGGCCTGGAGACGTACGGCCGGCTGGTGGTGGCCGTCGGGCCGTCGCTGCGGCTGGTCGAGTACGCGTGCCTGGCCTACTTCGTGCTCGAGCTGCTGGTGCGCTTCGGGGCGCACCTGACCGCCCCGGCCGGGTTCTTCCGGGACCGGTGGAACGTGTTCGACCTGGTGATCGTCGCCGCACCACTGCTGCCCGGGCTGCGGGAGAACGTGACGATCCTGCGGTTGCTGCGCCTGGCCCGCATCGTCCGCGCGTTCCGCCTCTTCCCCAGCCTGCGGGTGATCCTGGTCGGGATCCGCCGCAGCATCCCCGGGCTCGGCAGCTTCCTGCTGGTCACCCTGCTGGTGCTCTACGGGTACGCGATGATCGGCTGGATGCTCTTCGGCGCGTCCTATCCGCAGCGGTACGGCACGGTCGGGCAGGCGATGCTCACCCTGTTCCTGCTGCTGTCGCTGGACGGGATCACCGACACGCTCCAGGCGGGCCGCGAGGTCACCGAGTGGGCGGTGCTGTACTACGTCTCATACATGATCGCCGCCTGCTACCTGCTCACCAACCTGCTGGTAGGGGTGGTCCTGCGCGCCTTGGAGGAGGCCCACCAGGAGGAGCGCGCGGCCGGTCGGAGCGGCCCGCCGGACGTGCCCGAGGAGCGGGCCGTCCCGTCCGTCCACGCGCAGCTCGCGCAGCTGCGGGCGATCATCACCGACCTGGAGCAGCGGCTTCCGGAGAACGGCGACGAGCCGGGGTCGGCATCCGACCGGCCGACACCCGACGGGCCGGCTCGGCCGGCGTCCGAGCGGGTGCCCGACGCGGCCGCGCTGACCGGGTGACCGGGGTCGCCACCGTCCGATGTGGAGAGAAATCCGGGCGGGTGATGTAATGCACCCCGGTTGATCCACATTCGGGCGGGATGTCCCGCCCGGAATACCGAAGGAGCACGCATGCCTGTCACCGCCGACCTGACCAAGCTGGTCGACAAGGCCTACCAGGACAAGACCCTCGCCGAGCTGGTCGACGCCCCGGTGGCCGCGCTCGCCGGGGTCAGCGAGAGCGACGCCAAGCTGCTCAAGCAGGCCTTCAACATCACCACCGTGGGTGACCTCGGCCGCAACCCGTACTTCCGCACCGCGCAGGCCCTGGTCTCCCTGGCCCCCGCCAAGTAGCCCACGACGGCACGGTGCCCGACGGAGCACCGCCGGGCACCGTGCCGAGCCGCGTGGTCACCGGGACGGATCGTTCTCGGTGGTGAAGTTGCCGACCTGGCTCGCGGAGCTGGACTGGTCGCTGGTGCTGCCGCCGGCCGGCGTGCTCATGCCACCGGTCGTGGCGTCGCCGGTCGTCGTCGGCGCGACCTTGCCCCGGTGCCGCTCCGGCTGCCGGGCCACCCGGCGTACGCTCGCCGGCCCCGCGGTGCCACCGGTCGTGGTGATCGCGCCCTGACCGGCGACCGGACCACCGTCGCGCAGCACCGTCGGGTCGACCCGCACGTGCGCCGGGTCGCCCGGATCCTCGTCCTGGATCACCCGCTGCACGTCCGTACGCGGCACCGTCACCTCGTCGACGGCGCCCTTGCCGTAGATCCCGCCGGCGATCCGGTCCTCGGCCCGCCGGGCGGCTTCCTGTCGCATGTCGTCCTCACGCACGTGACACCACCTCGCAGAAACGTCGGTCTCTCTGCGTGCCCGCCGCCGGGCGGCCCAAACACCGCCGGCCCACCGTCCGCCCGGGTTCACCCGTACGTCTCCCGATGGCTGCCTGCGCGCCGTTCCCGCTACCCATGCTGACCGGCGGACCGGCGGGACGGGCCCGCCGGAGGAGGAGTGACAGCGTGCGCACAGTACGCCGTATCGCGGTCGCGGCCCTGGCCGCCACGACCGTGACGACCGGGCTCGCGGCGCCCGCCGGCGCCACCCCGCGTCCGGACCGGACATTCGACCTGCAGGCCCACCGCGGCGGTCTCGGCCTGCGCGTGGAGAACACCCTCGCCTCATTCGGCAACGCCCTCCAACTCGGGGTGAGCACCCTCGAACTGGACGTGCAGATCACCGAGGACGGGCAGGCCGTCGTCACCCACGATCGCAAGATCAGTGGCGCGAAGTGCACCGACACCGCGCCGGTGACCACCGGTGACCCGGAGTTCCCCTACGTCGGCAAGTACATCAACACGCTCACCCTGGCCCAGGTCCGCACCCTGGACTGCGGCTCGAAGACGCTGGCCGACAAGCCCGGCCAGCTCGCCGTGCCCGGCGCGAAGATGCCGCTGCTGCGCGAGGTCTTCGCGCTGGTGAAGCGCTACCGGGCCGACGACGTGAAGCTCAACGTGGAGACCAAGGTCGAGGCGGGCGCGCCGACCGAGACCGCGCCGCGGGAGCAGTTCGTGCAGGTCACCGCGGCCGAGATCCGCGCCGCCGGGCTGCTCAAGCAGGTGACCATCCAGAGCTTCGACTGGGGCGCCCTCATGCGGATGCGCCAGGTCGAGCCGCGCCTGCCGCTGGTCGCCCTGACCAACTACGACTTCCTGCAGACCGGGCAGCCGGGCGCGTCGCCGTGGCTGGGCGGGCTGGACATCGACACCTTCGGGGGCGACCCGATCAAGGCCGTCCGCAGCTTCGGCGCGGACGCGTTCTCGCCGGTGCACGGCTTCCCGCAGAACGGCAAGGTCACCGACCCGGACTACAAGCCGTACGTGACCCGCGAGATGGTCACGCACGCGCACCGCTACGGCATCAAGGTGATCCCGTGGACGGTCGACGACGTGCCGACCATGGCGAAGCTGATCGACGACGGTGTGGACGGCATCATCACCGACTACCCGGACCGGCTGCGCGGCCTGCTGGCGCAGCGCGGCTACCGGCTGCCGACGGGCCACACCTCGCCCTTCGACATCCAGGCGCACCGCGGTGGCCGGGCGAACCTCCCGGAGAACACCCTGCCGGCGTTCGGCAACGCCCTGGCCGACAAGGCCATCTCCACGCTGGAGCTGGACACCGGTGTGACCCGGGACGGCAAGCTCGTGGTGCTGCACGACCGGGCCATCAACGGTTCGCACTGCGTCGACACCGCCCCCGCCAGCCCCGGTGACCGCCAGTTCCCGTACGTGGGCAAGCTGGTCCACGACCTGACCCTCGCGCAGATCAAGACCATCGACTGCGGCACGAAGACCCTGCCCGAGCTGCCGAACCAGGTGCCCGCCCCGGGTGCCCGCATCCCCACCCTCGACGAGGTCTTCGCGCTGGTGAAGGCGAGCGGGCGCGGCGACGTCCGGATGAACATCGAGACGAAGCTCAGCCCGCTGGTGGACGACACCGAGCCGTACCGCAGCTTCACCCGCAAGCTCGTCACCGCGATCGAGCGGGCCGGTTTCGTCGACCGCGCGACCATCCAGTCGTTCGACTGGCGGACCATCACCTACGCCCGTGAGCTGAACAAGCGGATCGGCACCGTCGCCCTGGTCTGGCAGTACGGCCCGGCCGAGTGCGCCGGCCTCGCCGACGAGTGCTCGCTTCAGGCCGTCTACGGCGACCCGAAGGTGAAGAGCCCGTGGACCGCCGGGCTGGACTGGTGGAAGTACCGCGACCTGGGCAAGCTGACCAAGGCGGCGGGCGCCGGCACGGTGTCGGCGAACTGGCAGGTGCACGACCCGGCGCAGGGCACCGTCGCCTCGTCCGACTGGTACCTGCGGGAGAACCCGGCGTACTTCCACGGACCGGACGTCCGCACCCTCCAGGGCCGGTACGGGCTGAAGGTGATCCCGTACACCGTCGACGACGCCGGGATCATGCAGCGCGTCATCGACCTCGGGGTGGACGGCATCATCACCGACGACCCGGAGCTGCTGATCGGCGTGGCCGTCCGCAACGGCCTGCGCTGACCCGCGCGTACCCCGCCGGTGGCGCCACGGGGCGTCACCGGCGGTGCCGTTCCGGGGTCGGGAGCGGGCGGGCGATTTTCCGGCCACCGGTGAGGGTTACCTTCTCATCGGCCTCGGGTAGTCGACGGGCGTCCCCGCCACAGAGACGAAACCGTGCCGTGGCCTAGACGCGGTAGCGGGGCGAGGGAATGCAGGTACGACTCATCGCATCCTGAGGAGGACCAGATGAGCACGCAGGCTGCATCCGCCAGGCCGATGAACCGGCCGGCCACCGACATGCAGAACCGGCAGTCGATGCAGGAGACGCCCACGCGTCCGATGCCGATGATGAACGACGGCCATCGGGAGCCGATGCCGGCGCAGACCGGCACCGAGACCAAGCAGGCGTTCCTGACGACCGAGTTCTGGATCTACGCCGCCGCGGTCGCGGCCGTCGTGATCGCCGCCTTCTGGCGGGGTCCGGCCACGAACGGGCTGAACATCAACAACCCGGTTCAGTCGTGGTGGATCATCGCCGCTCTGACCGCCGGTTACCTCGTCAGCCGAGGGCTGTCGAAGGCCGGGTCGCCGAAGCGCTCGCTGGGCGAACGGCGTTCGGGTCGGCGTTGACCCGCAGTAACACGGGCGGCCTCCGGGAATCCTCCCGGAGGCCGCCGTCGTGTTTTCCCGGGCGCGCGGGCCGACGCGGGCCGGCGCTGCCGGCCGACGCCTCCGCCGGCCCGGACGCCTACTCGTCGAAGCCGAAGTCCTCGCCGAGGTCGCCCTCGAACGCGTCCTCGATCAGCTCACCGGCGAGCATGCCGCCGGCGACACCGAGCGCACCGGCCGCGACCATGCCACCGATGCCGCTGCCCCGGCCGTGCCCGTGGCCGTATCCGCCGTGCCCGTAGTTGGCCCGCAGGCTGCCGTAGCGGGACGTCGTCTCGCGCAGCCAGCCGTCGACGATCTGCACCCAGTCCGACCGGGCGGCGTCGGTGTGCGGCACGTGGTAGCGGCCGAAGACGTCGTGCCCGGCGCTGAGGAAGCCGCCGCGCTTGTCGCACTCCAGCACCACGTCCACGCCGCGCTGGCTCGTCACGAAGGTCAGCTCGACCTCGGTGATGGTCTGCGCGTACTGCGGCGCGGCGAAGAACTCGATCTCCTGGTAGAACGGCAGCGTCTGCTGCACGCCGTGGATGCGACCACGCTCCAGGTCGGCGTTCTTGAACCGGAAACCCAGCTGGTGGAACGCGTCGAGGATGCGCTCGTGCACCGGCAGCGGGTGCACCGCCACCTGGTCCAGGTCGCTCTTGTCGACCGCCCGCGCCACCGCCAGCTCGGTGCGCAGACCCATGGTCATGCCGCGCAGCCGCTGACCGTAGACGTCGGTGATCGGGGTCTCCCACGGCACCGGCAGCTGGAACGGGATCGCCAGCTGCTGCTTCGGGGCCAGCTGGAGCGGGCCGCTTACCACCATGCGGTGGAACTCCATGATGCCGGAGTACTCGGTGTCGTGCCCCTCGATCTCGACCCGGGTGACGAGGCTCAGCACCACCTGCTCGATGTTGGCCGACGCGTCCCCGCCGAGCAGGTTGACCTGCCCCTCGAGGGTGAGGCCGGGTCGCGTGTTCGGGTTGGTCAGCACCGTGTCGACGCTGGGGCCGCCCACGCCGAACGCGCTCATCATCTTCTTGAAGACCATCGGAACTCCTGTGCGACCGCCGGAGGCTCCACCGTGGAGCCGGACGTTGACTCGACCGCACCCTATCCGGCGGCCCTGTGAGGTCCCTGTGAAGCGGTCCCGGCGGGTCTAGCGCGCGTCGACCACGACCAGCTCACCGACCTGCTCACCGACGGCGGCACGCGCCTCGCCCGGCAGCCCCGAGTCGGTGACCAGCACGTCGGCCGCCGCCAGCGGGGCGATGGTGGCGATGCCGGTGGTCTCCCACTTGGTGTGGTCGGCGAGCACCACCAGCCGGCGGGCGGAGTCGATGAGGCAGCGGTTGACGCCGGCTTCCAGGAGGTTCGGGGTGGTGAAGCCGGTACGCGGGCTCATCCCGTGCACGCCGAGGAAGAGCAGGTCGACGTTGAGCGAGCTGACCGCCGCCTCGGCGACCGGCCCGGTGAGCGCGTCGGACGGCGTACGGATCCCGCCGGTCAGCACCACCGTCTGGTCGGCGCGCGGGTCCTGGTAGAGCGCGTCGGCGACCGGGACCGAGTTGGTCACCACGGTGAGGCCGCGTACCTCCGACAGCAGCCGGGCCAGCGCGGCGGTGGTCGTGCCGGCGGAGAGCGCGATGGCCATGCCGGGCTCCACCAGCACGGCCGCGCGCTCCGCGATGGCGCGCTTCTCGGCCTGCTGGCGCACCGACTTCGCGGCGAACCCGGGCTCGTCGGCCGAACCGGGGCCGGCCAGGGTGGCCCCGCCGTGCACCTTGTCGATGAGGCCGCGCTCAGCCAGCACCTCCAGGTCCCGGCGGATCGTCATGTCCGAGACACCGAAGCGGCTCACCAGGTGGCTCACCCGGACGCCGCCGCGCTGACGGATCAGATCGAGGATGGCGCTCTGCCGCTGCTGGGCGAGCATGTGTCGACCTCCTTCCGATCCGTTGCGGGCTCAGGCGGCGACGGTGCCGTCCTCGCGGACCACCGCCACCTCACCGGCGGGCACCACCAGCTCACCCGCGCAGGTCGTGCCGGTCAGCAGCTCGACACCGGCCGCGGCGAGCCGCGCCTCGTCAGCGGTGTGGTTGAGGACGAACAGCCAGCTGCGGTCGCCGTCGCGACGCCGGACCACCTCCACCCCGGGCGGGGCGGTCGTCGCCGGACGCACCCCGGCCTCGGCGAGCAACCGAGCCACCAGCGCGTCGGTGGCGGGCTCGTCCAGCCGGGTGCCGACGTACCAGGCGGCACCCTCCCCCACCGCGTGCCGGGTCACCGCGGCGACGCCCGGCAACGGCCCGTCGGCGTACGCGGCCAGCACGTCCGCGCCGTCGGCGTGCAGCCACTCGGTCCACACGTCGGCGGTGGCGCCGTCGTCGAGCCGCACCCGCTCGCCCTCGCGCAGCGGGAAGAACTCCTCGGTGCGGACGCCGAGCAGCTCCCGGAACGCCCCCGGGTAGCCGCCGAGCCGGACGTGGTCGTGCTCGTCGACGATCCCGCTGAAGTACGTCACCAGCGCCGAGCCGCCGGCCGCGACGAACCGGTGCAGCGCGGCGACGTCGGCGTCGCGTACCAGGTAGAGGGTGGGCACCAGCACCAGGCGGTAGCCGCTGAGGTCGGTCGAGGGGTGGACGACGTCGGCGGTCACGTTGGCCCGCCACAGCGAGTCGTGGAGCGCGCGCAGCCGGTCCAGGTAGGTCACGTCGACGCTCGGGTGCGAGTCCAGCTCGACGCCCCACCACGCCTCGTAGTCGAACAGGATCGCCACCTCGGCGTCCACCCGGCTGCCCCGCACCTCGGCGAGCGCGGCCAGGTCGGCGCCGAGCCGGCACACCTCCCGGTAGACCTTCGTGTCCGGCCCGGCGTGCGGCACCAGCGCGGAATGGAACTTCTCCGCGCCGGCCCGGGAGGCCCGCCACTGGAAGAAGAGCACGCCGTCGGCACCGCGGGCCACGTGCGCGAGGCTGTTGCGGCGCAGCTGACCCGGGGTCTTGGCGACGTTGCGCGGCTGCCAGTTGACCGCGCTGGTGGAGTGCTCCATCAGCAGCCACGGCTCGCCGCGCGCGACCCCCCGGGTGTGGTCCGCCGACAGCGCCAACCCCACGTGCGCCCGAGGGTCGGCCGCGGTCAGGTAGTGGTCGTTGGCGACGACGTCCACGTCGTCGACCCACGAGTGGTAGTCCAGTGCCTTGACCCCCGTGCCGATCATGAAGTTCGTGGTGACCGGCTGGCGGACCAGCCGGTGCAGCAGGTCACGTTCGGCGCGCAGCTGGGCCCGCTGCTCGTCCGAGGAGAAGCGCAGGAAGTCGAGCTGCTGGGTGGGGTTGGCGAAGGTCGGCGCGGTGCGCGGCGGGTTGATCTCGGCCCAGTCGCCGTAGCGCTGGCTCCAGAACGCGGTGCCCCAGGCGGCGTTGAGCCCGTCCAGGTCACCGTAGCGGTCGCGCAGCCAGGCCCGGAACGCCTCGGCGCTCACGTCGCAGTAGCAGTGCGCGTTGTGACAGCCCAGCTCGTTGGAGACGTGCCACAGCACCACCGCCGGGTGGTCGGCGTACCGGCCGGCGACCGCCTCGACCAGGGCGAGGGCCCGCTCCCGGAAGATCGGCGAGCTGGGGCAGTACGCCTGCCGGCCGCCGGGCCAGAGCACGGTGCCGTCGGCACGGCGCGGCAGCGTCTCGGGATGCGCCCGGGCCAGCCACGGTGGCGGGCTCGCGGTGGCGGTGGCCAGGTCGACGTCGACGCCGCCGTCGTGCAGCAGGTCGAGCACCCGGTCGAGCCAGCCGAACTCGTACCGGCCGGGGGCCGGCTCGAGCAGCGCCCAGGAGAAGATCCCGACCGACACCAGGTTGACCCCGGCGCGGCGCATCAGCTCGACGTCCTCGGCCCAGACCTCCTCCGGCCACTGCTCCGGGTTGTAGTCACCGCCGAAGAGGATCCGGTCGCTCTGCCAGCGTCGCATGGCAGCAGAGCGTGCCCCCACCGATCGACAAAGTCAACAGTTTCCAACACGCCCGCCTCGGTCGACGTGCGGCGCCCGACGGTCCCGTCACAATCGCAGGCATCGACCCCCTTGACAGGGGCGGATGGACGGGTAGTTTCAGGCGCCACTGGCAGCTTGTGTTCGCCAATGTGGATTCACGGTGGATCCAGATGTGCGATCACGGTAGCCGGCCCCACCACCAGAACGGCCCTCGGGCGTAGCGCACCTCTTCGTCAGCAGGAGGAACCATGTCCCGTCCCCGAACCCAAGCCGAGTACCTGGCCAGACTCGTCCCGCCCTCCCTCGCCGGCGTCAACCGCCGGACCCTGCTCGCCGGCGCGGCCTCCGCCGGCGCCCTGCTCGGCACGGGGCTGCTCACCGGCTGCGGCGACTCCGACTCCGGCGGCTCCGGAGCCAAGACGGTGTCGCTGGGCTCCAACCAGTCCGACCCGAAGCCGAAGGACGTCCTCGCCAAGGTGATCGACGGCTTCACGACCTCCTCCGGCGTCACGGTCGCGATCAACACCGTCGACCACAACACGTTCCAGGAGAACATCAACAACTACCTGCAGGGCAAGCCGGACGACGTGTTCACCTGGTTCGCCGGCTACCGGATGCGCTTCTTCGCCGCCCGCGGGCTGGCCGGCGACCTCAGCGACGTCTGGGGCAAGCTCTCCGGCTACTCGGAGGCGTTCAAGAAGGCGTCGACCGGCGACGACGGCAAGCAGTACTTCGTACCGGCCTCGTACTACCCGTGGGCCATGTTCTACCGCAAGTCGGTCTGGCAGCAGCACGGCTACCAGGTGCCGACCACCCTCGACCAGCTCAACCAGCTGACCGCGCAGATGAAGCGGGACGGCCTCATCCCGATCGCCTTCGCCGACAAGGACGGCTGGCCGGCGATGGGCACCTTCGACATCCTCAACCTGCGGATCAACGGCTACCAGTTCCACATCGACCTGATGGCCGGCAAGGAGGCCTGGACCTCCGACAAGGTCAAGAAGGTCTTCGACACCTGGGCCGGTCTGCTGCCGGCGCACCAACCGGACAGCCTTGGCCGGACCTGGCAGGAGGCCGCGCAGTCGCTGCAGCAGAAGAAGAGCGGGATGTACCTGCTCGGTCTCTTCGTGGGGCAGCAGTTCAACAACGACGAGCAGGACGACCTGGACTTCTTCACCTTCCCGGAGATCGACCCGGCGATCGGCGCCAAGGCCCTGGACGCCCCGATCGACGGCTACATGATGGCCCGCAAGCCGAAGGCCGAGGACAACTCCCGCAAACTCCTGGAGTATCTCGGCTCGAAGACCGCCGGCGACATCACGGTCAAGAACGACCCGAACACCCTCGTCGCCAACACCCAGGCCGACGTCAGCGGCTACACGGCCCTGCAGAAGAAGGCCGCCGAACTGGTCGGCTCGGCCACCGAGATCGCCCAGTTCCTCGACCGGGACACCCGCCCCGACTTCGCCTCGACCGTGATCATCCCGGCGCTGCAGCAGTTCATCAAGGACCCGAAGGACATCGACGGGCTCACGAACAGCATCGAGAACCAGAAGAAGTCGATCTTCACCAGCTGACGGCGAGAGGGGGAGGACACCGTGTCCGACCTGCCCCTGATCCAAGCGGATCGCGCCGTACCGCCACCGGCCGCGACCACCACCCCGGGTGGTCGCGGCCGTCGGCTACGGCACCTGTCCCGCACCGACCGCGTGGTGATCACGCTGATGGTGCTCGTACCGCTGCTACTCGTGACCGCCCTGGTGTGGCTGCCGGCGCTCGCCACGGTGCTGCTCTCCACCACCGACTGGGACGGCATCGGGCCGCTGTCCGACATCGACTTCGTCGGCGACCGCAACTACCACGACGTGGTGACCATCTACCCGCCGTTCGTCCCCGCCGTGCAGCACAACCTGCTGTGGCTGGCCGTGCTGTTCCTGGTGGCCACGCCGTTCGGCATGTTCCTCGCCGTGCTGCTCGACAAGGAGCTGCGCGGCAGCCGCTTCTACCAGACCGCCCTCTATCTGCCGGTGGTGCTGTCGCTGGCGCTGATCGGCTTCGTCTGGCAGCTCATCTACTCCCGTGACCAGGGCCTGCTCAACGCGGTGCTCGGCGGGAACACCGACTGGTACGGCGACCCGAGCGTCAACATCTGGGCGGTCATGGTCGCCGCCGGCTGGCGACACGTCGGCTACATCATGCTGCTCTACCTGGCGGGGCTGAAGGGCGTCGACCCGTCGTTGCGGGAGGCCGCCGCCGTCGACGGCGCCTCCGAGGCGAAGAGCTTCTTCCGGGTGGTCCTCCCCGTCATGCGACCGATCAACATCATCGTGCTGGTCGTGACGGTGATCGAGTCGCTGCGCGCGTTCGACCTGGTCTGGGTGGTCAACAAGGGCCGCAACGGCCTGGAGCTGCTCTCCGCGCTGGTCACCCAGAACGTGGTCGGCGAGGCCAGCCGGATCGGCTTCGGCTCCGCGTTGGCGACCATCATGCTCGTCGTCTCGCTGGTCTTCATCACCATCTACCTGGCGACCGTCATGCGGGAGGACCGATGAGCAGCGCGACGCTGACGCGCCCCGCCGCGACCGAGGAGGTGCCACCGCGCCGACATCGGCTCACCCCGCAGCGCGTGGTGCTGCACGTCTTCCTCGCCGCCGTCGCCGTGGGCTGGCTCTTCCCGATCCTCTGGGCCGTGCTCACGTCACTGCGGTCGTACGAGTACACCGCCACCCACGGCTACGTCTCGTTCGGCGGCTGGACCATCGACAACTACGTCACGGCCTGGCGGACCGCCGAGTTCGGCCAGCACTTCCTCAACTCCGTCTACATCACGGTCCCGGCGGTGCTGCTGACGCTCTTCCTCGCCTCCTGCGTGGCGTTCGTCATCGCCCGGTTCAGCTGGAAGCTCAACCTGGTGCTGCTCGGCCTCTTCACCGCGGCCAACCTGCTGCCCCAGCAGGCCCTGCTCATTCCCCTGTTCCGGCTCTTCACCGAGGTGCCGCTGCCGGAGTTCATGAGCGACTCGGAGCTGCTGTACGACAGCTACTGGGGCCTGATCCTGGTCAACGTCGCCTTCCAGTGCGGGTTCTGCGTCTTCGTGCTGAGCAACTACATGAAGGCTCTGCCCCGCGACCTGTACGAGGCGGCGATGGTGGACGGGGCGAGCATCTGGCGGCAGTACTGGCAGGTCACCATGCCGCTGTGCAGGCCCGCCCTGGCCGCGCTGGCCACCCTCGAGGTCACCTGGATCTACAACGAGTTCTTCTGGGCCACCGTGCTCATGCGCACCGGCGACAAGTTCCCGGTCACCAGCTCGCTCAACAACCTGCGCGGCGAGTTCTTCACCGACAACAACCTGGTCTCGGCCGGCAGCGTGCTGGTCGCGATCCCGACCTTGGTGATCTTCTTCCTGCTCCAACGGCACTTCGTTCGGGGCCTGACCCTGGGAGCCAGCAAGGGATGACCGTTCTCCACCTGCGCCGCGCGCGGACCAGCCTGGTGCTCGACGCGCGCGGCCCCAGGCTGCCCCGGGTGGTCCACTGGGGCGGCGACGTCGGCGACCTCGACGACGACGCCCTGCGTCAGCTCGCCGAGGCCACCGTCGCGCCGGTGGTGCCGAGCAGCTTCGACGCCCCCACCACCCTCACCCTGCTACCCGAGGCCGCCGCCGGCTGGAGCGGTCGACCGGCGCTCGCCGGGCACCGCGGGCGCGCCGACTGGGCGACCGCGTTCCGGCTCGACGACCTCGACGTCGAGGACACCCCCGGCGCGGCGGCGCGGGTCACCGTCCGGGCCACCGACGCGGGGGCGGGCCTGTCGCTGGCCGTCGAGCTCACCCTCGATCCGACCGGCCTGCTGCTGCTGCGGCACCGGCTCCGCAACGCCGGAGGCACCCCGTACGAGCTGCGCGAACTCACGCCGGTGCTGCCGGTGCCCGCGGTCGCCACCGAACTGCTCGACCTCACCGGCCGCTGGTGTCGGGAACGGTCCCCGCAGCGGCACCCGTGGCCGATGGGCACCTGGGTCCGCGAGGGCCGGCACGGGCGCACCGGGCACGACGCGACGCTGCTGCTGGTGGCCGGCACGGCCGGCTTCGGCTTCCGGCACGGCGAGGTCTGGGCCGTGCACACCGCCTGGAGCGGCGACCACGTGACCTTCGCGGAGCGGCGACCGAGTGGCGAGGCCGTCTTCGGCGGCGGTGAGCTGCTCGCCCCGGGCGAGATCGTGCTCCACCCCGGCGAGTCGTACGCCACTCCCCTGCTCTACGCGGTCTGGTCCGACACCGGGCTGGACGGGCTCAGCGAGGTCCTGCACACGCACCTGCGGGCCCGGCCGTCGCACCCGCGCCGCGCCCGGCCGGTCACGCTGAACGTGTGGGAGGCCGTCTACTTCGACCACGACCTGGACCGGCTGCGGGTGCTCGCCGACCACGCGGCCGAGGTGGGCGTGGAGCGCTTCGTCCTCGACGACGGCTGGTTCCGGGGTCGCCGCCACGACCGCGCCGGCCTCGGCGACTGGTGGGTCGACGAGGACGTGTGGCCGGACGGGCTGCAACCGCTCATCGACCACGTCCGCGGGCACGGGATGGAGTTCGGGCTGTGGGTCGAGCCGGAGATGGTCAACCCCGACTCCGACCTGTTCCGGGCCCACCCGGAGTGGGTGCTG
The DNA here is from genome assembly GCF_044466625.1 of Micromonospora sp. NPDC049366. Classification (NCBI taxonomy): domain Bacteria; kingdom Bacillati; phylum Actinomycetota; class Actinomycetes; order Micromonosporales; family Micromonosporaceae; genus Micromonospora; species Micromonospora sp. NPDC049366. The sequence continues at coordinate 60,667 of NZ_JBITMV010000014.1, forward strand.
CAGGTGCCCGGCCGACTGCCGCCGGGGTGGCGGCAACAGCAGGTGCTCGACCTCGCCGAGCCCGACGCGTACGCCTATCTGCTCGCCCGGCTCGACGCGCTGCTCGGTGGGCACGACGGCATCAGCTACCTGAAGTGGGATCACAACCGGGACCTCACCGAGGCCGGTCACCGCGGCCGGCCCGGCGTCCACGCGCAGACCGGGGCCGTCTACCTGCTCCTGGACGAGCTGCGCCGCCGCCATCCCGATGTCGAGATCGAGAGCTGCGCCTCCGGCGGCGCTCGGGTGGACCTGGAGATCCTCGCCCGCACCGACCGGGTGTGGGCCAGCGACTGCAACGACGCCCTGGAGCGGCTGGCCATCCAGCGCTGGACCGGGCTGCTGCTCCCGCCGGAGCTGGTCGGCACGCACACCGGCCCGGAGCGCTCGCACACCACGCACCGCGTGCACGACCTGGGCTTCCGGGCCACCACCGCGCTCTTCGGCCACCACGGCATCGAGTGGGACATCGCCTCGATCAGCGACCGGGAGCGGGCCGAGCTGACCGCGTGGGTGGCGCTGCACAAGCGGCTCCGGCCGCTGCTGCACTCCGGTCGTACGGTCCGCGTCGACCATCCCGACCCGGCCGTCTGGGCACACGGTGTGGTCGGGTACGACGGCACGGCCGCCGTCTACGCGGTGAGCCGGCTGGCCACCTCGGTGGCCCAGGTGCCGGGGCCGGTGCGGCTGCCCGGCCTGGATCCGGGGCGGCGGTACGCCGTCCGGCCGCCCGCCGGGGTGCCCGGGCCGGCGACGCTGGACCGCGCCGCGCCGCCGTGGCTGGCGCACGGGGTGACGCTGACCGGAGCCGCGCTGGCCACCGTCGGTCTGCACCTGCCGGCGCTGCACCCGGAGCAGACCCTGCTGCTGGAGGTCACCGCCGTCGGCTGACCACGCTTCTCCCCAGCGAAGTCTCGCGGACGCGCCAAAGAATCTTCCACGGGCATGTCGAGGACGGCGCACTCGGCTTCTACCTCAGGGTGAGAGCACCGAGAATGAGGTGCCCAGGCCTGAGGAGCAGACCGTGAAGTACATGTTGCTGATGCAGTTCAGCGCCGCCGGGACCGACTTCCCGCCGATCGACACGTGGACGCCGGAGGAGATCCGGGCCCACATCGGGTTCATGGGGGAGGTCAACGCCAAGCTCACCGCCGACGGCGAGTGGGTGCAGGGCGAGGGGCTCGGCGGGCCGCAGCAGGCGCGGATCGTCCGGGCCGGGGAGGGCGGCGTGCCGGTGGTCACCGAGGGGCCGTTCGCGGAGACCAAGGAGTTCCTCGCCGGCTGGTGGATCGTGGACTGCGAGACGCCGCAGCGGGCGGTGGAGATCGCGGCCCACATCTCCACCGCCCCCGGCCCCGGGGGGCGACCGCTGAACATGCCGATCGAGGTGCACCCGGTGATGTCCGCGCCGCCGCAGGAGCTGTGAGGCCGCCTGACCACCACCGACCGACGCACCGAGGACCTGCTGCGCGAGCTGGCGCCGCAGGTCCTCGGCGTGCTCGCCCGCCGCTTCGGTGACTTCGCGACCGCCGAGGACGCCGTGCAGGAGGCGCTGCTGGCCGCCGTGACACAGTGGCCCGCCGAGGGGCCACCGGCGAACCCGCGCGGCTGGCTGATCCAGGTCGCGTACCGTCGGATGATCGAGCTGGTCCGCGGCGAGACCGCGCGGCGGCGGCGCGAGGACCTCGCGACGCGGCGCGAGCCCGACGGGCGGCGGAGCGCGCCCGGCGCGGACGAGGAGCTGGCCGCCGACCGGGACGACAGCCTGATCCTGCTCTTCCTCAGCTGCCACCCGGCCCTGTCCCCCGCGTCGGCCGTCGCGCTGACGCTGCGCGCGGTCGGTGGCCTGACCACGGCCGAGATCGCGCACGCCTTCCTGGTGCCGGAGACGACCATGGCGCAGCGGATCAGCCGGGCCAAGCAGGGCATCCGCTCCTCCGCGCTGCCGTTCCGGATGCCCGAGCGGGCCGAGCTGGGCGGGCGGCTCGCCGCCGTCCGGCACGTGCTCTACCTGATCTTCACCGAGGGGCACACCAGCAGCGCCGGCCCCGACCTGCACCGGGTGGACCTGTCGGCCGAGGCGATCCGGCTGACGCGCGCCCTGCACGCGCGGCTGCCCGACGACAGCGAGACCGCCGGCCTGCTCGCAATGATGCTGCTCACCGAGGCACGGCGTCCCGCCCGCACCGGTCCCTCCGGCGAGCTGATCACCCTCGCCGACCAGGACCGGGGGCGCTGGGACGCGGCGGCGATCGCCGAGGGCGTCGCCCTGGTCACCCACGCGCTACCGCGCGGACCGGTCGGGCCGTACCAGGTCCAGGCCGCCATCGCCGCACTGCACGACGAGGCGCTGTCGGCCGAGCAGACCGATTGGCCGCAGATCCTCGCCCTCTACGAGGTCCTGGAGGGACAGTCCGGCAACCCGGTGGTGGCCCTCAACCGGGCGGTCGCCACCGCCATGGTGCACGGCCCGGCAGCAGGGCTCGCCGCCCTCGCCGAGCTGGCCGCGCACCCCCGCCTCGCCGGGCACCACCGGCTGTTCGCCGCCCGCGCGCACCTGCACGAGATGGCCGGCGACCGGGACCGCGCGGCCGCCGACTACCGGGCCGCCGCCGGCCGGACGAACAGCCTGCCGGAGCAGCGCTACCTGACCATGCGGGCCGCGCGGCTGGCCGCCGGCAGCGCAGCGACCGAGACTGACGAGGGGTGACATGGCGTACGTGCTGCTGGGCATCGCGATCGCGGCGGAGGTGACGGCCACCAGCCTGCTCAAGGCCACGGCCGGGTTCACCCGGCTCTGGCCCACGGTCGCCTGCCTCGGCGGCTACCTGGTGGCCTTCGTGATGCTCTCGCAGGCGGTCAAGGAGATCCCGGTCGGCGTCGCGTACGCACTCTGGTCCGGGCTGGGCACGGCGACGATCGTGGCCATCGGCGCGGTGTTCCTCGGGGAGCCGCTCGGCGCGGTCAAGCTCATCGGCATCGCGTTGATCATCACCGGTGTGGTGATGGTGAACCTGACGGGCGGTTGACCCACGCCGCACCGGGTATCCGGGGAGGATCCGCCGGTGGGAGAGGAGAACCACGATGGTCAACGTCGGCTACACCCTGATGTGCGAGCAGACCGGCCCGAAGCAGCTGGTCGACCACGCGGTGCGCGCGGAGGCGGCCGGCTTCGACCACCTCGTCATGTCCGACCACTACTACCCGTGGCTGGACTCGCAGGGCCACTCCCCGTACGCCTGGTCGGTGCTCGGCGCGGTCGCGCACGCCACCAGCCGCGCCCAGCTCATGTCGTTCGTGACCTGCCCGATCCGGCGCTACCACCCGGCGGTCGTGGCGCAGAAGGCCAGCACGATCGGGGTGCTCTCGGACGGCCGGTTCACCCTGGGCCTGGGTGCCGGTGAGAACCTCAACGAGCACGTCGTCGGCGGCTGGCCGCACGTGCAGCAGCGGCACGAGATGTTCGAGGAGGCACTTCAGATCATCCGCCCGCTGCTCAACGGCGAGACCCTGACCTTCTCCGGCAACCACTTCGACGTCCCCGACGCGTACGTCTGGGACCGCCCGGAGCGGCCGGTGCCGATGGCCGTCGCCGCGTCGGGCCCGCAGTCGGCCACCCTCGCCGCCGAGTACGGCAACGGCATGATCTCCACCGAGCCGGATCCGCGGATCATCCAGCTCTACGACGACGCGGGCGGCGCCGGCCGACCCCGCTACGGCCAGGTCGCCATCTGCTACGGACCGGACGAGGCGGAGTGCCGCAAGATCGTCCATGACCAGTTCCGCTGGTTCGGGCTCGGTTGGAAGGTCAACGCCGACCTGCCCGGGCCGGAGGCGTTCACCGCCGCCACCCAGTTCGTCCGCGAGGAGGACGTCGCCGAGGGGGTCTCCTGCGGCCCCGACGTCGACCGGCACGTCGAGGCGTTCCGCAAGTTCGTCGACGCCGGTTTCACGCACGTGGCGATCATCCAGGTCGGCGGCGACAGCCAGCCGATGTTCCTGGACTGGGCGCAGGAAGAGCTGATCCCCCGGCTGCGGGACCTGTGAGCGGGAGAGGGTGACGCCATGCGCATCGGCAACGTGGAGGTCCGGCCGCTCGGCGGCGGCGTCGGCTGCCTCCTGATGATCCTCTTCTCGATCCTGGCCTCGGTGGTGCTCACCGTCCTGATCAACCTGGTGCTGTGAGCGCCGGCTCGCCGTCGGGTGGCCGGCGCGGAGCCAGGCAGCCCACACGGAGCCTGTCGAGCTGCCCCAGATCTGGGGCAGCTCGACAGGCTCCGCGGGACAGGCGGCTCCGCGGGACAGGCGGCACCGCGGGACAGGCGGCACCGCGGGACAGGCGGCACCGCGGGACAGGCGGCACCGCGGGACAGGCGGCACCGCGGGACAGGCGGCACAGCCCGGCCGCCGGCGTCAGCGACGCAGACCGGCGTCAGCGGCGTAGGCCCAGCGCGGTGAGCACCTCGCGGGACGCGAGGCGGGCGGGTTCGAGTACGGCCGTGCGGGTCCAGCGGGCCGCGGGCCGCACCGTGGCCCGCCAGGCGGCCCGGACGCCCCGCGCCACCGGCAGCACGGTCACCCGCCAGAGCGCCCGCACCCCGCGCGCCAGCGGCACGACGGTGTGCCGCCACAGCCAGCGCAGCCCCAGGCCGATCGGCCGCAGCAGCAGCCGGTAGCCGAACCGGAGCACCCGTCCCGCCGCCCACCAGGCCCACCTCAGGGCGCCGACGACAACGCGGCCGAACGCGACGAGCCCCCGGCCGAGACCGCGGGCGGCCCCGACCAGCACCGCCAGCAACCCGCGGGCCAGCGCCGCGACCGCGCGCCCCAGCCAGCGGACGGCCGGCGCGAGCACGCCGAGCAGCCAGGCCACCGGTCGTCGCACCAGATGCTCGGCGAGCCAGCGCAGGGCCCGCCCGAGGAGGATCAGCGGCGGCCGGACCAGCGTCCGGGCCACCCAGACCAGCGGCAACCACACCAACGTGCGGGCCACCCAGACCAACGGCAACCACACCAACGTGCGGGCCACCCAGGCCAACCCGACCGCCAACCAGACCAACGGACGCCACACCAACGTCCGGGCCACCCACACCAACGGCAACCACACCAACGTCCGGGCCACCCAGACCAACCCGACCGCCAACCAGACCAACGGACGCCACACCAACGTCCGGGCCACCCAGGCCAGCGGGCGCAGCAGCCATCGGCGCAGGAACCGGCCCGTCGGGCTGAGCAGGTGACGGTCGAGCAACCGGCCGCTGGCCGCGAGCAGCTCCCAGAGCAGGCGTACGGGCAGGACCACGGCCAGTGCGATCCCGCGGGCGAGCACCGCGACCAGCGGTACCGGGGGCGCCGCCGTCGGGGCGGGGGACGGGGTGGGGCGGGCGTCGACCGGCGGGGCGAGCGGGTCGAACCCGGCCGGACGGACCGTGGGGGTGTCGGTCACGCCGCCACGGTAGTCGTACCGGGCCAGCGAATCAGCCCGGTCCCAGGTCCACTTCGGCCACCAGTGGATAGTGGTCGGACGCGACCTCCGCCGTACCGCCCCGCACCACCCGGCAGCCGCGCAGCCGTTCGGCCAGCGCCGGGGTGCCGAGCAGGTAGTCCAGTCGCATGCCGCTGAACTCGGCCCCGCCGTGGCGGGTGGGCACGGTGAGGCCCTCGGCCGGGCCGTTGGCCACCCGGTGGAGGTCGACCAGCCCGGCGTCGAGCAGCACCGCGACGGCGCGGGTGTCGACGGTGCGGCCGTCCCGGCGCTGATGCCGGCGGCGGTACGCCGGGGGCAGCCCGTCGAGGCGCGCGGTGTGGTCGGTCCCGGGGTCGAGCGAGTTCAGGTCGCCGCCGAGCAGGGTCAGCGGGCCCGGTGCCTGGCGCACGGCCCGGGCCAGCCAGTCCACCTCGACCCGCCGCCACCCGCCGGAGTACGGGTTGAGGTGGGTGCCGAGCACGGTCAGCGGCCCGGCGTCGGTGGCCAGCACCACCCCTGCGGCGGCGTGGTGGAACGGGCGGCGCAGCGGGCCCGCCCGCAGGGTGCGCAGGGGTGGCCGTACGAGCACCGCGACCGGCTGCCCGAGACAGCTGCGGGCCAGGTGGGGGCGCAGGCCGAGGGGCGCCGCGAAGTCGGCCAGCATCCGCTCGTCGAAGTCGCGCAGCTCCTGGAGGGCCAGCACGTCCGGCCGTTGGGCCGCCATGACCTCGGCGATGGCGTTCCGCCGGTCGACGCCGCCCCGGCCCCGACCGCCGGTGCGGATGTTCCAGGTCATCACCCGTAGCACGGGCTGGTCATTCCCGGCCGGCGCGGGTCAACTCGTCGTCGAGGGTGTGCACGTCCTCCGACTCGATGCTCGGCCGGTTGCCCTCGTACACGTCGGCGTTGGGGCGGATCACCCAGTAGAGCAGCCCGATCCACAGCGCGCTGAGCAGGATCGCGCCCATGAAGTCCGTCGGGTGGTGCATGCCCCGGTACATGCGGGAGACGGCCACGCCGACCGGCATGATCACCGCGAGGGCGACGAAGATCCAGCGCCACCAGCGGTCGGTGCGGGGCAGCACGATGATGGCGATCGCCAGCCAGATGCAGATGGTCGCGGCGATGTGCCCGGACGGGAAGGACGACGTGGGCATCGGCCCGTCGAGGTTCTCCACCGGCGGGCGCGGCCGGTCGACGGCGCGGGCCGAGGCGAGGAAGAGGGTCAGCTCCCCGAGCATCGCCAGGGCCACGAAGAGCACCGGCCGCCAGCGCCGCCACACCGCCACCACCAGCGGGCAGAACACCAGTGAGATCAGCAGGATCGCGTGGGTGTCGCCGAACTTGCTCCACCACCAGCTCAGCTCGGTCAGCGCCGCGGTGTGCCGCTCGGCGAACCAACGCGGCACCTCGGTGTCGAGGGTGGCGAAGAAGGTGCCCTTGGCGTGGTAGCTCACGTACGTGCCGAAGCCGTAGAGCGCGCCGAAGACCAGGACCCAGCCGACCAGCAGCTCCGCCACCGCCGAGCGCGGGTGCTCCAGCACATGTTCCTCGGCCGGTGCCGGGGCGATGTCGTGCCCCGCCTCCGGCTCCAGCCCCTCGGTCAGCGGCGGCACCGGACGGCCGCGCTCGCGCCGCCACAGCCGGAAGGCGTACGCGGTGACGCCGAGCCAGGCCGCGCCGAGCAGCCAGCCGCCGAACACGTCGGACACGTAGTGCACGCCCAGCGCGATCCGGGTCAGCCCGATCATCGCCACCAGCACGGCGCCCAGGGCGATCGCGGGCTTGCGCCACCGGGGTGCCAGGGCCGGCAGGAACACCAGCAGCAGGGCCCCGTACGCGACGAACGAGCCGAGCGCGTGCCCGCTGGGGAAGCTGTTGCCCGGCGCGCTGGCCACCGGCACGTCGACCACCGGCCGGAGCCGGCCCACGAGGGTCTTCAGCGACGGGTCGAGGATGAGACCGCCGACGCCCGTGATGATCAGGTAGACGGCCAGCCGCGGCTGCCGGCGGATCAGCAGCCCGACCACGGCGATGGTGACCAGCCAGATGAGGATCGGTCGTCCACCCAGGTCGGTGACCGCCTGGAGCACGGTGACCAGGGGACCGTGCGGGGCGACCAGGTCATTGAACCATTCGGCGACCGCGTGGTCGGCGTCCTGCAACGGGCTCCACCGGAAGCGGACCAGCATCAGCAGCAGACCGAAGGCCACCCCGGCACCGGTGACGGCCACCAGACCGGCGACGCTCCGCTCGGTGAAATGCCCGAGTGGACGCCGCAGCACCTCTTTGACCGCGGTCACCCCGCACCTCCCTGATCGTCCCTGGCGAGGCGCTTTACCCGATCCCCGTCCCGCGTACACCGCTGGTGGTCGGCCCCGGGGTCAGAGGGAGGTCATCTCCCCGGTGTCGACGACCTCCGCGCGGGTGGTCTCGGGCTGCCACAGGTCGGGCTGGGCGGGCTCCTGCACGCCGATGCGGACCGCCTCCAGCTGGGCCGCGAACGCCAGCCCGCCGAAGAGGGCCATGCCGGTGAGGTTGGCCCAGAGCAGCAGGGCCATCATGCCGGTCAACGCGCCGTAGGTCTGCCCGAACGCGCCGCTGAGACTGACGTACGCGGCGAGCAGCAGGCTGGTCAGCCACCAGAGCGCGGTGGCGATGCCGGCGCCGAAGAACAGCCAGGACAGGCCGGGTTGCCGACGCCGGGGCGCGTACCGGAAGATCACCGCCACGGCGAGCACGGTCAGGACCAGGCTCAGCGGCCACCGGACGACGTCCCACACGTCGTTGGCGACCTCGCCCCACTCGTAGTGCCGCCGCACCGAGGCGCCCATCGGCCCACCGCCGACCAGGATCAGGAACCCGGTCAGCGCCGGCACGCCCGCGGTGACGGCGAGCACCGCGGCGCGCAGGTACTTCCGCAGCGCCGGCCGGTCCCGCTCGACCCCGTAAATGCGGTTGGCGCCCCGCTCGATCTGGGCCATGGTGGTGGTGAGCGCGACCAGGCCGGTGATCAGGCCGAGGGTGAGCGCCAACTCCCCGGCATCCTCGACCCGCTCGCCCTCGCCGAGCAGCTCGGCCACCACCTGCTCGCTCGCGCCGGGGGTGAGCGCCAGCACCGTGTCGGCGACGACCTGCCCGCCCTCCTGCACACCCAGCTCGCTGATCAGCCCGGTGAGCGCGATGAGGAACGGCACGACGGCGAGGCAGAGTTGCAGCGCGAACGCGCGGGAGTGGCTGAACCCGTCGCCGTAGCGGAACCGGATGAACGCGTCGCGCAGCAGGTGCCAGCCACCCTCACGGCGCAGCGTGTGCCACGCGTCGTCGGCGGAGAGCTCCTCGTCCGCCATCAGGCGCGTCTCCGGCACGATCCGGGTGCTACTCACGGCGTGCCTCCTGCACCGACCGCTCACCCCGCTCGGCGGCGCTGTCGGCGTCGACGGCGAGATCCGGCGCCTGCTCGGGCTGCGGCACGCACAGCCAGAAGGCCCGGGGGCGGATGACGGCGCGCAGCCGGCGGCCCGGCTCGATCAGGTCGCCGTCGAGTTCGCGGGGCTGGGTGCGGGAGGCGGTGACGATGACGCGTCGACCGCGCAGGACCTCCATCCGGGGCACCCGGCCCCGGCGGCGGATCACCGCCCAGCCCAGGGCCGCCCAGTGCCGCAGCGTACGGGGGGTGAGCACCGCGACGTCCAGCCTGCCGTCGTCGGGCTCGGCCTCGGTGAGCAGGCGTACCCCGCCCTGGAGGCGGCCCACGTTGGCGATCAGCACCGAGCGGGCGCGGCGGCGGACCGGCGGGCGGTCGTCGACGCGGATGGACACCCGCATCGGGCGGTCGCGCAGGTGCCGCGCCGCGCCCATCACGTAGGCGGGCCACCCGATCCGCGCCTTGGTCGTCTCGGAGGTGGCGGCGAGCATCTGGGCGTCGAACCCCATGCCGGCCATCACGGTGAAGTGCTGCCCGTCGACCTCCCCGACGTCGAGCAGCCGGCGACCCCGCTCGATCGCCACCTGGAGTCCGGCGGCCAGGTCGTTGGAGAGGCCGAGGTTGGCGGCGAGCAGGTTGCCGGTGCCCTGAGGCAGCACGGCGAGCGCGACGTCGGTGCCCACCAGCGCGCTGACGCAGGACATGACGGTCCCGTCGCCACCGCAGGCGAAGACCAGGTCGACGCCGGCGCGGAGCGCCTCCTCGGTCTGGCCGCGGCCCGGGTCCTCGACGGTGGTGGAGAACCACCGCGGCGCGGGCCAGCCGGCGGCGGTGAGGGTGTCGTCGACCGTGCGCCGCAGTTCGTCGAGGTCGGCGACCTTCGTCGGGTTGACCACGACGGCGGAGCGCAGCCCGCCGTCCCCGCCGGCGGGTCGCCTCTCCTGTCCTGCATCCACGGCGCCAGTGTGCAGCACACCGGACGGTTCAGCGACCCGCGACGATGCCGGCGTCGGAAGTGCCACAGAAAGGTTTCGGACGGCCGTCGCCGGGTCACGGGGCGCAGCGGCGACGCGGCCCCGCAGGGGCGCCGGGCCGGAGCGCCGTTCGCGGCCCGCCGGCCGGGACCGCCGACGGCACCGGACGGCGCGCCCGGCGGATCTCGGTCAGGCGGCCGTCCGGAGCGCGACCTCCACCCGGCGACGGACGTCGTCGAGGTCGACGCCGGCCTCGGTGAGCACGACCGCGGCCAGGCCGCCGCCCTCGCGGAGCAGGCCGAGCAGGATGTGCTCGGTGCCGATGTGGCGGTGCCGCAGTCGGATCGCCTCACGCAGGGACAGCTCCAGGACCTTCTTGGAGCGGGGGGAGAACGGACCGCCCGCGTAGCGACGGCGCCGGCCCCAGCGCCGGCGTGGCTCGGGCACCGCCTCGCGCAGCGCGTCCGGCCCGAAGGACTCCTCGATCCGGGCCACGATGGCGGCCAGGTCGATGCCGATCTCCCGCAGCGCCGCCGCGTCGGCGTCGCCGAGGCCGGCGCCCCCGTCGGCGGTGTGCCGCCGGATCCGTTCCCGCAGGTCGGCGGCTCTGACGCCGCCCTCGGTCAGCACCCGGCTGGCCAGGCTCGCCTCGTCGGCGAGCAGCGCCAGCAGCAGGTGCTCGGTGCCCACCGGCCGCTTGCCCTCGGCCCGGGCCTCGTCGCGGGCCCGGCGGACGATCTCGCGGGCCCGGTCGGTGAACCGTTCGAACATCACGCCTCCCAGGAGGTGGGGACCGCCGGTCTTCCGGCGTGCTTCTTGTGGACCGCCTGCCGGCTGACCTCGAGCGCGTCGGCGATCTCCTGCCAGGACCAGCCCTGTCGACGGGCGTTGTCGACCTGGACGACCTCCAGCCGCTCGAGCAGCCGGCGCAGCGCGCGGACGGCGCGCAGCCCGACGCGGGGGTCGGTGCTGCCGGCTGCCGCCGCGAGTTCCGTCGCCTGACTCATGCTGTCAACATACGTTGACAGCACCATTCCGTCAACCCTTGTTGACACAGGTGCGATCCCGCCCGCCGCCGCTGTCACGCGACTACCCTCGGTCGAGGGAGCTGGTCGTGCCGGGCCGCGACGCCCGGGAGGTGATGTCGGATGGCCGCATCCGCCGGCCCACGGGTGCTGGTGGGCCTCGGCTCGGAGCGCGACCTCCCGGTGGTCCAGCTGGCCGCGCAGGAGGCGATCGCGCACGGCCGAGCCCTGCACCTCGTGCACGCCTTCGACTGGAACATGGCCTTCCAGGCGGAGTCCGTGGCCTCGTCGCGGGACCACGCCGAGGACCTGATCGCCCGGGCCAACGACCTGGCCCGCGACCTCGAGTCGGAGCTGACCGTCACCGGCGAGATCGCCGAGGGCGGCACCGTGCCCATCCTGCTGCGCCGCTCCGAACAGGCCTTCCTGCTCGCCGTCGGAGACGGCGGGATGGCCGAGTGCGGCGAGTGCGTACCCGCCGAGGCGCCGCCGGTGCAGCTCGCCGCCCGGGCCAGCTGCCCGGTGCTGGTCGCCCGCCGGGAGCCACCGCCCCAGGGCCCGGTGCTGGTCGGCGTCGACTGCACCCCCAGCTCGTACACCGCACTGGCCTGGGCCTTCGACTGCGCCGCCCGGCGGGGTGCCCGGCTGATCGCCGTCCGGGCGGTCAACCCCGGTGAGCCGATGGAGGAGGCGCGCGACGTGCTCACCTCCGCCGTCGCCGAGTACGCCGAGCGGCACCCCGACGTGTCCGCCGAGTGCCACGCCATCCGCGGCGACCCCAGCGACATCCTGGTCGAACAGTCCCGATCGGCGCAGGTGGCGATGGTCGCCGCCCGCGGTGACGAACCGTCGCGGGGCATGCTCGGCGAGGTGGCGCAGTCCCTGCTCTACCACGCGCCGACCCCGGTGATCGTCGTCCGTGGGGTGGTCGGGACCGCCGGCGACGGGCCGCACCGCCCACCGGGGCGGGACCAACGGCCCTGAACCCACCCGCCCCGATCGGCCAGGCTGGACCGGCCGGAACGAGATCGCGCATCCGGATGCCGCATTCCCCCGACCGCGAGAGGCTCAGTCACCATGGACACCGCTCTCGACCTTCACGGCCCCCTGACCGGAGACGAGCTGCGTCGGCTGGACGCCTACTGGCGGGCCGCCAACTACCTGACCGTCGGGCAGATCTACCTGCTCGACAACCCGCTGCTGCGCAGGCCGCTGACCACCGAGGACATCAAACCCCGGCTGCTCGGCCACTGGGGCACGAGCCCCGGTCTGAACCTGCTCTACGCCCACCTCAACCGGGTCATCAGGGCGCGCGACCTCGACGCCATGTTCATCACCGGACCCGGCCACGGCGGCCCCGCCATCGTGGCCAACAGCTGGCTGGAGGGCACCTGGAGCGAGCGCTACCACGGGATCGACCGCGACGAGGCGGGCATGGCCCGGCTGTTCCGCCAGTTCTCCTTCCCCGGCGGCATTCCCAGCCACGTCGCGGCGGAGGTGCCGGGCTCGATCCACGAGGGCGGTGAGCTGGGGTACGCGCTCAGCCACGCGTACGGCGCCGCGTTCGACCACCCCGACCTGCTGGTGGCCTGCGTGATCGGCGACGGCGAGGCGGAGACCGGCCCGCTGGCGGGCAGCTGGCTGTCCAACGTCTTCCTCAACCCGGCCCGGGACGGGGCGGTCCTGCCCATCCTGCACCTCAACGGCTACAAGATCGCCAACCCGACCGTGCTGTCGCGCATCCCCGAACAGGACCTGCTCGACCTGATGCAGGGCTACGGCTACCAGCCGTACGTGGTCGCCGGCGACGACCCGGCCCGGGTGCACCAGCTGCTCGCCGCCACCCTGGACCGGGCCCTGGACGAGATCGCGGCCATCCAGCGGCGAGCCCGCTCCGGCGGCCCCGTGGAGCGCCCACGCTGGCCGATGATCATCATGCGGACGCCGAAGGGCTGGACCGGGCCCCACGACGTCGACGGCACCCACGTCGAGGGCACCTTCCGCGCCCACCAGGTCCCCCTGTCCGAGGTACGCGGCAACCCCGCGCACCTGGCCGCGCTGGAGGACTGGCTGCGCAGCTACCGACCGGAGGAGCTGTTCGACGCCACCGGCGGACCGGTCGCCGCACTGCTCGACCAGCAACCCACCGGCGACCGTCGGATGAGCGCCAACCCGGTGACCAACGGCGGGGTGGTGATGCGCGACCTGACCCTGCCCGACTTCCGGGAGTACGCCGTCGACGTGCCCCGACCCGGTGAGCCGGTGGCCGGTGCCACCGGGGTGCTCGGCAACTGGATCCGGGACGTCATCGCCGCCAACCCCGAGACGTTCCGGCTGTTCGGCCCGGACGAGGTGGCCTCCAACCGGCTCGGCGCCGCCTTCGAGGTCACCGACCGCACCTGGGTGGCGCAGCGGGTCCCCGGCGACGACCACCTCTCCCCCGACGGGCGGGTCATGGAGGTGCTCTCCGAGCACCTGTGCCAGGGCTGGCTGGAGGGCTACCTGCTGACCGGGCGGCACGGTGTCTTCACCAGCTACGAGGCGTTCATCCACATCGTCGACTCGATGGTCAACCAGCACGCGAAGTGGCTGAAGGTCACCCGGGCCATCCCGTGGCGGCAGCCGCTCCCCTCGCTGAACTACCTGCTCTCCAGCCACGTCTGGCGGCAGGACCACAACGGCTTCTCCCACCAGGACCCCGGCTTCATCGACCACGTCGTCAACAAGAAGGCCGAGGTGGTTCGCGTCTACCTGCCGGCGGACGCCAACACCCTGCTGTCCACCATGGACCACTGCCTGCGCAGCCGGCACTACATCAACGTGGTCGTCGCCGGCAAGCAGCCCGCCCCGAACTGGCTCACCATGGCCGAGGCGATCCAGCACACCCGGCGCGGCCTGGGCATCTGGGAGTGGGCCAGCACCGACGCGGGCGCCGAACCGGACGTGGTGCTCGCCTGCTGCGGCGACGTGCCGACGCTGGAGGCGCTGGCCGCCGCGGACCTGCTCCGCACCCACCTGCCCGACCTGAAGGTGCGGCTGGTCAACGTCGTCGACCTGATGCGGCTCCAACCGCCCACCGAGCACCCGCACGGGCTGCCCGACAAGGAGTTCGACACGATCTTCACCGCCGACCGGCCGGTCATCTTCGCCTACCACGGCTACCCGTGGCTGATCCACCGCCTCACCTACCGCCGCACCAACCACGGCAACCTGCACGTGCGCGGCTACAAGGAGGAGGGCACCACCACCACGCCGTTCGACATGGTGATGCTCAACGACCTGGACCGCTTCCACCTGGTCATCGACGTCATCGACCGGGTGCCGGGGCTGGCCGCCCGCGCCGCCCACCTGCGCCAGGAGATGGTCGACCTGCGGCAGGAGTGCCGGGACTACACCCGCGAGCACGGCGAGGACGACCCGCGGGTGTCGGAGTGGCGGTGGATCCGCGAGTCCGACCCGAGCCTGCGGAGCGGGCAGTGAGCGGCGGTCCGATCCTGGTCGGCTACGACGGCTCCCCCGACGCCGGGCAGGCCCTGGCCTGGGCGCTGGACGAGGCGGGCCGCAGCGGGCGGCCGGTCCGGCTGGCGTACGTCTTCGAATGGGTCACCGTGGTCGGCTGGCTCGGCCCGGGCGTGGCCCCCGGCGTCTGGCCCGACGAGACCGCCCGCCGCGAGATCGAGCAACTCGTTCACCGTGCCGCCGCCGACGCCACCGCCGCCCACCCCGACCTCGACGTCGCCGGTGACCTGCTCGACGGGCCGCCCGCGCTGGTCCTGCAGGAACGGTCCGCGCAGGCCGACCTGCTGGTGCTCGGCGGCCGCGGTCACGGCGGGTTCGGCGGGCTGCTCGTCGGCTCCACCGCGGTGGCCGTCACCGCGCACGCCCACTGCCCGGTGATCGTCGTCCGCAGCCCGTCCGGGACCGCCCCGGCCGCGCCCGCCGACGGGCCGGTGGTGGTCGGGTTCGACGGCTCCGACCCGTCGCTCGTCGCGCTCGACTTCGCGGTCGAGCGGGCGGAGCAGCGTGGGGTGCCGCTGCGGGTCGTCCGGGCCTGGTCACCCTCGGGCCCGCCCTGGCGGGGCGGGACCGCGCCGACCGACCAGGAGGCCGCCCTGGCCGCGGAGCGCGAGGCGGTGGAGGAGGCCCTCGCACCGGTGCGGAGCTCCTACCCCGACCTGACCGTCACCGTCGACGTGGCGGCCGGGAGCGCCGCGTCGCTGCTGGTCGAGGCGAGCGGCTCCGCCCAACTCGTCGCGGTGGGCAGCCGGGGGCGTGGTGGGCTGCGCGGCATGCTGCTCGGCTCGGTGAGTCAGCAACTCATCCAGCACGCGCGCAGCCCGGTCGCCGTGGTCCGGGAACGCTGAGACGGGCCCAACGGCCCGGGTGCGGCGGGACCTGCGTACCGTGCGGCGGCCCGCGGGATGTCGCACGATGAAGCGGCAACCCGCCCCGCACGGCCCGCGGGACGAGGCACGATGGGCGCATAACGAAAGGTCGTGACGATGAGCCAGGAGAGCCCGGCGAGTGACCGCCCGCTGACCACCGCGCTCGTGGAGGCCGCCGCGACCGCCGGCCACGCTCCCTCGGTGCACAACACCCAGCCGTGGCAGTGGCGGGTGTTGCCCGAGGCGTTGGAGCTGCGGATGGTCCGCGCCCGGCAGTTGTCCGCCGCCGACCCGCAGGCCCGGCTGCTCGTGCTCAGCTGCGGCACGGCCCTGCACCACGCCCGGGTGGCGCTCGCCGCCGAGGGGTGGACGCCGGTGGTCGAGCGGCTGCCCGACCCGGCCGAGCCGGAGCTGCTGGCCCGGCTGACCGGCCTGCGCCACACCGGGCCGGACGCCGAGGCGATGCGGTTGGTGCAGTGCATGCAGGTCCGGCAGACGGACCGCCGGCCGGTCAGCGACGAGCCGGTGCCGGACGGCGCCGTCGAGGAGATCGCCGGTGTGGTCTCCGCCGAGGGTTGCCGGCTGGAGATCCTCGACGCCGATCAGGTGCTGGAGCTGGCCGCGGCGGCCTCCCGCGCCGGAGTGGTCGAGGCGGAGGACCCGGAGACCCGCGAGGAGCTGGACTACTGGACCAACCGGGCCGACACCGGCACCGGCCTCCCGGCGGAGGTGCTTCCCGAGCAGGCACCGCAGACCACCGTGCCGGGCCGCGACTTCGGCCGCCCCGGCAGCCTGCCGGTCGGCCCCGGGCACGACCGCGCCGCGGTCTACGCGGTGCTGCACAGCGACGAGGACGAGCCGGAGAACTGGCTGCGCGCCGGGGAGGCGCTCTCCGCCGCCTGGCTGACCGCGACCCGGCTCGGCGTCTCCATGGTGCCGCTCAGCGGCGTCGTCGAGGTGGCGGCGACCCGGCAGACGCTGCGCCAGCTGCTGGCCGGGCTCGGTTTCCCCTACCTGGCGCTGCGGCTGGGGATCGCCGACCCGAACCAGGCCGGCCCGCCGCACACGCCGCGGCTGGCGACCGAGCAGGTGGTGGACACCTCCGCCGTACGCGGACAACACGACTGACCGATCGAGCAACGCGGCCGGCACCGTTAGCATCGCCTCGTGCCCAGCAGAACACCGCACCCTCGACCGGAGGCCCGAACGACGCCGTCGCTCGGTCTGACGCCGCTGTCGCGGGTCCGTCTCGACGAGCTGCTCCACGAGATGCTGGACCGGGTCGGCGAGGTGGTGACCAGCCGGGAACGGCTCCGGGCCCTGCTCGACGCCGTGGTGGGCATCGGCACCGACCTCGACCTGCGCAGCACCCTGAAACGCATCGTGCAGGCGGCCTGCGAACTGGTCGGCGCCCGCTACGGCGCGCTCGGGGTGGTCGGGCCGGACCGGCTGCTGCACGACTTCATCGTCCACGGCATTCCCCCCGAGCTGCACGCGAAGATCGGCGACCTGCCGCACGGGCGCGGGGTCCTCGGCCTGCTGATCGACGAACCGCGTCCGCTGCGGATGCCGGACATCACCCAGCACCCCGACTCCTACGGCTTCCCGCCGAACCACCCGCCGATGCACAGCTTCCTCGGTGTGCCGGTGCGCATCCGCGACCACGTCTTCGGCAACCTCTACCTGGCCGAGAAGCAGGGCAGCGCGGAGTTCACCGAGGACGACGAGGAGATCGTCGTGGCGCTCGCGGCGGCGGCCGGCGTCGCCATCGAGAACGCGCGGCTCTACGCCCTCGCGCACCGGCGGGAACGCTGGCTGGCCGCCACCGCCGAGATCACCTCACTGCTGCTCGGTGAGGTGCGCCGCACCGACGCGCTGACGCTGGTGGCCCGCCGGGCGCGGGAGGTGGCCGAGGCGGAGCTGGCCCTCGTCCTGCTGCACGACCCGGAGGCCGACGTGTTCACCGTCGAGGTCGTCGACGGTGGCGACGAGTCGGCCGCGACGCTGGTCGGCACCGTGCTGCCCGCCGCCGAGACCAGTTTCGGCCGCGCCGCCGCCGAGGGCCGCCACGACCAGGTGGACGACCTCGCTCACGCGGCGCCCTGGCCGGCCCTGCTGCGCACCGGCCCGGCGGTGATCGCCCCGCTCGCCACCGCCGACACCCTCCACGGCGTCCTGGTGATCGCCCATCCGCAGGAGCGCGGCGGCGGCGCGACCGACGACGACGTGACCCTGCTGGGCAGCTTCGCCGGTCAGGCCGCCCTGGCCATGGAACGCGCCCGGGGCCAGGAGGAACGGGAGCTGCTGGTGGTCCTGGAGGACCGCGAGCGGATCGCCCGCGACCTGCACGACGTGGTGATTCAGCGGCTCTTCGCCACCGGCCTGCACCTGCAGAGCACGGCGCCGATGAGCGCCCGGCCCGAGCTGACCAAGCGGATCAACGCGGCCGTCGACGACCTGGACGCCACCATCAAGGACATTCGGCGGACCATCTTCGAGCTGCGCACCCCGATGAGCGCCGCGCTGCGCACCGAGATCCGCGAGGCGATCGAGGTGGCCGCCGAGTCGCTGGGCTACCGCCCGAGCCTGGAACTGGTGGGGCCGATCGACAGTGCCGTCCCGGACGCGCTGCGACCCGACCTCACCGCCGTGCTGCGCGAGGCCCTCTCCAACGCCGTACGCCACGCGCAGGCCCACCGCGTCGCCGTCACCGTGCGCGTCGACGGCGGGCGGGTGTCGGTGACGGTCACCGACGACGGGGTGGGCTGCGACCCGGCCGCCGCCCGCGGGGGCCTGGTCAACCTGCGCGAACGCGCCGAGCGCCACGGCGGCGCCTTCGAGGTACGCCCCGCGCACCCCCAAGGCACCGAACTGCGCTGGTCCGCCCCCCTGACCCCCTGACCCACACTCTCCCCGCCCCCGTTCTTCCCGCGATCTTGCAGTTTCGGCCCCGGGATGAGGGAGGAGCAGGGCGTCGGGCGGGCACCAGGTGCAAGATCGGCGCGGCGCGGGCCGGGGTGGGGTGGGGTGGGGTGGCGCCGGGAGTGGAGTGGCCGAGGTCAGTGGCGTTGGCCCAGGAGGCGGGTGGCCAGGACGGCGGCCTGGGTGCGGCGCTCCAGGCCGAGCTTGGCCAGCACGCTGGAGACGTAGTTCTTCACCGTCTTCTCCGCCAGGAACATCTTGCCGGCGATCTCCCGGTTGGTGAGCCCCTCGGCCACGTACTCCAGGATGCGTCGCTCCTGGTCGGTCAACGCCTTCAGCTCCGACGGCTGCTCCACGCCGCTGCGGATGCGGTCCAGCACCCGGGTGGTGATCGCCGGGTCGAGCAGCGACTGCCCGGCCGCCACCCGGCGCACCGCGTCGACCAGGTCGGTGCCGCGGATCTGCTTCAGCACGTAACCGGCGGCGCCGGCCATGATGGCCGCGAACAGCGCCTCGTCGTCCTCGTACGACGTGAGGATCAGGCCCTTGATGCTGGAGTCCACGGCCCGGACGTCCCGGCACACGTCGATGCCGTTGCCGTCGGGCAGCCGCGCGTCGAGGATCGCCACGTCGGGCCGCAGCGCGGGGATCCGGCGGGCCGCCTCCGCCGCGGAGCCGGACTCGCCGACCACCTCGATGTCGCCGCTGCTGGTCAGCAGGTCGGCAAGGCCACGACGGACGACCTCGTGGTCGTCGAGCAGGAACACCCGGATCATCCCTCGTTTCTACCCGCTGGCGTTCCCGGCCGCACGGGCCGAAGGTCCCGACCCCGGCGACCCGCGGCGGGGCTTCCGGTCCCGGCTGCTCGGGACGTCCGGCCCTGCCCGCCGCCACCCGTGCGGAGGCACGGTTGACCTGCACACCCCGGTCGGCGCACCACCCGCCGACCCGGGTCGACCAGCTCGCCGAGTTGGAGAAGGAGCACCGCCATGGAGACCGGCTACACGGCCGCGCAACTGCGGGCAGCCGCCACGGACGCCGTCCGCGCGCCGTCCCTGCACAACACCCAGCCGTGGCGGTTCCGGCTGCGCGACGGCGGGATCGAGGTGCGCAGCGATCCGGCCCGCCGGCTGCCGGCCACCGACCCGACCGGCTGGGGCGTACGCGTCGCCTGCGGAGCGGCCCTGTTCAACCTGCGTCTCGCCCTCGCGATGGCCGGCACGCCCGCCACGGTGCGACTGCGCCCCCACCCGGCCGAGCCGGACGTGCTGGCGCTGCTGCGTCCGGCCGCCCCGCGCCGGCCCAGCCCCGGCGAGCAGGCCCTGTACGCCGCGATCCCCCGCCGGTTCAGCAACCGCGCGCCGTTCTGGCCGGACCCGGTGCCGGCCGACGCCCGGTGGCGACTCGGCGAGGCGGCCCGGGCCGAGCAGTGCTGGCTGGAGCTGCTGATCGGGGTGAGCGCGGTGGCCGCGTTCGCCGAGATCGCCCGCGGTGCGCACCGCGTGCTCGAACGCGACCCGACCTACCGGGCGGAGCGCGACGAGTGGGTACGCACCGAGCCCTCCCCCGACGGGATACCCGCCGCGGCCGGCGGCCCTCAGGGCGAGCCGCAGGACCTGCTGCCCACCCGGGGCTTCGGTGGCCTGGACCGGGCGCCGGGACGCGACTTCGAACCGGAGCCCCTGGTGGCGGTGCTCGGCTCGCCCGGCAACACCGCCGTCGACCAGGTCGTCGCCGGGCAGGCGTTGCAGCGGGTGCTGCTCGCCGCCACGGATTCGGGGCTGGCGGTGTCGATGCTGTCCCAGCCGATCGAGGTGCCGTCGGCGCGCGAGCAGCTGCGACAGTCGCTGGGCCGGTTCGGTACGCCGCAGATGGTGATGCGGATCGGCTACGGCCAGCCGGGTCGCCCGACCCCCCGCCGCCCGGTCGACGAGGTGCTCGACCTGCCGGTACCGCACCCCTGACCGAGGGCGCCCTCCGACGCGCGGGCCGGTCGGATCAGGCCGTGGCCGCGGCGAGCAGGGCCGCCTCGCGTGCCGGGTCCAGGCCGACCGGGGCGCGGGCCGGCCGACCGGCCCGCGCCGGCACCGTGCCCACCTCCCCCAGCCACCGCCAGGTGTCGGCGACCGTCTCGGCCACCGGACGGCAGGTGAGCCCCGCCGCGTACGCGCGCGTGACGTCGCGCTCCTGCAACCAGCGGTACGGGTGGCCGAGCGGCACCCAGATCGGCAGGTCGTTCCAGGGCACCACGTCGGCGGCCAGAATGGGCTCGGGCGGGGTCCAGCGCAGCCGGGCGTCCGCACCGGTCACCGTCACGCACGCGTCGAGCAGCTCACCCATGGTGGCGTGCCCGGGCCGGCTCACCACGTTGAACGCCCCGCCGAGCCCCGCCACTGCCGCGTCCAGCAGCCAGGACGCCAGGTCCCGCACGTCGACGTACTGCAGGGGCAGGTCGACCGGGCCGGGCGCCAGCACGTCGCCGCCGCGCGCGATCCGCGTCAACCACCACGGCAGGCGGCCGATGTCCTCACCGGGGCCGAGGATCAGCCCGGCCCGGGCGAGCAGCGCCCGCTCACCGAACACCGCCCGCACCGCGCGTTCCGCGCCGGCCTTGTTCCGCGGATAGTCGCCGTCGTCGTCGTCCGCCGCCGCGTCGACCACCGGGGCGTCCTCGTCCGAGCCCGGCTCGACCGGTTCGGCGTAGACGGACCCGCTGGACACGTACACGTAGCGACCGACGGACGCGACCAGCCGGCGGGCGGCGTCGAACGCCGCCCGTGGCGCGCCGTCCCAGGTGTCCACCACCACGTCCCACTCGCCGCCGGCCAACGCGGCCAGGCCGCCGGGGGTCGTGCGGTCACCGCGCAGCCACCGTACGCCGTCGGGGCGCACGCCGTGCAGGCCGCGGTTGAACACCGTCACCGACCAGCCCCGGCGCGCCCCCTCGGCGACAGTCGCGCCACCCACGAACCCGGTTCCACCCAGCATCAGCAGTCTCATGGGCCCACTGTGCCGGGAGCGGACGCCGACCGGGGTCGATGTTCACGGTCAGCGGATCTGCCGACAGCAGACAGCGGCAGCAAAAAACGCCCCGGTCCGCGTTCTCCGCGGGCAGGGGCGCTCCGAACTGGTGGGCGATACTGGGTTTGAACCAGTGACCTCTTCCGTGTCAAGGAAGCGCGCTCCCACTGCGCCAATCGCCCGTGGTGACCACCGCCCGAGCCCAGAAAGCCGGGCAGCCGATCAGGGCGGTTCGCGAGCGGACGACGGGATTCGAACCCGCGACCCTCACCTTGGCAAGGTGATGCGCTACCAGCTGCGCTACGTCCGCGTGTCGCCGGCGCTCGCTGGCGACAGGTGAACTCTACCCGACGCCAAGATCGCCCCGACGGGGGCCCCACGGTCGGAGGGTTGCGCCGCGCGGCGTCCGGGTACAGAGGCCTCCGACAGCGCACCACATCCCCCAGGACAAGGAGGCTGTCGTGGGTATCGGAACCAGCATCTTCCTGATCGCGCTCGGCGCGATCCTCACCTTCGCGCTCGACGCGAGCCTCGGCGGCATCGACCTCGACGTCGTGGGCTGGATCCTGATGGCGGCCGGCGTGCTCGGCCTCATCATGACCACCCTGATCTGGGGCCGCCGCCGCCAGGTGGTCACCACCAGCGAGCCCGCCGTCCACACCCGGGTGGAGGAGCCGGTGGAGTACCGCCGGGTCGAGGAACGCCGGGACGTCGCCCCGCCGCTGTGACCGCTCGACGATGATCGTCCCCGCTCCGGGGACGGACGCACGCCCGGACCGCCCGTCGGGTCGGCCGCCTCGGTCGAGGCGGCCGACCTGACATGGTCGCGGCTCAGCGCATCAACGCGTTGAGCGTGCCGTAGTCGAGGGCATCGGCCAGCGCCCCGTACGTGCCGGAACCGAACGCCTCGTCGGCCGCCCGCCGCGCCACCCCGTACGCGGCCTCCGCCACCGCTGAGCCGAGACTCACCCGGGCCACCCCGATCCGGGCCAACTCGGGCACCGTCGGAGCACCCGGCCCCACCAGCACGTTCAACGGCGCCGGCACCGCCTCCACGAGCGTGCGGACCGTGGCCGGGTCCACCACACCCGGAACGAAGATGCCGTCCGCGCCCGCCGCCAGGTACGCGCCCGCCCGCGCCACGGTCTCCTCGACGCCCGCCACGCCCCGCAGGAACGTGTCGACCCGGGCGTTGACGAACAGCGGCACGCCGACCTCGTCCGCCGCCGCCCGGGCCGCCGCGATCCGCTCGCACTGGTCCGCCACGTCGCGCAGCGGCGCGCCCTCGTCGTGGCGGGCGTCCTCGATGTTCACGCCGACCGCCCCGGCGGCCAGCACCTCCCGCACGGTGACGCCGACCTCCGCCGGCGTCGCCCCGAATCCCGACTCGATGTCCGCGGTGACCGGCAGCGGGACCGCGGCGGCGACCCGGCGCACCAAGCCGACGGCCGCGTCACGCCCCAGGGCGTCACCGTCCGGCACGCCGAGGCTCCAGGCGACGCCGGCGCTGGTGGTGGCCACCGCGCGGGCGCCGGCCGACGCCACGATCCGGGCGCTGGCGACGTCCCAGGCGTTGACGAGCACCAGTGGTGACCCGGGGGTGTGCAGGGATCGAAAGAGCTCAGCTCGGGTGAGGATGTCAGTCACCCGGCAAGTCTCGGACGTCCCCGCCCGGAGCAGTATTGTTTCAGTCCCAGCTGAATCCACCGGGGGTGCCGTGGTCGCGATCGGACTGTCGGCGGGTGGCGTCGCCCGCATCCGGTTCGCGGTCTCCTGCCTCTGGGAGGTGGTCGCGAGCCTCCGCGTGCTGCGTGACCCCGGCGACCACGCGGTCCACCTGCGCTGGGTGCGCCGGGTCCGCCCACGGCTGACCGAGGCGCGGCTCGTCGGCCCCGACGCCGGGCTGCTCTGGCAGCTCGTGCCCGCCCCGCCCGGCTACCTCGCCGACTTCCTCACCCCGCCTCCCGCCGGCCTCCACGCCGACCTGGACACCGAGCTGGCCGCGCTGCGGGACACCCCGGCCGGCACGGTCCGCGCGCACCTCGACCTCTATCCGGGTACGCGCACCCCGGCACTCGCCGCCCTGCACGCCGACCCGGTGGCCGGGCTGCGGCGGCTGGCCGAGGAGATCCGGGCGTACTGGCGGATCGCCCTGGCCCCCGACTGGCCCCGGCTGCGACTGCTGCTCGACGCGGACGTGTCCGCCCGCGCCCGCCGACTGGCCGAGGACGGCGCCGGCGCGCTCCTCAACGACCTGCACCAGCAGGTCCGGTGGGAGGACGACACCCTGCTCATCGCGCAGCGGCACTGCCTCGCCCCGGACGTGCCGGAACGCCCCGGACTGGTGCTCGTCCCGTCCGTCTTCGTGTGGCCGTCGGTGCTCAGCGTCTCCGCCGGTGACCCGCCGCAACTCGCGTACCCGGCGCGCGGCCTCGCCACGCTCTGGGAACGCCCGCCCGGCGTGCCGGACGCCCTCGCGGCGGTCGTCGGCCGTGGACGGGCCCGGCTCCTCGCCGAGCTGGCCGCGCCGACGAGCACCAGCGAGCTGGCCCGGCGCACCGGCATGTCACCCGGCGGCGTGTCCCAGCACCTCACCGCCCTACGGGCGGCCGGCCTGGTGGTGACCCACCGGCGGGGCCGGATGCTGCTGAGCGCACGCACCGACCTGGCGGACGCGCTGCTCTCCGCCGCGGCCTGAGCAGCGGCGCGGCGGAGAACAGCGCGGCGACTTGAGCAGCGCCGCGCTCGACCGGTCAGAACTCCAGCACCAGCCGGCCCCGGACCCCGCCCGCCTCCAGCAGCCGGTGTGCCCGGGCCGCCTGCTCGGCGGGAAGCCGGTCGGCGACGCGTGGCGTCAGGTCGCCCTCCTCCACGAGGCCGCGGAGCAGGTCGAGCTTGTCGCGGCGTCCGTCGTAGGCGTGCACGAACACCGGCACCAGCGTCACGCCGCGGCGGGCCGCGCCCGCCAGGTCCGCCGGACCGGCTCCGCGCAGCACCGCCACGGCACCGCCGTCACGGACCGCCGCCAGCAGCTCGGCACCGACCAGCGCCGCGTCGACGGCGACGTCGGCGCCGTCGGGCGCGAGCGCGCGGAAGCGGTCGGCGACCCCCGGACCGCGCTCCACCACCGCGTCCGCGCCGAGCGCGGTGACCAGCTCGCGGTCTCGCGGCGCGGCGTCGGCCAGCACCCGGTGTCCGGCGGCCACGGCCAGCTGGACGGCGTACCCGCCGACCGCACCGGCAGCGCCCGTGACGACGACCGTGGCACCCGGCGGCAGTGGCCCCAACTGGTCCAGGGCGTGCAGGGCGGTGAGGCCGTTCATGGGCAGGGTGGCCGCCTCGGCGTGGGACACACCGACCGGCGCCGGCACCACCCACGACGCGGGGAGGACGACCCACTCTGCGTACCCGCCGCCGTCGGGTCGGGTGGGGTTGACCATGGCCATCACGGAGTCACCGATCGCGAGACCGGCACCGCCACCGGGCCCGATCTCGTCGACGACGCCGGCGACGTCCAGGCCGGGGATGAGGGGCCGGTCGCCGTGCCGCCGCACCGCCGAGGCCCCGGTGCGGATCAGAGTGTCCGCCGGGTTGACCGCCGCCGCGTGGACGCGGACGCGCACCTCGCCCGGTCCCGCGTGCGGCGTCGGCACGTCGACGATCCGAAGGACCTCGGGGCCGCCGTACCGGAGCAGTCCGACCGCTCTCACTCGTATCTCCCTCCGGTGTGGGGTGGCCGGTGACCGGCCACCCCGGTGGCGGTGCCGTTCAGGCCGGCGTCTGGGTCGTGCCGGTGGCGGACGCCCGCTCGACCGCGGCGATGAGCCGGTGCCGGCGCAGCGCGTGCGCGAAGTCGGGCGCGTTGCGGGTGCCGTCGGCCAGATCGCGCGCGAACTCACCGTAGAGCCGTGCGACGCCCGCGGCCGGGGTCCCGACCAACTCGGTCGGCACATCCGCCCGGTAGGACTCGGGGACCTCGATGGGCTCGACCGTTCGGTCCGAGCCCCGGCCACCCGCCAGGGTCAGGTGACTGACCTGCATGTTGCCGGACTCGGCGCGTACCACGAGGTCGCCCTCGGTGCCGTTGATCTCCCAACGGAAGTTGCCGGCGCGGGACGCGCCGCCCCGGTAGAAGACCGAGGCGGCGGCGCCTCCGACCAGGGTCCCGATCAGCGCGACCTGGTCCGCCACGGTCACCGGGACGGTGCTGCCGTCCTCCGTGACCGTCGCCCGCTTCCGCCCGTTGACCAGGTTCGCCGTCACCGACTCGAACTCGCCGAGGACGGCGTGCAACGGGTCCACGGCGTGCAGGGTCGGGGAGGTGAGCGGCGTGGCGCCGTTCGCCTCGTCCAGCCAGTACGCCTGGCCGTGGTGGGCCACCTCGCCGCCCCAGACCATGCCGGAGCCCACCATGGTGGTGCCCAGCACCCGGCCGACGTACCCGTCCCGGACGAGATCACGGGCCAGTCGCACCTCGGGCGCGTACCGGCCCTGAAGTCCGACGACCGTGCGGACGCCGGCCTTCGCGGCGTGGTCGGCGAGCCGCTGCGCCTCGGCCAGCCCGTTGCCCAGCGGCCACTCGCTGTAGACCATCTTGCCCGCGTCCAGCGCCGCGGTGATCAGGGCGAGGTGCTCGCTGACCTTGACCGACACGACGACGAGGTCGACGCCGGGGTGCGCGATGAGGTCCCGGTGATCGTGGAAGCCGGGCACCCCGTAGCGGGCGGCGGCGGCCTGGGCCGAGCTGGGCCGGGAGGTGCTGACCGCGCGCAGTTCGAACGCGGGCGAGGCGGCGAGCGCCGGGATGTGGCCGACGGAGGCCCATCCCGAGGTACTGCCGCCGATGATGCCGACTCCGATGGGTTCCATGACGAGCTCCTCTGGGACATATCTGGAGCGTTTGCTCCACTATTCGGGCAGGGGTTGAGGGCGGACACGGTCCGCAGCGTTCAGTCCGGGCAGCTCAGCGCGACGTTCAGTCCAGGCAGGTCAGCGCGACCTCGGCGGACCGCATCAGCGCGGCCCGGTCCGGGTTGATCGCACCCATCACCCGCAGACCCTGGAGGCTGGTGACCAGGAATCCGGCCAGGTCGCCCGGGCTGCGGTCGCCCGGGATCTCACCGCGCAGCTGACCCTCGGCGAGCACGTCGAACAGCGCGTGCTCCAGTGACCGGGTGGTCGCCCGGAGGCGGTCGGCGACGCGCTGGTCGTGGTGGGCCCGCTCCATCGACGCCCCCACGATGAGGCAGGCGAAGCGCCGGCCGTCCTGGACGATGTCGTCCACGGCACCGACGAACACCTCACGGATCAGGTCACGGGCGTTGTTGCCGGAGCGCAGGACCTCGACCAGGGGCGCGGCGTAGCGCTGCCGGTAGAGGTCGAGCGCCGCGAGGTAGAGGCCGTCCTTGCTCCCGAAGGCCGCGTAGAGGGAACCACTGCCCAGGCCGGTGGCCTGCGCCAGGTCGCGCATCGAGGCGCCCTCGTAGCCCTTGCGCCGGAACACCTCCAGCGCCGCCGCCACGGCGGCGTCGGTGTCGAACTCGCGGGTTCGTGCCATGCGCCCACGCTAGCCCGGTTATGGAACGAGTGACAAAGTATCGCCCGTCACCCCCCGGCAGACCGGTCAGACCTGGCGGATCGCCTCGCCGGCGATCTCGATCCGCACGTTCTTGCCGACCAACACGCCACCGCCCTCCAGGGCGACGTTCCAGAGCAGGCCGTAGTCCTCGCGCTCGATCTCCGCGCTGGCGGTGAACCCGAAGATGTCCTGGCCGTACGGGTCGCGTCGGGCGCCGCCGAACTCCACCTGGAGATCGACCGACCGGGTGATGTCCTTGACCGTCAGCTCGCCGTGCACCACGAACCGGCCCGAGGAGCGCAACGCCGCCGACGGCAGGTCGCCGCCGCCCCGGCGGCCCAGCCGGTTGCCGCTGCGCAGCCGCGCCCAGTAGAAGATCGAGTCGGTGTCGCTGTGCATGGTGATGCCCGTGCTGCGGTATTCCAGCGTCGGGTAGCGCTCCACGTCGAGGAAGTCCGCGCTCTTGAGATGCACGTCCCGGTCGTCGTGCCCGGTGACCAGGCTCGCGGTCCCGATCGTGGCCGTCACGGAGGAGCGCAACGGATCCTCCGCCACGATGACCTTGGCCTCGGCCTCGGTGAACTCACCACGGACCGGACTCACCATCATGTGCCGACCCAGGAAACCGATCCGTTTGTGTGCCTGGTCGAGCACATACGTACCGGCGACCGGAATGGTCATGCCTTCCCACGTACGCGTGGCGGGCCCCGTCATGGTCGTGCGCCTTTCCCTCCGTGAAAAGGGCGCGCCGTTTTCGCCGCCATTGCCGCAATCACCGCGGACACCCCCTCCGCTCAGGATAGGACCTCGGCTGATCATGTCCGAAAGGCGCCGAAACGCCGCCGGCCGGTCGTCGTGGACCGCCGACCACCACGCCCCGGACCGGCCCGAACGGGGCCGGCCCGGGCGATGTCCGTGTCAGCAAAGGGATTCCGGCGTTGCCACGGGAGGACCGAGGTCGGCCGCCTTCGATGCCGCTCGTACGTCCAACCACTGGGATGCCGAGTGGCGTGTGAACAATCTCACCGGCTGCCTGCGCCGTCGAATTGATGAGCTCCGACCCATTCCATCGCGTACGACGTTCACCGCGCCGAAGAATTGCGGTGCCAGCACCGTGGTCGCCCCCTAGCACAGCGGAGGAATGGCGACGCAAACCGGAAGAATTGCGCGGCGAATGGTGGCCGGCGGGTCAGACGTCGCGCCTCCCGTCCGGGTCGCGCACCCGGACGGCGACCGCTCGGGCGTCGACGGTCCGCGCGGGCGATGGCCTGGTCAGGGCGGAGTACGAGGCGGACGCCGTCACATCCCACCCGGCTACGTCGACCTACCAGCGAGCATCCGACCTTCCCCCACCAGAGGAGGATTCATGTTCGCCGCCTATGTCACCGTCACCATCGTCGCCGCGGTCTTCACCGGCAGCGCCGCCGTCACCTACCTGATCGGTCATGCCTACCCCAAGGCCCAGTTGGACATGAAGCGCCTGCCGCAGTCATGGGGACCGGTGTTGGGCACGGTGTTGGCGGCGGGCTCGGTGGGACTGCTGATCGGGATCGACGTGCCGCTGTTGGGCATCCTCGCCGCCGCCGGCCTCGTGCTGTACTTCGTCGGCGCGATCGGCGCTCACCTGCGGGTGGGCTCCCGTCAACTGGTCGGACCGACCGTTTTCCTCGCCGTCTCCGTGGCCGCCCTGGTCCTGGCGCTGCAACGGCAGTAGGGCGAGGTCGAGCAGGAACGGTCCGCCACGCTCTGACCAGTTCGGAAAGGAGGGAACAAGCTCAGCCGGCGGGCGCCCCGTTGCTCGGCCGCCGATGGCAGGGGGTGGCCGCGAGGGTCACTCCCCGGAGGCGGCCTGTTCCCGCTTGCGAGCGCGGTAGGCGCGCAGGTTCACGGCGTTGCCGCAGAACCGTACGTCGTGCCAGACGCCGCTGTTGTTGCGTGAACGGTCGTAGAAAGCACACGGGCAGCGCTCGTTGCGGCATACCTTCAGTCGCCGCCGCTGGTCGGTCTGCTGGGCCTGGAGGCATTCGATCAGCGCAAGCGATGCGACCCTCCGCCATCCGGTACCCGAAGGTTCTGCGACGACGGTGCCACGCTCGTCGACCTGCATCGAGACCGACAGTGTGGGAAGAGCGGCCAGTACCTGCGCGGACACGGCCTCGGCGCCGTCGCTCTGATCGGAGAAGAGCCTGCGGAGAGCCCATCTCAGATCCCGCAGCGCCTCGCAGTCACGATCAGTGAGGTCCACAGCAGGAGCGGGCCGACCGGAAGTGGCGCTCCACTGGGCGAACGCCTCGCTCAGCCACGTCTGCGCGGTGGTGGGGTCGTCGAGCCAGTCAGCCTGGCGCGGCCTGCCAGCGGGCGAGGTGTTGAGCAGGTCCTGAACGAACGCGAGACCGCCGGGAGCAGGCTCCAAGGCGTAGCGCTCCGTGGCCGACCACGTCATGGCGTTGTCCTTTCTCCGGAAACACGACATTCCCTGGCGTCACGCAGCACTGACACGGTGTGTCCGCGGATCCTAACGGGCATGTCCGCACGGCAGACGTGCCCGTCAGGACCCCTCGGCGCGGTGGCATACGCCCCATGTCACCCTGTTGCGGCGCTTGGTCACAGAGCGAGCAGGATGCGGCCGAAGGGGCCGCCCTCGGCCAGGAGGCGCTGCGCCTCGGAAGCCTTCTCCAGCGGGAGCACCTGCGCCACCTTCGGGTGGAGCTCGCCCTGCGAGACCAGGTCGAGCAGGGTCGCGTTGGCGGCGTTGACCTGCTCGGGAGTGAACAAGGCGAACCTGAATCCGTGGATGTGGCCGTTCTTCCATATCAGGTCGGTCACGTTGATCTCGGCACGCACCCCAGCCGCGTAACCGATGCTGACGAGGGTGCCGTCTACGGCCAACGAGCCGAGTGCCTCCCCGGTGACCGAACCTCCGACGCCGTCCAGCACGACGTCCACGCCCTTACCGTCGGTCAGCCGTGCCACCCCTTCACGCAGCGACTCGTGCGTGAGGTCGATGACCTCATACCCTGCGGACCGACCCAGTTCCGCCTTCTCGGTGGTGGTGGCCGTGGTGATGGCCTGCGAGGCGCCCAGGACACGGGCGACCTCCACGCCGCCCTGACCGACCGCACCGCCGACGCCCGGCGCCAGTACGCTCCGGCCGCCGCGGAAGCCCGCCAACTCTTTCAGCGCCAGGTAAGCGGTCAGGTAACCGGCGCCGGTGGTCAGCGCGGCGGCGGTCTCGTCGTCGACGCCGTCCGGGATCGGCACCAGATGGGCCGCGTCGACCGCGATGTAGTCGGCCCACGAACCGTCGGTGCTCACCCCGTATCGTCCTCCGCTCAGCGCGACACGGTCACCTGCGGCCAGTCCCGAGGTGCCGGGCTCCTCGACCAACCCCACACCGAAGCCACCCGGCCGGATCGGCAGCGGCTTGTGCAGGGTGGGTGCGAGTTTTCCCGAACGCACCGTCTCGTCCAGTGGGTTGACCCCGGCCACCGTCATCCTGACGAGAACCTGCCCCTCGGTGGGCACCGGCAGGCGCCTTTCCCGCAACTCCAGGACGTCATAGCTGCCGAACCGGTCGTATTCGATCGCCCGCATGGCTCGCTCCTCGCCTCGGCTCCGCCGATCGGTCGGACGACCGATGGCTCACGGCACGAAAGAAGCTTAACCAGTTTGGGTATGTCCGTCGAGTGGCTGCGTCGGGCTCCGCCCTCAAGTCAACTTCGCCATACGTCCAGGTAGCCGACCGAAGTATTCCCGCAGGGCTTGCCCGACCCACCGGAGCCAACATAGGTGATATTTCTACGGCTATGTCACAGTGAGTGTTGGCCGCGACCCGGGATGCCGGTAGATGCCAATACCTGTCGCACGCGCCGTGAGCTGCGCCCTGGCGCTGCGCCACGAGGTCGCGGCGCTCCGCCGCCACGTCCACAGCCGACCACGGCTGTCCTGGCCAGACCGGGCAATCCTTGTCCGCACCCGCCCGGCTCCTACCCCGTCCGGTCCGCACCCACCAGATCGCGATCCCCGGCGACCCTGCCGGCTGGCCTACCTAAGCCGTGGTGGCCGCCCGCCCGTCAGCTCTCGAGACCCGGGAGTTGATCTACCGGATGGCCGCCGAGAACCTGCGGTAGGGCCACGAACGCATCCGACCCCCGGCTCCAACCCCAGCTGCCCGCATGAAGCCGAACGATCATGCGCGCCCACATTGCTCCCGACGCAAGAAGCAATAGCAAAACGGCTCGTTGCCGGTTGACCGGTAACGAGCCGTTGACATGCTCAAACTACTGGTGGGCGATACTGGGTTTGAACCAGTGACCTCTTCCGTGTCAAGGAAGCGCGCTCCCACTGCGCCAATCGCCCGAGTCTGTGGTTGTGCTTGAGGTGGGGACGGGATTTGAACCCGCGTACACGGCTTTGCAGGCCGTTGCCTCGCCTCTCGGCCACCCCACCGAGGTTGCCCCCGTCATGCGTGGCGGCAGCTCCGAGCGGACGACGGGATTCGAACCCGCGACCCTCACCTTGGCAAGGTGATGCGCTACCAGCTGCGCTACGTCCGCGTGTCACCGGCGTTCCCCGGTGACGGATGGAAACTCTAGCCGAGCGGTCGAACGGTTGCCAACTCGGGGTGACCCTCGGCGCGTCCGGTGTTCCGTTCGGCCGTTTTCCCAGGCGGGTGGGTCACCACTCCCCGTAGGGCTTCCTAGGAGGATGGCCTGGGTCGTCGCCCGCTCGTCGCCAACGTGAAAGACGCTGGCGGGGGGCCGACCGGCAACTGTCCGGCTTCCGACTGTCGTCCGGGCCGACCTGAGCGCTGCGGTAACTGCCCGTGTTCGTCCCGATGGGTTACGGTAACCGTCGTGACAAGACGTGCGGCCGAGATCCGCCTGGATGCCCTGCTGCGCACCGCCTGCGACGTGATCGCCGAGCGCGGGCTCGCCAACACCCGGACAGCCGACGTCGCGCAGGCGGCCGGGGTGAGCCAGGCCCTGGTGTTCTACCACTTCGCCACCAAGGAGCGCCTGCTCGCCCAGGCCTTCGCCTACGCGGTCGAGCAGGATCTGGCCAGGCTCGACGCGGTGGTCCGCTCCGGCGCCCCACCGCTGACCAAGCTTCGGAAGATCATCAAGCTCTACCTCCCCGCCGGACGCGCGACCTCCTGGTCGATGTGGATCGACGGCTGGTCGGAGTCGCTGCGCACCCCGGAGATGGAACGGGTCTCGCGACGGCTGGACCTGCGCTGGCGCGAGGACCTCGCCGAGGTGATCGAGGACGGCGTACGCGAGGGCACCTTCCAGTGCGCCGACCCGGACGGCGCCGCGTGGCGGATCAGCGCGGTGGTCGACGGCCTGGCGGTGCAGCTGGCGGTGCATGACCGGGTGATCTCCCGACGGCAGTTCACCGAGTGGGTGCGTCTCGTCATCGCGCGGGAGCTGGGGCTCGACCCGGCCGTACTCGACTGACCCATCCGGGCGAAGCCCGCGAAACGGCTCATACCGCACCAGCGGCCGGGAACAATCGGCGGCATGGACCTGCTGGAGGCGTACCGCCGGAGCCTGGCCGATTTCGTCGACCGGGTGGACCAGGTCGGGCCCGGGCAGTGGTCCGACCCGACCCCCTGCCCCGGCTGGGACGTGCGAACGCTCGTCAACCACGTGGTGAGCGAGGGCCGGTGGAGCGTTCCGCTGCTCGCCGGCCGCACCGTCGACGAGGTCGGCGACCGCCTCGACGGCGACCAGCTCGGCGACGACCCGAGCGCGGCGGCCCGCGAAACCGCCGCGCAGGCCGAGATCGCCGCGAGCCGTCCCGACGTGCTGGACGCCAGCGTCCACCTCTCCGGCGGGGACACCCCCGCGGCCGAGTACCTGCACCAGCTCCTCGCCGAGCACCTCGTCCACGGCTGGGACCTGGCCGTGGCGATCGGCGCCGACCCGCGCTTCGACCCGGACGCCGTCCGCGAGTGCGCGCGGTGGTTCGCCGGGCGGGCCGAGGACTACCGGCGTGACCAGCTGACCCAGCCGGGCGTCGACCTGCCCACGGACACCGACGAGCAGGACCGCCTCATCGCCGCCTTCGGCCGCGACCCGAACTGGGCACCCACCGACTGACGGCAGGGCCTACGCACCCTGAAACGGACTTTAACAGCCATACCTCTCGCCTGCCTGATGCGTTTTACACGCGGACAGCGGTGTCGATCCGCGCAACGCTGGCCAGTGAAGACAGCGGAGTGGGTGGGTGAGGATGAGACGGAAATCGACCGACGGGCGGTCCGACTTCCGAGGTGACATCGAAGGCATGCGGGCGGTGGCGGTGCTGCTCGTCCTCGTCGGTCACGCCGGACTGGCGGGCCTGCCCGGCGGATTCGTCGGCGTAGACGTCTTCTTCGTCATCTCCGGCTTCCTCATCACAGGACTACTCGTCAAGGAACTGGCCGAAACGGGGCGCCTTTCAATCGCCGGCTTCTACGCCCGCCGCGTCCGCCGGCTTCTGCCGGCCGCAGCCGTGGTCCTGTTGGCCAGCTTGCTACTGGCGTACCTCTTCCTTCCCCGGCTGCGCTGGGCCAGCACCGGTTGGGACGTGGTGGCGAGCGGACTGTATGTCATGAACTGGCGCCTCGCCGGGCAGGCCGTCGACTACCTACAGGCGGACGAGGCACCGAGCATCCTCCAACACTTTTGGTCTCTCGCCGTGGAGGAGCAGTTCTACCTGCTCTGGCCGATGCTGTTGATCGCGGTCACCTGGGGACTGTTCCGCAGAAGGGGCCGGAAGGCGGTGGACCGACGCCGCTTCGAACGGCGCCTGCTCATCGGGCTCGCGCTGGTCGGAATCCCCTCCCTGGCCTGGTCGACGTACCTGTCCGAAGCAAACCCCTCTCAGGCGTACTTCCACAGCACCACTCGGATGTGGGAGCTCGCATTGGGAGGTGGCCTGGCGATCCTCGGCCGCCACCTGACCCGGCTGCCCAGCTGGCTGGCGGTGGGGCTCGGGTGGGCGGGTCTCGCGGCGGTCGTGCTCGCCGGGCTGCTGATCACCCCAGACATGGCATTCCCTGGTTATGCGGCGCTGCTGCCCACGCTCGGAACAGCGGCGGTGATCGCGGCCGGGCCCGCCGCCGGTCGGGCTGGACCCACTGCCGTGCTGGGTCTGGGTCCGATGCGGTTCGTCGGCGCTCTGTCGTATTCGCTCTATCTCTGGCACTGGCCGCTACTCGTGGCGGCCGAGGCACAACTCGGTGAGCTGTCACCGGCGACGGGCTCCGCCGTGGTCCTGCTGTCCATCATCCCAGCGGCACTCACTTACTGGTTCGTAGAGAATCCGATCCGGTTCGGCCTGTCCCTGCCACATCAGGCCGGTCGGCTCGCCGCGCTGGCCACCACTGCCCCGATCATCGCGGCCCTCCTGTTCCAACTGACCGTCTGGCCGCCGTCGAGCCCCCCCTCGGACCTTGCGCTGCCTCCGCTGAGCGTGTCGGCGAGCAGTTCCAGCGAGGCGAGACAGGCAGAGTTCGGTGCCGGCGTACTCGGGGACCAGCCTCGCCGCAGCGCGGCCGGTCAGCCTGTTGACCGGGTAGAGACGATGACCCCCGACCCCCTCGCGGCTCGGCAGGACCTGCCCGCTACCTATCGAGAGCGGTGCCTGCTTCAGGAGACTGAGGCCGCGCTGAAGCCATGTGTCTACGGCGACGAGGACTCCGACTTCACTGTCGTTCTGGCCGGTGATTCGCACGCCGCGCACTGGCTACCGGCCCTTGAGGCAGTCGCCGAGGCGAACAGGTGGCGGCTGGTGACCCACATCAAGGGCAGTTGCCCAGTGTTGAACAAACCGGTGCTGTACAACAACCGCCCCTTCGACAGTTGCACGGAGTGGAACGGCAAGCTGCACGCGGCGTTGACCGGCCCTGATCGGCCGCAACTGCTCATCCTCTCCAGCCTGACGTACCATCCCGCACCGAATGGCGTGGCTCTCACTGGCGCCGCCTCATGGCAGGCCCGGATCGATGCGATGCGCGACACCTGGACGCGGTATGCGGATACCGGTCTCCGGACGTTGGTGATCCGGGACGTTCCTTATCCCGGGATCGACATACCAGAATGCGTTTCGAAGAATCCCAGGAAGCTCACGCGCTGCGCCGTGCCGCGGGAGGAGGCGTTGCAGTTGAGCGGCGCCCAGGTAGAGGCCGCCAAGGGTGTGAAGGGAATCCGCCTCCTGGATTTCACCGACGCCATCTGTCCAGCACAGCGATGCGCTCCGGTGATCGGCGGTGTCCTGATCTACCGCGATCAAGGGCATCTAACGGCCACGTACGCACGAAGCATGGCACCACGGGTACGGGACGCCCTGCGCAGCGAGCTCAAGTGATCTGAGGAACGGGTGGTGACGTGGCCTTGCCGTCGTCAGCCGGCGACTGATATCCACAGATGGGCATGCGTCACCGCGCTGCGCGGCCGGCGAGACGCCGGTCATCCCGCTCCCACGAGGAGGTCCTGTGCCACACCCGGAGTGGTCACCCTGGATGAGCCGGCGTCGACGCCGGCTCATCCCCGTCCTGGCGGCGACCGCGGTGGTCGCCGCGCTGCTGCCGACCGGCGCCGGCGTCGCGGCACCACCCGCCGGCCCGTCGACCGAGCGGCGGTCCGGCCCGTTCGCCGAGGGCCACCAGCATGCCGACGTCGACAACCGGGCCGGCTCGGCGGCGCCGAGCGACCGCCAGCGCGGCCTCGCCCGCCAGGCCGACCCGTCCGTCCGGTGGAACAAGCTGGGCACCCCGCACGCGCTCGGCCCCGGCGCGGCCCCGCTCGCCACCGGGCTGCCCGCCGAGCCGGAGGCCGCCGCCCGCGCCTACCTCACCGCCAACCGCGACCTCTTCGGGCTGGACGCGACCACGGTGGCAGCCATGGAACGGGTGCTGGTCCGCCCGATCGGCGAGGGCGCCGTGGTCACCCTCCGGCAGCGCTTCGGCGACCTGCCGGCCGGGCACGACGGCCTGGTCACCCTCGCCGTCACCGGCGGCACCGTCATCTCCGTCAGCTCCTCGCTCTCGCGGGACTCCGCGACGCCCGCGCCGGCCACCCTCAGCCCGGAGCAGGCCTACGCGGCGGCGCTCGCCGACGCCGGGCTGGACGCCTCCGGCGTGGCCAGCCACAGTGTCCGGACCGTGGCCGTGCCGACGCCGTTGCAGGGGCCGCGCAGCGCGTACGAGGTGACCCTGATCGGCTCGGACACCGACCACCCGGCGGCGTTCACCACCTACGTCGACGGGATCTCCGGGGAGGTGCTGATCCGGGAGGACCTGGTCGACTTCGACTCGGAGAACCCGAGCTGGGCGGTCTTCCCGGCCACCCCGCCGCGTGACCTCGGGCCGGGGCAGGACCCGCGGGTCCGCTGGTGCGCCGACCCCGCACCGGGTTGCGTGGCCGCGTTCCGCGACCCGGCCGGCGGCAACGCGTGGGACGTCGACGTCGCCACCGGCGCGCCGACCTTCACCTCGCGGGGCAACTCCGCCAACACCGTGGTCTCCTGGGGTGCCGGCACGCCGGTCGTGCCGGCCACGACCAGCCCGGAGCGCCGCTACGAGTACCCGTTCACCGACCAGTGGCACCAGGCGAGGTGCAACCCCGAGGTGTTCACCTCGGCGCAGCGCAACGACGCCGACGCCGCCATCGCCAACCTGTTCGCCATGCACAACCGGATGCACGACTGGGCCTACCACCTGGGCTTCACCGAGTCGGCCTGGAACCTGCAGGCGGTCAACCTGACCCCGAACGGGCTCGGCAACGACGCCGAGCAGGGCCGGGCCCAGCAGGGCGCGCTGAGCGGCAACCGGAACAACGCCAACCAGGGCACGCCGCGCGACGGCCTGCCGCCGACCACCAACATGTACCTGTGGCAGCCGCAGGCCGGCGGCCCGTACCCGCCGTGCGTGGACGGCGACTACGACATGACGGTGATCGGCCACGAGTACACCCACGCGATCAGCAACCGGATGATCGCCGGCCCGGACAGCGGCATCGGCGGTCACCAGGGCGGGTCGATGGGTGAGTCGTGGAGCGACCTGCTCGCCGCCGAGTACCTGTACCAGCACGGCCTGCGCCCGCCGGGCGAGACGCCGTTCATCACCGGCGGCTACGTCACCGGCAACCTGGTCAGCGGCATCCGCAACCACGACTTCAGCCGCAGCCCGCTGAACTACTCCGACGTCGGCTACAACACCGGCGGGCCGGCGGTGCACGCCGACGGCGAGATCTGGAGCGCCACCAACTTCCGGGTGCGCTCCGCGCTGGTCAAGCGCTACGGCCTCGGCACGCCGCAGCGGCAGTTGGACTGCGCGCAGGGCAAGGTGGCGGCCGACAAGTGCCCGGGCAACCGGCGCTGGTCCCAGCTCGTCTTCGACTCGTTCCTGCTGCAGGCGGCGAGCCAGGTGAGCATGCTCGACATGCGCGACAACATGCTCACCGCCGACCTGCTGCGCTTCGGGGGCGCGAACCAGGACCTGATCTGGGCCGAGTTCGCCCGCTCCGGGATGGGCCGTGACGCCGCCACCAACGGCGCCGGCGACACCGACCCGACGCCGAGCTTCGCGTCACCGCAGGGCGGCAACGCGACGTTCACGCTCCGGCCCCGCGGGGACAGCGAGGACGCGCCGATCCAACTCTACGTCGGGGCGTACGAGGCGCGGGCGACCCCGATCGCGGACACCGACCCGGCGACCCCGCTGCCGGACACGGTGGAGCTGGTGGCCGGCACGTACGACCTGCTGGCCGTGGCGCCCGGCTTCGGACACCAGCGGCTCAGCGTCGTCGCCAAGGCCGGCCACAAGGGCTACGTCGACCTGCGGATGAGCCGCAACCTGGCGTCCACGGCGTCCGGTGCCACGATCAGCGGCGACGGTGTCAACCTGGACCGGATCGCCGACGACACCGAGGCCACGAACTGGGCCTCGCTGGACGGGGTGGCCGGCAAGCAGGTCACCGTGGCGCTGGCCGGCGACGCGCCGCAGGTGGTGAAGCGGGTGAACGTGAGCGGCATGCTGCGCCCGGCGATCACCGGCGACGCCGACGCGGGCAGCCAGAACGCGCTCAGCGCGCTGCGGTCGTTCGCGGTGCTGGCCTGCAACGCGAAGACCACCGACTGCGCCAACCCGGCGCACTGGCAGCGCATCTACACCAGCGCGGACGACGCCTTCCCGGGCGGCGCCTACCGGGCCTACACCCGGGACATCAACCTCCGGGAGTTCCGGGTGCCGACCACCCTCGCCACCCACCTGCGGCTGGAGGTGCTGGACAGCCAGTGCACCGGCGGTCCGGCGTACGCCGGTGAGCAGGACGACGACCCGGCGACCACGACCGACTGCGCCACCGCCAGCCCGGCGCGTAGCCAGGTCCGAATCGCGGAGTTCCAGGCGTTCTCGAAGTGAACGCGGTCGGGGCCGGCGCCACCCCGCGCCGGCCCCGACCCTTCCTCACCTCCGACGCCCCCGGCCGGGCCGCCGGGGGCGTCGGTCACCAGCGGGCGGAGCGCCGCCGGTCGCGCCGGGCCGGCGTCTCCCAGCCCGACCCGACCGGCGGCACCTCACCGCCCGTGGCCGGATCGGTGGCGCGGGTCAGGTGTCGCATCCGCAGCAGCAGGCCCACGCCGAGGAAGACGAGCAACCCGCCCATCAGGAACCCGGCCTGCACCACCCCGAAGCCACCCGCGGTGGACACCGGCCGGCCCGCGTCGACCACCGGCACCCCGGCGGCCGGCTCGTCGACGGTCGTGTCCGGTCCCGGCGGGGTGACCTCCTCGACCCTCGTCGGCTCGGTGGGCGCGAGCCGGGTCGGTGTCGGCCGGGAGGTCGGTCCGGTCGCGGGAGCCTCCGCGCCGACCACGGCCCGGGTCGCCGTCTGGCGGGCGAGCAGCCGCAGCCCCGCGTCGTACGCCTCGGCGGCGAGGGTGACCCGGCCGGTGCCGACGTCCTCCGCGAACGCCAGCCGGTAGCGGGCCGTCACGGTGCGGTTCGGGCAGAGCGCACCGGGGTCGAGCTGCCGGTCGGTCAGCCGGGCGACGTCACCGGAGGCGCGGATGTCCAGCGGGAACGAGCCGGTCTCCTCCACCCGGTCCAGCCGCACCTGGTCCAGCCGGATGCCCTCCACCGTGACCACGAGCGACCAGCGGACCTTCACGCAGCCACCCCGATCGGTGCGGGAGACCACGGCCGAGACCGTCCGGACCTGGTCGCCGCCGGTGAACCGCTCGGGAAGGCCGCTCAGCCGGGTGGCGAAGGCCGCCTGTGCCGGCCCCGCCAGGGCGAGTTCCACGCCGGTCAGGCAGACCACCACCACCGCCAGCCGCAGCGCGTACCGCCACACGATCACCACCACCTCGCCTCTGCGCGTCCGTTCCGAACGCTAGGAGCGGGCACGGGGCCGGACCAGACGGGTGTGTTCGCACCGAGCGCCAAGCGCGGGGGTGCATTTCACGTACGGTGGTGAACCGGTGACCGGGGCGGCACACCGCCCGCTCGGCGGGTCGGCGACCGTCCCGCGGGTGGGCCGCGGCGGTCAGGGAGAATCGCCGGGTGTCCGAACTCTCCACCGCCTTCGTCCGGCTGCACGCCCGCCTCGCCCCGGTCGCGTTCGTTCCCGAGGTGCGGCTGCACCAGGCGGACGAGCCGATCGGGCTGTGGGAGCTGACCGAGGGCGAGTTCCGCAGCGACCGGCCGCCGCCGTTCTGGGCCTTCGCCTGGGCGGGCGGCCAGGGGCTCGCCCGGTACGTGACCGACCATCCCGAGCTGGTCACCGGTCGCCGGGTGCTCGACCTCGCGTCCGGCTCCGGCCTGGTCGCCATCGCCGCCGCCCGGGCCGGCGCGGCCACCGTCCGCGCCGTCGAGGTCGACGAGCTGGCGGTCGCGGCCGTGGCCCTCAACGCCGAGGCCAACGCCGTGCGCGTCGCCGCCGAGTACGGCGACATCCTCGACGGCGACGCCGGGGACGCGGAGGTGGTGCTGGCCGGCGACGTGTTCTACAGCGAGGCGATGGCGAAGCGGATGCTGCGGTTCCTGCTGCGCGCTGCCCGGGCGGGCGCGCGGGTGCTGGTGGGCGACCCCGGTCGGGCGTTCCTGCCCCGGGACCGCTTCGACGAGCTGGCCGTCTACGAGGTGCCGGTGCCCCCGGCGCTGGAGAGCGTACGGGTGAAGCGCACCACGGTCTGGCAGCTGCGGGCCGGGCTGCCCAAGGGCGCCGACTAGCGTGTCGCCGTGCTGTTCCGCAGCTGGGCGCAGGTCGCCGACGACAGGTGGCCGGACGTGGCCCGGGTGGCGGACCACGTCGGCGTGGAGCACCTCGTGGTCACCCGGCACGCGCTGGTGCGGCAGGTGCTCACCGACGCGGTCACCTTCCGGCCGGACAACGCGCTCGACGCGGTGACGCCGATGCCGGTGACGGCGCTGCGGATGCTCGCCGGGCACCGCTTCCGGCTGCCGCCGACGCTGGCGAACAACTCCGGCGCGAGTCATCCGCAGATCCGGGCGATCGTCGCGGACGCGCTGCACCCCGCCAAGGTGGCCGCGCAGCGCCCCTGGCTCACCGCCCTCGTCCGCGACCGGGTCACCCGGCTGGCCGCCGCCCTCGACGCCGGTGAGCCCGTCGACCTGTACGCGGAGCTCGCCGCCGACCTGCCGCTGCTGGTGCTGGCCCGACTGGTCGACCTGCCGGACGCCCCGGTCGGCGCGGTGAAGGAGTTCGCGCGGGCGGCGTTGGAGCTGTTCTGGGCGCCGCTGGACGCCGACCGGCAGCTCGCGCTCGCCGCCGAGGTGGGGCGGTTCCACGGCGTGCTGCGCGACTTCGCGGCCACCGGCGACGGGCTCGCCGCCCGGCTGCGCGCGGCCGGGCAGTCGCCGGACGTGGTGGTCGGCGCACTGTTCTTCCTGCTGGTGGCGGGGCAGGAGACCACCTCGCAGTTCCTCACCCTGCTGCTGCACCGGCTCGCCGGCGAGCACGCGGTGCGGGCGGGGCTGCGCGCGGGTGAGATCACGGCGGCCGACGTCGTGGAGGAGGGGCTGCGGCTGGAGCCGCCGATCGTCACGTGGCGCCGCGTCGCGGCCGTCGACACCACGCTGGGCGGGACGGCGGTGCCGGCGGGCACCAGCATCGTGCTGTGGCTGGCGCGCGCCGGCCGCGACCCGGCGACCGTTGACGCCCCCGACGACTTCCGCCCGGGCCAACGCGGCTCGCGCCGACACCTGGCCTTCGGGGCGGGCGCGCACCGCTGCGTCGGCGACGTGCTGGCCCGCATGGAGGCCGCGGTCGTCGTCGACGTGGCCGCGCCGCTGCTGGACGGGGTGAGCGTGGTCCGGGAGCCGTGGTGC
This sequence comes from Micromonospora sp. NPDC049366, assembly GCF_044466625.1. Taxonomy (NCBI): domain Bacteria; kingdom Bacillati; phylum Actinomycetota; class Actinomycetes; order Micromonosporales; family Micromonosporaceae; genus Micromonospora; species Micromonospora sp. NPDC049366. The sequence goes on from NZ_JBITMV010000014.1 coordinate 101,846, forward strand.
CCGGACAACCTCACCTTCCGCATGCCCGACGCCTTCGTCGTCCGCCGCGCCGACCGGCCGGACCCGGCCGCATCCGGGTTCACCACGGCCCGCGTGCCGCGCTGATCCCCGCGCTGGGCCCGGCCGGCGATCGCCGCCGCACCCGCCCGCCGGGCCGGGTCAGGCAGCGGGCGCGACACAGGCTGACAGGAATCTCACATTCGCCCGATAGGTTTCCCGGCGTGCCATCAACCCCTCGCCGCACCCTGGCCGCGTTGCCGCTGCTGGCCCTCCTGGCGCTCACCGCGTGCGCGGCCACCCACAGCGCCCGGGTCACCGCCCACGCCGCCCAGCAGCCCAGCCCGTCCGCGCCGCCGTCGGCCTCCGCGAACGCGACGCCCTCCGGCACGCCGTCCCGCTCGGGGGCGCCCGTGCCGAAGAGCCTCGACTGGTACCTGGCCCAGGTGCCGACCTTCCCCGAGGCGCCGCCGCCGCAGCCGATGCCGCCCGGTCCGGCCGGCAGCGCGCCGTTCCGGTTCCGGGTGCCCACCGGGCAGAAGGTCGCCTTCATCACCATCGACGACGGCGGGCTCGCGCGGCCGTCCGCGGTGATCGACTTCATCCGGGAGGCACACATCCCGGTCACGCTCTTCCTGAACTCCCCCGCCGCGACCGCGCACACCGACTACTTCCGCCAGATCGAGGCGGCCGGCGGCGTGATCGAGAACCACACGATCAGCCACACGTCGCTGTCGGGCCGGTCGTACGCGTTCCAGAAGCACGAGATCTGCGGCTCGGCCGACAAGCTGGAGCAGCTGTACGGCAAGCGACCGACGCTGTTCCGCCCGCCGTTCGGCAACCGGGACGCGACCACCCTGCGGGCCGCGTACGACTGCGGCATGAAGGCGGTCTTCCACTGGAGCGAAACCGTCAACGAGGGGATCGTGCGCTACCAGACGCCGGAGAAGGTGGTGAAGCCCGGCGATGTGCTGCTCATGCACTTCCGGCCGGCGCTCATGGACGACCTCCTGGCGGCGCTGAAGGCGATCCACCGGGCCGGGCTCACACCGGCGCTGCTGGAGGATTACGTGTCGTGATCGAACGGTCGCCGAACTGACCAAAGTCAGGTGCCGGTGATGCCGTTCGGGCACGGTGGACGACCGGGCCGCGCGCCTAGCGTCAACGCATGATCACACTACGTGGGTTGACGAAACGGTTCGGCGCGACGACCGCCGTCGACGCCCTGACCGTCGACATCGCGCCCGGCCGGGTCACTGGGTTCCTCGGTCCCAACGGCGCCGGCAAATCCACCACCATGCGCATGGTCCTGGGCCTGGACCGTCCGACCGCCGGGCGGGTGCTCGTCGGCGGGCGCGCCTACCGCGACCTGCGGCACCCGCTGCACGAGGTCGGCGCGCTGCTCGACGCGAAGGCCATCCACCCCGCCCGGTCCGGACGGGCCCACCTGCTGGCCATGGCCCGCAGCAACGGCATCCCGGCCCGCCGGGTCGACGAGGTGCTCGCCACCGTCGGCCTGGACGACCGGGCCGCCGCGAAGCCGGGACGTACGCTCTCGCTCGGCATGGGCCAGCGGCTCGGCATCGCGGGCGCCCTGCTCGGCGATCCGGCGGTGCTGATGTTCGACGAGCCGGTCAACGGGCTCGACCCGGACGGGGTGCGGTGGGTGCGGCACCTGATGCGGTCGCTCGCCGACGAGGGTCGGACCGTCTTCGTCTCCAGCCACCTGATGACCGAGATGCAGCTCACCGCAGACCAGTTGGTGGTCATCGGCCGGGGTCGGTTGCTCGTCGACGCGCCCGTCGACGAGGTGATCGCGGGCAGTGCCGTCGCCGTCCGGGTCCGCAGTCCGCACCCGGACGGTCTGGTGGCTCTCGCCGAACGGCTCACCGCGACCGGGGCCGTCATCTCCTCGGCCGCGCCCGACGAGCTGACGGTCACCGGGGCCACCGTCGACCGGGTGGGCGACGTCGCGTACGAGCTGGGGGTGCGGTTGCACGAACTCAGCGCGCACGGCGCGTCGCTGGAACAGGCCTTCATGGAGCTGACCGCCGACAGCGTCGAGTACGCGGGCGCGCCGGCCGGAGGTGAGACCCGATGAGCGTCCTCTCCCCCACCCGGGCGGCCAGCCGACCCGCCACCCGCTCCGGCAGCTTCGCCGGCACCGTCGCCGCCGAGTGGACGAAGCTCTGGTCGGTGCGCAGCACCTGGTGGACGCTGCTCGCCGCGCTGCTACTGACCGCGGCCACCGCTGGTCAGCTCGCCATCTACGCGGCCAACGCCAACACCAACGACGACCCGGCCGACGACGTCGGTGTGGTCACGGTCGGCAGCATCCTGGCCGGCGCGGTGGAGCTGACCCAGTACGCGGTGCTCGCGCTCGGGCTGCTCGCGATCACCAGCGAGTTCACCAGCGGCACCATCCGTACGACGTTGCAGTGCACGCCGTCGCGGGGCCGCGTCCTGCTGGCGAAGGCCGTGGTGGCGGGGGCGGTGACCTTCGGGGTCGGGCTGGTGCTCGGCGGCGTCGGTGTGCTGGTGGCCGGGCCGGTGCTCGGCCGGTGGGGCACGACCCCGGCGGGCGGCACGGCGCGGGACGTGCTGGCCATGGCCGCCTACCTGGCGCTGGTCGGGGTGCTGGCGCTGGGCCTCGGCGCCGCCCTGCGTAGCGCGGTGCTGACCCTCACCGTGCTGGTGGCCACCCTGATGGTCGTGCCGCTGTCGCTCCAGGAGCCGGACATCACGGTGCTGACCCGGATCGCGGACGGCTTTCCCGGGGTGGCCGGCGGGCACTTCCTGGCGGGGGACACCGACCCCTACCCGCCGGTCGTGGGGCTGCTGCTGCTCGCCGGCTGGGCGGTCGCCGCGCTCGCGCTGGGTCGGGCGGCCCTGCGCCGCCGCGACGCCTGACGCGGGATCAGCGCTCGACCAGCCCCGCCTCGTACGCGAGGATCGCCGCCTGCACCCGGTTGCGCACCTCCAGACGGGTGAAGATGCTGGTCAGGTAGGTCTTCACGGTCCCCTCGACCAGGTGCAGCCGACGCGCGATCTCCGCGTTGGACAGCCCCGCACCGACCAGCGCGAGCACCTCGCGTTCCCGGTCGGTCAGCCCGGCCGTGCGATCCCGCGCGGCCGGGCGCCGGGCCCACCGCCCCCCGCCCAACTCGATGACCCGGCGGGCCACCCGCGGCGACAGGTACGCCCCGCCGTCGGCGACCGCGTGCACCCCGGCGATCAGCTCCCGCGGGTCGCCGGACTTCAGCAGGAACCCACTCGCCCCGTTCCCGAGGGCCCGCACGACGAAGTCGTCCTCGCCGAACGTGGTGAGCATGACCGTCGCGGTGCCCGGCACGAGCCGGCGGATCTCCTCGGCCGCGCTCAGCCCGTCCCACCGCGGCATCCGGATGTCCAGCAGCACGACCCGGGGCCGGTGCGCCCGCACCGCCTCCACGGCCGCCCGGCCGTCGCCCGCCTCGGCGACCACCTCGATGCCCGGGTCGGTGGCCAGGATGGCCCGGACACCGGCCCGGATCATCGCCTCGTCGTCGGCGAGGACGACCCGGACCGGAACCTCCGCCATGGTGCCCGTGCTCACTGGTTGATCCGCTCCTTGCTCGTCAGCCGGCCCGCGACGAAGCAGAGCCGCCACGTGGGCTGGGCCAGCGGGAAGTTCCCGTCGGTGTAGTACTCGCAGCCGGCCCGGTCCACGCCGGCCGGCCGGTCGAGCTGCCGGCGGGGCAGCCCGGCCAGCTCCGCGCGGGCGGCACCCACCCGCAGCCCCTCGAACGTCTCCCGGTCGAGCACGGTGCCCGCGGTGGCCATCGGGTAGTAGACGAGGGACAGCACCAGCCCGAGCCCGGCCGGCGCGCCGAGCGCCACCAGCAGGCTGCGCCGGACTCGCCGGCGGGCGGCGCGCAGCCGCCGTTCGGCGTCGGCGGGCCGCTCCGGCACCGCCGCCGGATCCCGGACCGGCGCCGGCTGTTCCGGCTCGTCGACGGGTCGCCCCCCGTCGGGCGTCGCGGTGAGCGGCAGCCGGGCCCGCACCGCGAAACCACCGCCGTCCCGCGGACCCGCGTCGAGGGTTCCGCCGGCGAGGCGTACCCGCTCGGCGAGCGCCAGCAGCCCGCTGCCGTGCGACGGTGGGCCGGGCAGCGGCGCGGCGGTCGGCGGCGCGTTGACGACGGCCACCTCGACCCGGTCGCCGCTGCGGGCGAGGCGCACGTCGACCGGCGCGCCGGGCGCGTACCGGGCCGCGTTGGTCAGCGCCTCCCGGACCACGCGGTGCGCGGCGCGCCCGGCCAGCGTCGGCAACTCGGCCGCGCAGGGCGTCACCTGAAGCCGTACGGTCATGCCGGCCTCCCGGGCGCCCTCGACGAGGCCGTCGATGCCCTCGTCGCACGGCCGGGTGGGGTTCGGCCCGCTCGCCTCGCGGAGCAGGCCGATGATCTCGTGCAGCCGTTCGGTGGCGGCGCCGACGCTGGCCCGCAGCTCCCCCGCCGCGGCCCGGTGCGGTGGGTCCAGGTCGGTGGCGACCTCCAGAGCGGCGGCGCGCAACGCGATCAGACTCAGGTCGTGGCCGAGCGAGTCGTGCATCTCCTGGGCGATCCGGGCCCGCTCCCGCAGCCGGATCCGCTCGGCGACGCCGCGCTCCTCCCGGACCAGCGCGGCGGCGTGCCGCCGCCCGGCCTCCGCCAGCTCCTGCTGCTGCCGTCGGTGCCGGCCGACGAGCCACGGGAACACCCCGGCGAACAGCAGCACCGAGGCGAGCAGGAACCAGGTCGCGGTGCCGATGCCCAGCAACCCCAGGTTGAGCGCGGTGCCACCGGCCGCGATGAGCGCGAACGCCACGGCGGCCGGCCCGGCGGTGGCGCTGCGCCGCCCGGTCAGGTAACTGAACACGGGGATCGCGAAGACGAAGTTGCCGTCGGCGAGGGAGCCGAGCACCACCAGCACCAGGGCGGCGAGCGGGCGGCGCCGGCTCACCGCCACCGCCACGGCGACCACCAGCAGCACGGCGGCGAGCAGCGCCAGCGAGCGCCACGAGTGGGGCGGGGTGATCCGGGGGTACGCGAGCGGCGCGGCGACCACCGCCCAGAGCAGCACGTCACGCGCGACGGCCGGCCGGTCGGCGATCGCCCGCCGGACCCGGCGCGGCACCTTCCACCTGGTCACGGCCGCCACGCTACCCACGACCGACCGGTCCGGGCACTGACGAAAGTCAGGTGTTCAGCCGATCTCCTCGGCCCACGCGCGCCAGTCGTCGAGCACCCCGTGCAGCGCCGGGGTGAGCCAGCCCGGCGCGGACCGCCGGAACACGCCGGGGTCCATCGCGCCGGCCCCGGCGGGCAGCGCGCCGAGGAGGTTCGGCAGCAGGTCACCCAGGTTGGTCCAGTGCACCAGCTCCGGCGCGGACGGCCACGCGCCGATGACCACGCCGGCGGGCACGGCACGGCGGTCCAACGCCTCCAGGGTCAACGCGGTGTGATTGAGCGTGCCCAGCCCGGCCCGGGCCACCACCACCGCCGGTGCGCCCAGCGAGACGGCCAGGTCGGCGATCGTCCAGGGCTCCCCGGACGGGCGCAGCCCCATCGGGACGAGCAGACCGCCGGCCCCCTCGACCAGCACCAGGTCGTGCTTGTCCGCCTCCTCGCGGACGGCGTCGACGGCGGTGTAGAGCTCCAAGGGCTCCAGCTCGGCCACCCGGGCCGCGGTGAGCGGGGCGAGGGGGTCGGGATAGCTGGCCAGCGTCCGGGCGGTGACCGGGGCGGCCAGCCGCTGCACGGCGTCGGCGTCGCCGGGCTCGCCGGTGGCCGTGCCGGTCTGGCCGGGTTTGATCACGGCGACCCGCAGCCCGGCGGTGTGCGCGGCGGCGGTGATCGCCGCGGTCACCACCGTCTTGCCCACCTCGGTGTCGGTGCCGGTGACCAGCACGATCCCGTGCCACGGCGCGCTCATGGTGCGACCTCCACGATGACCTCCAGCGCCCGCTCGAAGTCCGTCCGGGGCACGCCCGCGTTGATCGTCAGCCGCAGCCGGGAGCGGGTGTCCGGGGTGGACGGCGGGCGGAAGCAACCGACCGCCACTCCCCGGTCGCGGCAGTCCGCGGCCCACGCGGTCGCCGCCTCCGGGCCGGGGGCGGTCACCGAGATCACGCCCGCGTCCGGGGCGGAGACGGTCAGGCCGGCGGCGGCCAGCCGCGCCACCGCGAGGGCGGCCCGCTCGGCCAGCTCGGCACGCAGATGCTCGCCCGCGCGGGCCAGGCCGACGGCGGTGTGCACCCCGGCGGCGACCGCGGGCGGCAGCGCGGTGTCGAAGATGAACGTCCGGCCGGTCTCCACCAGGTGCCGGACGAACTCGGCCGGGCCGGCGACCAGCCCACCGGCGCCGCCCAGCGCCTTGGAGAGGGTGGCGGTCACCACCACGTCCGGCTCGCCGGCCAGCCCGGCGGCGGCGACGCCGCCGGCACCGGCCGGTCCGGTCACGCCGAGCGCGTGCGCGTCGTCGACCAGGAGCAGCGCGCCGTGCCGGCGGGCGACCGCGTGCAGACGGGCGAGCGGGGCGAGGTCCCCGTCGACGGAGAAGACCGACTCGGTGACGACGACCGCGGGCCGGCCGGGGGCCGCCGCGAGGGCGTCGGCGACGGCGGTCACGTCGGCGTGCGGGGTGACGACCGTCTCCGCGCCGGAGATCCGGCAGCCGTCGATCAGCGAGGCGTGGTTGTGCGCGTCGGAGACGAGCAGCGTACGGGGCTGGACGAGGGCGCGCAGCGCGCCGAGGTTGGCCAGGTAGCCGGAGGAGAACACCAGCGCGCGGTCGGTGCCGATCCAGTCGGCGAGCGCGTCCTCCAGCGCGTGGTGGGCGTCGGTGGAGCCGCGCACCAGCCGCGACCCGGTGGCACCCAGCCCGTACGCCGACAGGGCCCGCGCGGCCGCGGCGGTGACCTCCGGGTGGGTGGCCAGGCCCAGGTAGTCGTTGCCGGCCAGGTCGGTGACCGTCTCGTCGGCGGCGCGCGGGTGCAACCGCCGGGTCAGCCCCGCCTTGGCCCGCAGGTCGGCGCGGCGGTCGAGCGCCGCCAGCCAGTCCGCCACCGTCACCCCTTACGCCGATCCGTCCGCCGGGCGAAGGTACCACTCGCCCGGAACGCCCCGGTGCATCCACTCGGCCGGACTCGGCCTCCCCCGCTCCGCCGGTGGCCGAGGTCATTTCTCGCGGTCAGGGGGCCTTGTAGGGTACGAGCCATGCCAGAGATCCTCGACCAGGCCCGCACCCAGGTCCTGGGTGACGGCGTCGGCCTCGACCAGGCCGGCGTCCTCGCCGTGCTCAACCTGCCCGACGAGCACCTGCCCGCCGCCCTTCAGCTCGCCCACGAGGTGCGGATGCGCTGGTGCGGCCCGGAGGTCGAGGTCGAGGGCATCGTCTCGCTGAAGACCGGCGGCTGCCCGGAGGACTGCCACTTCTGCTCGCAGTCCGGCCTGTTCACCTCGCCGGTGCGCTCCGTCTGGCTGGACATCCCCTCCCTGGTGGAGGCGGCCAAGCAGACCGCGGCGACCGGGGCGACCGAGTTCTGCATCGTGGCGGCCGTCCGTGGTCCGGACGCCCGGCTGATGAAGCAGATGCGGGAGGGCGTCGCCGCCATCAAGGCGGAGGTCGACATCCAGGTCGCCGCCTCGCTCGGCATGCTCACCCAGGAGCAGGTCGACGAGCTGGTCGACATGGGTGTGCACCGCTACAACCACAACCTGGAGACCTGCCGCTCCCACTTCCCCAACGTGGTCACCACCCACAGCTGGGAGGAGCGCTGGGAGACGCTGCGGATGGTCCGCGACTCCGGCATGGAGGTCTGCTGCGGCGGCATCCTGGGCCTCGGCGAGACCGTCGAGCAGCGCGCCGAGTTCGCCGCGCAGCTCGCCGAGCTGGACCCGCACGAGGTGCCGCTCAACTTCCTCAACCCGCGTCCGGGCACCCCGCTGGGGGACCAGCCGGTGGTGGAGGGCAAGGACGCGCTGCGGGCGATCGCCGCGTTCCGGCTGGCCATGCCGCGCACCATCCTGCGCTACGCGGGTGGCCGCGAGATCACCCTCGGTGACCTGGGCACCCGCGAGGGTCTGCTGGGCGGCGTCAACGCGGTGATCGTCGGCAACTATCTGACCACCCTGGGTCGGCCGGCCACCGAGGACCTGGCCCTGCTGGAGGACCTGAAGATGCCGGTCAAGGCGCTGTCCGCGACGTTGTGAGGGGCTGACGGTGAGCGACACCGCGAGGTTGGCGGTGCCGAACGGCACCGCACCGGCGCCGGCCTGGTGTGACCGCTGCGGCGAGGCGCTGGCGGCCGGCGGGCACGACGCGTGCGCCCGGGCCCGGCTGTTGGAGCCGCCACGGTTCTGCGCGCACTGCCGTCGTCGGATGAAGGTGCAGGTGCTCCCCGTCGGCTGGGCGGCGGCCTGCGTGGCGCACGGCGAGATCCGGGGCTGAGCACGGTGTCGGGGCTGCGGGGGCGGGCGGTGACCCTGCGGCCCGCCACCGTGGCCGACGTCGCGACCCTCGCAGCCATCCGCTCCACCCCGGCGGTCCGTCGCTGGTGGCGGGGCGGCGACGACCTCGCCGCCGCGGTGAGCGCCGACCTCGCCGACGAGGACCTGACGGTGTACGCCGTCGAGCACGAGGGCCGCGTCGTCGGCGCGGTCCAGTGGTACGCCGAGGAGGACCCGGACTACCGGCACGCCAGCCTGGACATCTTCCTCGACCCGGAGGTGCACGGCCGGGGCCTCGGCCAGGACGCGATCCGCACGCTGGTCCGGCACCTGGTGCAGGCGTACGGGCACCACCGGTTCACGATCGACCCGGCGGCGGCGAACACGCCGGCCATCCGCAGCTACGCGAAGGTGGGCTTCCGGCCGGTCGGGGTGCTGCGCCGCTACGAGCGTGGCGCGGACGGGCAGTGGCACGACGGCCTGCTCATGGACCTGCTCGCCGACGAACTGGTGGACTGAGCCGGAGCCGGTCCGCTCGTCCGGGCGCCGCACCTCGCCCGCGCGCCCGGAAATGCGCGCGGGAATTGGTGCGGGCGCAGCGTCTCAACGGGCGTGCGCGTTACACCGACACGCCATTTCCGCGCGAGAAATACGTTGCCGAGCAACGACGTACGCCCAGCTCAGGCCAATCGACCGGTGTCGCGTAATGGTTTCACGCATGCGATCATGTGCCGTCCCCTCTCCTTTTTCCGTGGAGGAAAATTCCATGCCACAGCGTCGGCACGTGGTGGGCGCGGTTCTGACCGCCGCCGCCACGGCCTGCCTCGCCGTCGCCGCCCCCGCCTGGGCCAGCGCGGCGCCCCTCGCGCAGGCGCCCGGCGGTCACAACCCGCCTGGCGAGAACGGCACGGTGAAGATCGATGGCGCTCCGTTCAGCGACCGGGTCGACAACGAGCCGCACGTGACCTGCGACTTCGAGCTGGAGTTCTTCAACTTCGACACCAACCAGGCGGCCGACATCACCCTGACCACCAAGCCACCGTCCGGTAAGGACGTCGTGGTCTGGTCGGTGCGCAACCGGATCATCAGCACCGACCCGGCCGGCGGCGCGGAGAACGACCACGACGAGACGATCCGGCTCTCCGCCGCCGACCTGGCGCTCGGCGGGCTGACCCCGCACCCGAAGCAGGGCTACCACCTGAAGCTCGACGTGGACCTGGTGGACGGGAAGTCGTCCGACGCCAAGCACAAGGTGTTCTGGCTCCAGCCGTGCGCGGCCACCAGCACCCCGACGCCGGGCACGCCCGGGTCGCCCGACTCGCCGGATTCGCCGCCGTCGACCACCCCGGGTGGCGGTAACGGAGGCGGCGGCAACGGCGGCGGGGAGGGTGGCGGCAGCCTGCCGATCACCGGCGTCGCCGGCACCGGCATCGCGCTCACCGGGCTCGCCCTGATCGGCGGCGGCGTGGCGCTGACCGTGCTGCGCCGGCGACGCGACCGGATCACCTTCACCAGCTGAGCGACGTGAACGCCGCACCGGCCGCCGGGCCCCGTCCGGCGGCCGGTGGCGTTCCGGGGATACCTCACATCATCGATGTTCGTCGATAGGATGAGGAAGGGTGCCCAGCTCAGGCCCGCTCCACATCGAAGGTGTCCACCGCCGCGACGGGACGGGCCGTCCTGGGATACGAGCGTACGGTTGCTGGCCGGCCTCGCGGCGCGCGACAGTACGACCCCAGCGGTGCCATCGACGCCGCCGCTCCCCCGGTCAATCCTGAGGAGGACGCGATGGCCCTACGACTCGCCGACGGCACCGCCTGGTCCGACACCCTCGCCCGCGCGGTCGCCGCCACCCCGGAGGCGTTCGGTGCCCCGGTCGACGGAGTCACCACGCTGCACAACCTGGTCGAGGGCGAGTGGCGGGCGGTCGGCGCACCGACGCCGACCCGCACCCCGGTGGACAACACCGTCCTGATCAACCTCGCCCGGCTCGACGCGGACACCGCCCGCGCGGCCGTCGCGTACGCCGCCGGGGCCCACCGCGACTGGGCCGACACCCCGCTGGCCGAGCGCCAGGCCCGCGTGTCCGCGGCGGTGGACGCGCTCACCGCGCACCGCGACCTGCTCGCGCTGCTGCTCGTCTGGGAGATCGGCAAGCCGTGGCGGCTGGCCTGCGCCGACGTGGACCGCGCGCTGGACGGCGTCCGGTGGTACGTCGGCGAGATCGACCGGATGCTCGACGGCGGGCGGGAACCGCTGCCCGGGCCGGTCAGCAACATCGCCTCCTGGAACTACCCGATGAGCGTCCTCGTGCACGCCGAGCTGGTGCAGCTGCTCGCCGGCAACGCCGTCATCGCCAAGACCCCGTCGCAGGGCGGCGCCGTCTGCCTCACCGTCGCGCACGCGCTGATGCGCCGGGCCGGGCTGCCCGCGACCCTGGTCTCCGGCGGCGGCGAGGAGCTGTCCGAGGTGCTGGTGCGGGCCCCCGAGATCGGCGCGGTCGCGTTCGTCGGCGGGCGGTCCAACGGCGGCAAGGTCGCCGCCGCGCTGCTCGACTCCGACAAGCGCCACTTCATCGAGCAGGAGGGGCTGAACGCCTGGGGGATCTGGAACTTCTCCCAGTGGGACCTGCTCGCCGCCCACCTGAAGAAGGGCTTCGAGTACGGCAAGCAGCGCTGCACCGCGTACCCCCGGTTCGTCGTGCAGCGCGACCTCGTCGACGAGTTCCTCGACATGTACCTGCCGGTCGTCCGCTCGGTCCGGTTCGGCCACCCGCTCGCGGTCGGCGACGACTGGACGGCCGGCGACCCGCTGCCCGAGCTGGACTTCGGGCCGCTGATCAGCGCCGCCAAGGCCGACGAGCTGCGCCGCAAGGTGGACGAGGCGGTCCGCGGCGGCGCGGTCCCGCTGCACCGGGGCAAGCTGACCGGGGCGCCGTTCCTCGACGGGCAGGACACCTCGGCGTACGTGGCGCCGTCGGTGCTGCTCGCCCCGCCCGGCCGGTCCCGGCTCATGCACGCCGAACCGTTCGGCCCGGTCGACACGATCGTCGTGGTGGACACCACCGACGAGCTGCTGGCCGCGATGAACGCCTCCAACGGCGCGCTGGTCGCGTCGCTCGCCTGCGACGACGAGGACGAGGCGGCGAAGCTGGCCGTGGACCTCCAGGCGTTCAAGGTGGGCATCAACAAGCCGCGTTCGCGGGGTGACCGCGACGAGCCGTTCGGCGGCCGGGGCGCCTCCTGGAAGGGCGCCTTCGTCGGCGGCGACCTGCTGGTGCAGGCGGTCACCCAGGGCGGCGACGAGCGCCTCTACGGCAACTTCCCCGACTACAACCGCTACCCCAACACCTGATCCCCTCCCGTCCCCCGCCGTCCGCGATCTTGCAGTTTCGGCCCCCGTGGCGCGGCATGTGTCCGTGTCGCGGGGGCGCCAACCGCAAGATCGCCGAACGGGGAGGGCGGGGGTCAGTGGTGAGCGGCCGCGGGGGTCGGTAGCGGGACGGTGAGGGTGAGCAGGGGGCCGTCGCGGTCCGTGGTGGTGGGGCGGTCCAGCCGGCGTACGGTCCGCAGCATCGGAGCGTTCTCGGCCTGGACGTGCAGCACCAGGGCCGCGTAGCCGGCCTGGTCGGCGTGCCGGGCCAGCCGGCGCAGCAGGGCCGACCCGAGACCGCGCCGCTGCCAGTCGTCGCGCACCAGCAACGCCACCTCTGCCTCGTCACCCTCGCCGAGCAGGTTCCCCATCGCGACCAGCGACTCGGTCGCCCCGTCCGGGCCGGTGGCGGCGGCGACGAGGGTGTGACCGCGGGCCGGTTCCAGCAGTTGCCGCAGCCGGGCCGGCGTCGGGGTGGACCCGCCCAGGTAACGGCGGTGCCGGCTGCGCGCCGAGCAGGCTTCGTGCAGGTCGAGGAGGCCGGGCAGGTCGTCGGCGACGGCGGGCCGTACGGTCAGCTCGGCGCCGTCGGGCAGCACGAGCGTGACCTGCTCGGCGGCCCGGCGCACCACGGTCGTCGCCAGCTCCAGCAGCGCCTGCGCCCGGGCGTACTCGGCGGGCGTGAAGCCGGGCGCCGCGCGGCGGAGGGTGTAGGAGCCGCCGCCCGGGTCGGCCAGTCGCATCGTGGTGTCGCTGATCCCGGCGTCCGCGACGGTGTCCGGCCGCCAGGTCACCGCGTCCGCGCCGAGGAGGGTGCCCAGCACCTCACCGGTCGCGTCCGGGTCCCGGACCAGCCGGGTGGCCAGCCCGAGCACGCGGGTCGGCTGGTCGGCCAGGCCACGCGCCTCGCTGCGCGCCACCCAGCAGTCCCGGCCCCGGCCCCGCTCGACGGCCGCCACCAGGTCGGCCTCGCCGATCGTGTCGGGCGCGTCGACGAGGAAGTCGTCGACCGCGCCCCGCTCGGTCGTGTGCACCTGCACGGTGAGGATGTTGACCCCGCGCAACGCGAGGCTCGCCGTGAGGACCGACAGGTAACCCGGCCGGTCGTCCACGGTGGCTCGGATCCGCCACAGCGTCATGATTGACTCCCTTCCCCGGTACCACCCTCGCCGCCGCCTGTTGCCGGCCGATTGCTCCGGGGTGACGGCTCGCGACCGTGGTCGGGATCACGCCGCGCGGGGAGTCAGCCGGCGGCCACCGGGGGCGCCCCGACCAGGTCGAGCCGGTCGCCGAGGATGACGGCGCTGGCCCGGACGAGCAGGGCGAGGCGGTCGACCTCGGTCGAGTGGAACGCGGCGGCGGTGAGCGGGTCGGAGTGCTCGCGTGCCACCACCAGCACGAGACCGGCGCGGCCGAAGGGCGCGATGGCGTAGTGGGTGCCCTCGGGCGTGGTCATCGACCGGGCGCGCAGCGGGGTCACCTCCGGCAGCGGCGGGGGTACGGGGGCCCGCCAGCTCGCGTGCCCCACGGTCGCCGAGCCGCCACCGCTGCGGGACGCCCAGTCGACCGGCACGACCGCGGCGACCGCCCAGTCGGCGGCGAGCAGCCCCGGCACGGCGTCGACCAGGGTCGCCAGCCCGTCGGCCGGGTTGCCGGCGACCTGGGCCAACAGCTCGGCGTCCTGGCCGGTGGTGGTGGGCGCGCCGATCGCCCGCCACACCCCGTCCACGCGTACGCCGGGAATGGCCGCGAGGCCGGCGAGCAGCCGCTCGACGCGGGCCGCGCCCGGCCACACCACGGTGAAGTCGTCGACCGCCCGCCCGCCGAGCCGCTCCAGGACCACGACCTGGACGATGTCCGCACCGGACACGCCCAGCGTGCGGGCCACCTGACCGAGGGTTCCGGGACGGTCCGGCAGGGTGACCCGAACTCGCAGCAACATGAGGTTGTCCCTCCGCTCGGCGGGGCCGGCGGTGGCGGCCGGCAGGCTGGTCACCAGCCTGGTCCCTGCCCATTTCGTCCCTGTTGCAGAGGCATGTCCCGGGGGCAAAATCCGACCTTGACAACATGGCCGACCTGCCATCAACTAATCGGATGACCGATCGGGCCGTCGACGCGGGCAGGCCGGACGCTCCACCGTCCGGAGCCACGCCGGCCGGCGTGGATCTCGACCGGCTCGCCGCGTACCTCGCCGCCCACCGTCCCGACCTGGCCGGCGGGCCGCTGCGGGCCCGGCTGATCGCCGGCGGCAAGTCCAACCTGACCTACCTGCTCGACCTCGGTGACCGCGAGGTGGTGCTGCGCCGGCCGCCGCTCGGGCACGTGCTGGCCACCGCGCACGACATGGGCCGCGAGTTCCGGGTCATCTCGGCGCTGGCACCGACCGGGGTGCCGGTGCCGGCGGCGCTGCTGCACTGCCCCGACCCGGAGGTCATCGGCGCCCCGTTCTACCTGATGGAACGCGTGACCGGCGAGGTGTTCCGCACCCGGGCGCAGACCGATCCGCTCGGCGACGAGCGCCGCCGGGCCCTGGCGATGGCGATGATGGACACCCTCGCCGCGCTGCACCGGATCGAGCCGGCGGCCGTCGGGCTGGCCGACTTCGGGCGGCCGGAGGGCTACCTGGAGCGGCAGGTGCGTCGCTGGGGCGGCCAGTTGGACCGGTCCCGCAGCCGACCGCTGCCCGGCATCGACGAGCTGCGCGACCGGCTGGCCGCGTCGGTGCCGGACGGCGTCAACGCGGGCCGCATCGTGCACGGCGACTACCGGCTGGACAACCTGCTCGCGTCGACCGACCCGGTGGCGGTGCGGGGGGTGCTCGACTGGGAGATGGCCACCGTCGGTGACCCGCTCGCCGACCTGGGCCTGCTGCTGACCTACTGGGACGTGCTCGGCGGTGACGAGGCCGCCACCGGCAACCCGGTCGCCGACGGGCTCGGCCCCCGGGCCGGCTTCGCGACGGGCGCCGAGCTGATCGAGCGCTACGCGGGCCGCAGCGACGTCGACGTCGGCCCGCTGCACTGGCACGTCGCGCTGGGCTGTTTCAAGCTCGCGGTGATCTGCGAGGGGATCCACTACCGGCACACGCTCGGGCAGACGCTCGGCGAAGGGTTCGACCGGATCGGCGACATGGTGGCACCGCTGGTCGCGCACGGTCTCAGCGCCGCCGGGGAGCGCTGATGGACTTCGCGTACGACAGCCGCACCGAGCAGTTGCGGGCCGAGCTGACCACCTTCCTCGACGAGCACGTCTACCCGGCGGAGCCGGTGCACGCCGAGCAGGTCGCCGTGGCCGGCGACCCGTGGGCGCGTACGCCGGTGCTGGCCGAGCTGAAGGTGGAGGCCCGCAAACGGGGGCTGTGGAACCTGTTCCTGCCCGACCGCCGCTACGGTGCCGGGTTGACCAACCTGCAGTACGCGCCGCTGGCCGAGCTGACCGGGCGCAGCCCGCACCTGGCACCCGAGGCGGTCAACTGCGCCGCACCGGACACCGGCAACATGGAGTTGCTCGCCGAGTTCGGCTCGGACCAGCAGCGGCAGCGCTGGCTGCGTCCGCTGCTGGAGGGCGAGATCCGCTCGGCGTTCTGCATGACCGAGCCGGACGTCGCGTCCTCCGACGCCACGAACATCGCCACCCGGATCACCCGCGACGGCGACCACTACGTGATCAACGGTCGCAAGTGGTGGTCGTCGGGCGCGATGGATCCCCGCTGCGAGATCTTCATCGTGATGGGCAAGACCGACCCGGACGCCGACCGGCACCGCCAGCAGAGCATGGTGCTCGTGCCCCGGGACACCCCGGGCGTCACCGTCCGGCGGGGCATGACGGTCTTCGGCTACACCGACGGCTCCCACGGCGGTCACGCCGAGATCGACTTCACCGACGTACGCGTACCGGCGGAGAACCTGGTCGGCGTCGAGGGCGGCGGCTTCGCGATCGCCCAGGCCCGGCTCGGTCCGGGCCGCATCCACCACTGCATGCGGCTGGTCGGGATGGCCGAGCGGGCCCTCGAACTGCTCTGCCGGCGGGCCTCCGAGCGCGTCGCGTTCGGCCGGCCCCTCGCCGAGCAGGGCGTCGTCCGGGAGTGGATCGCCGAGTCGCGGGTGCGCATCGAGCAGGCGCGGCTGCTGGTGCTCAAGACCGCGTGGCTGATGGACACGGTCGGCAACAAGGGCGCGCACACCGAGATCCAGGCCATCAAGATCGCCACGCCGGCGATGGCGGAGTGGGTGATCGACAAGGCCATCCAGGGGTACGGCGCGGCCGGCGTCAGCCAGGACACCCCGCTCGCGGCCCTGTGGTCGCAGGCCCGCACCCTGCGCCTCGCCGACGGCCCCGACGAGGTCCACCGCGCGTCCCTGGCCCGCCGCGAACTCCGCCGCTGGACCCCCACCCCCACCTGACCTCGTCCCACCCCACGCCGCGGCCGGGGAGCTCCCGGTCAAGGGGCGCGAACGCGTTTCCAGCCCGTCAGTCCGGCGTGATCCACTCCTGTTTCTTGATGTCGGGCTGTTCGGCACGTCCGGACACCCCCGACATCAAGGAGGCCGAGTGGATCACGCCCGGGGCCGGCGGGGTCAGGCGCTGGCGCGTTCTACCAGGCTGGTGTCGAGGAGGATGTGCGGGGCGGCCAGTTCGTCGCCGCGGATGCGGGCGACCAGCAGGCGCGCCATCTGCCGGCCCATCTCCTCCACCGGCTGGAACACGGTGGTCAGCGGCGGGTCGGCCTGCCGGGCGATCGGGGCGTCGTCGAAGCCGACCACGGCCACGTCGTCGGGCACCCGACGGCCGGCCTCGCGCAGCGTCCGCAGCGCGCCGAACGCCATCAGGTCGGACGCGACGAAGACCGCGTCCAGGTCGGGGCACACCTCGAGCAGCCGGCGCATGCAGGCCGCGCCGCTCTCCTCGCTGAAGTCGCCGTACGCGATGAGGTTCTTGTCGACCCCGCCCCCGGCGGCGGTGACCGCCTCGGTGTAGCCGGTGAGGCGGGCCAGGCCGGCGCCCATGTCCTGCGGGCCGGCGATGGTGGCGATGCGCCGCCGCCCCCGGCCGGTCAGGTACTCCACCGCGTTGCGGGCGCCGCCGACGTTGTCCACGTCGACGAACCAGCCGGGCTGGGCGCCCGGTTGCAGCATCCGGGCCGGCCGTCCGCCGAGCACCGCGGGCAGGCCGCGCTCCTCCAGCAGGGTCGGCAGCGGGTCGGAGTCGTGCAGGGACAGCAGCAGCACGCCGTCGACGTGCTGGTTGGTGAGGTGGTGCTCGACCCGCTCCCGCTCCACCGGCGACTGGGCCATCGCCAGCCAGAGCTGCATCGGCGTCTCCAGCAGCGCGGAGCTGATGCCCCGGACGATCGCCGCGAAGAACGGCTCGGTGAAGACGCGTTCGCCGGACTCGGAGACGACCAGCGCCACCGAGTCGGTCCGCTGGGTGACCAGGGCCCGGGCGGCGCGGTTCGGGACGTACCCCAGCTCGGCGATGGCCTGCTGCACGGCGGCCCGGGCCTCGGGGCTGACCTGCGGGGAGCCGTTGACCACGCGGGAGACCGTCCCGCGGCCGACGCCGGCGCGGGCGGCCACCGCGTCCAGGGTCGGGCGCCCGAGCGACCGGGTGCGCTGCGTTGTCATCGTCTGCTCCTCCGACGTCGGGCGATCCGGCGCCGCCACCGAACCGGTGGCGCCGGACCGCCCGGATAGCTGGGCCGAGCCTAGTGTGCGGCCAGACCGTTGCGTCGGATCACCTCGGCGTACCACCTGGCACTGGACTTCGGGATGCGGGTCTGGCTGTCGTAGTCGACGTAGATCATGCCGAACCGCTTGGTGTAACCCCAGGCCCATTCGAAATTATCCATCAACGACCAGGCGAAGTAGCCGGCCAGCGGCACCCCCGCGCCGATCGCCTCGTGCGCGGCACGCAGGTGGGCGTCGAAGTACGCCAGCCGGTCGACGTCGTCGACCCGTCCGTCCACGACCCGGTCGACGAAGGCCGAGCCGTTCTCGGTGACGTACAACGGCAGGTCGGTGTATTCCTCGTGCACCCGACGCAGCGTCTCGACGAGCCCCGGCGCGTCGATCTCCCAGTTCATGTCGGTGACCGGGACGCCCCGGGTGACGAACCGGACGTCCTCGCTCCCCGGCCAGCAGGACGGCGCCCGGTGCGGCTCCGGCTCCCCGCCGGCGACCGGCGCGGCCACGACGTGCCGGCTGTAGTAGTTGACGCCGACCAGGTCGAGCGGGCTGGCGATCGTGGCCAGGTCACCGTCGCGCACGTGACCGAAGTCGGTCACGTCGCGCAGGTCGGCCATCAGGTCGGCCGGGTACGCCCCGCGCAGCAGCGGGTCGAGGAAGAACCGGTTGGCCAGCCCGTCGATGCGCCGGGCCGCGTCCACGTCGGCGGGGGCGTCGCTGGCCGGGGTGACCGGGTACAGGTTGACGGTCACGCCCACCTGGGCCTGCGGGCGGGCGGCCCGCAGCGCCTGCACGGCGAGGCCGTGGCCGAGCATCAGGTGGTGCCCGGCCCGCACCGCGTCGGCGCCGTCGGAGCGGCCCGGGGCGTGGACGCCGGAGCCGTAGCCGAGGAACGCCGAGCACCACGGCTCGTTGAGGGTCGTCCAGTAGCGGACCCGGTCGCCGAGGGCGTCCGCGACCAGCGCCGTGTAGTCGGCGAACCGCGCGGCGGTGTCCCGGGCCGGCCAACCGCCGGCGTCCTCCAGGGGCTGCGGCAGGTCCCAGTGGTAGAGGGTCAGCCACGGCTCGATGCCGTGCGACAGCAGCTCGTCGACCAGCCGGCGGTAGAAGTCGAGCCCTTCCGCGTTGGCGGGGCCGCTGCCGCCGGGCTGCACCCGGGACCAGGAGACCGAGAAGCGGTACGACTTCAGCCCCAGCTCGGCCATCAGCGCGACGTCCTCGCCGAGCCGGTGGTAGTGGTCGCAGGCCACGTCGCCGGTGTGCCCGTGGAGCACCCGTCCCTCGGTGTGGCTGAAGGTGTCCCAGATCGACGGCGTACGGCCACCCTCGGCGGCCGCCCCCTCGATCTGGTACGCCGCGGTCGCCGCGCCCCAGAGGAAGCCGGGCGGGAAGATCAGCTCCGGCCCCTGGTCGAGGAGACCGACGGCGGGTGGGCTGGCGGGATTGCTCACGACTTGACGGCACCTTCCATGATCCCGCCGATGATCTGGCGGCCGAACAGGACGAACACGATCAGCAGCGGCAGGGTCGCGAGGGCCGTGCCGGCGAAGAGCGCGGTGTAGTCGGTCTGGTAGAGACCGGACGAGAGGATCTTGAGGGAGTACTGCACCGTCGGGGTGTCCGGGGTCAGCACGATGAACGGCCAGAGGAACTCGTTCCAGGTCTGCATGAAGGTCAGCAGTCCGAGGATCGCCGCGGCCGGACGCAGCGCGGGCAGCACGACGTTCCAGTAGATCCGCCAGGTCGAACAGCCGTCCAGGCGGGCCGCCTCGATGAGCTCGTCGCTGATCGCGGACATCGCGTACTGGCGCATCATGAACACGCCGAAGCCCTGGACCAGGAACGGCACGATGACCGCCTGCAGGGTGCCGGTCCACTCCAGCTCCACCATCATCAGGTAGAGCGGGATGATGCCGAGCTGGGTCGGCACCATCATGGTCAGCACGATCACCAGGAGCAGACCGTTGCGGCCGCGGAACCGGAGCTTGGCGAACGCGAAGCCGGCCAGGCTGGAGAAGAAGATCACCGAGATGGTGACGATGCTCGACACCACGGCCGAGTTGACCAGGCCGTAGAGGAACGCGGCGTCCTCGTTGGCGAGCATCCGCTCGATGTTCTCGAAGAGCATCCCGCCCGGGGTGGGCGGCATCTCGTAGACGGCGCTGTTGTCCCGCGAGGCGATGATGAACGACCAGACGATCGGGAAGATCGACAGTACGCAGCCGATGATCAGCGCGAAGTAGGTCAGCGGGCTGGCCTGCCAGAGCCGGCCGCCCGGCGTGCCGCGCCGTCGACGGCGCTTCGCCTCCGGTGCCGGCGCGACGGATCGAGGGAGGGCCTGGGTGGTGCTCACTTCTTCTCCCCCTTCACCGAGCGCCGGACCAGCGCAAAGTTGATCAGCGCGAAGATGACGATCATCAGGAAGAGCAGCCAGGACATCGCCGCGCCGTAGCCGTACTCGGCGTTGCCGGTGAAGGTCTGCTCGTAGATGTACATGGCCAACGTCTGGAACTCGTGCTCGGCGCCGCCGCGGATCATCCCGTGGCCGTACATCAGCGGCTCGGTGAAGATCTGGAAGCCACCGATGGTGGAGATGATGACCGTGAAGACGATGGTCGGGCGGATCAGCGGCACGGTGATCTGCCAGAACTGCCGCCACGCCGAGGCGCCGTCCAGCGAGGCCGACTCGTAGAGGTCCTTCGGGATGGCCTGCATGGCGCCGAGGTAGATCAGGGCGTTGTAGCCGGTCCAGCGCCAGTCGACCATGAACGCGATCGCCAGCCAGGAGGCGTAGCGGTTGTCGCGCCAGGCGACGGGGTCGACGCCGACGCTGCCGAGCAGCCAGTTCACCAGGCCGTACCGGTCGGCGAAGATCAGCGCGAAGATGATGCCGACCGCCGCGACCGAGGTGATGTTCGGGACGACGATGCCCATGCGCAGCAGCGTGCGGCCGCGCATCTGGCGGTTCATCAGGTTGGCGAGCAGAAGCGCCACGATGAGCTGCGGCACCGTGCTCAACAGGAAGATGCCGACCGTGTTGTACGCGGCGTTCCAGAACTGGGCGTCCACCAGCAGCTCGCGGTAGTTCTCCAGCCCGGCGTACTCGCGGGTGCCGCTGAGCAGCTCGTAGTCGAAGAGCGAGACGTAGACCGTGTAGAGCAGCGGGAAGAGGCCGAAGATCCCGAACAGGACGAAGAACGGCGCGACGTAGAGGTACGGCGAGTACTTGAGGTCCCAGCGGCCGAGCCGGTACGAGGAGCGGCGGGGCTCCGGTCGGTGGCGGGGTGGCGTGGCGGTCCGCCGTGGCGGCGCCTCGCCGACAGTGGAGCTCATGGCAGGTCCTTCCGGGGAAAAGGGGAGCGGCCTCGGCGGCGCCCACACCCTGCCGGGACCGAGCGCCGCCGCCGGCTCACGGCACGTGGTGTCCGTGAGCCGGCGGGTCACCGGCGGATCAGGCGACGGCCTTCTTGGCCTCGTTCATCGCCTTGGTCCACGCGGCGTCCGAGCTGGTCTGGCCGCGCTCGGCCGCCTGCATCTGCGGCTCGACGATGGTCTCCCAGACCTGCTGGTGCTTGGCGCCGAGGAAGACCGGCTTCATGTTCTTGACGCTGTCACCGAAGATCTGACCGATCGGGGCGCCGCTGAAGTACTCGCTCGTCTTGTCCTTGAAGGCGGGGTCCTCGATGCCCGGGATGCTGGAGGGCATCGCGCCGGCCTCGTTGAACGCCGCCAGGTGGCCCTCCTTGCTGGTCAGGTACTTGGCCAGCAGGTACGCCTCCTTCGGGTGCTTGGTCTGCGCCGGGATGGCGAGGTAGGAGCCGCCCCAGTTGCCGCCGCCGCCCGGGATCTTGGCGATGTCCCACTTGCCGGCGTTGGTCGGGCCGGAACGCTGGGCGATGATGCCCTCGGTCATCCAGGCCGGGCAGGGGATGGTGGCGAACGCGTTGTTCTTGAACGCGGCGTCCCAGTCGGCGCTCCAGCGCTGCGCCTTCGCGGTCAGGCCGTCGGCGGCCATCTGCAGACCCATGTCCCACGCCTTGCGGACGACCGGGTTGGTGTCACCGATGAACTTGTTCTCCTTGTCGAAGAAGAACGTCTCGGAGTTCTGCATGACGTACGGCTGCATCAGGCTGGTGGCGCTGTCCAGCCACGCCGCCTTGACCTTGCCGCTGTTCTTGAACTGACGGCCCAGCGCGATGTAGTCGTCCCAGGTGCTGATCTTCTGGGAGACCGCGTCCCGCTCGGTGGGCAGGCCGGCCTGCTGGAACAGGTCCTTGCGGTAGCACATGGCCAGGCCGCCGACGTCGGTGCCGAGCCCGATCAGCTTCTTGCCGTCCGGCGTCATCGCGTTGTTCCACTTCCACTCCGGGAAGTTGGACTTCACCTCGCCGGCGCCGAGGTCGAGCAGGTTGGCGAACTTGTCGTGGTTCTGCACGTACTGCAGCAGCACGCCCTCTTCCAGACCGACCACGTCACCGGCACCGCTGCCCGCCGCGAGCCACTGCACCAGCTTCGGCTGGAAGTCCCGCAGCTCGCCCATCTTCTGGTGCTCGACCTTGATGTTCGGGTTGGCCGCCTCGAAGTCCTGGATGGCCTTGTCGTACCCGAAGTTGGAGAAGGTCTGGAGGACGAGCTTGACCTGCCCGTTCTCGCCACCCGCCTCGTCGTCGTTCTTCTTGCTGCACGCGGTGCTGCCGAGGGCCACGCCCACGGCGATCGCGGCGACCGCGGCAGTGCGGAGCCGGCGCCTGGTGACGCTCATCCCTGACCCCTCTCAGGTGGGTGATTCGTGTGGTGGTTCCGGTGCCTGGCGATGCGGGCTCTGCGGTCGCTGAACCCTCGTGGCGGCTTACTGCCCGCCCCCGAGTCGCGCACCGGGCAGTGCTGACGCCCACGCGACGGGAGCGCTCCCATGAGATTGCGGCCACATGTCGGGGGTGTCAATAGAGCCTCTTGGGAGCGTTCCCAATTTGTTACCGGCTCCGGGCGGCGCGACGCGCGGTGGGCGGGAGCACGCGCAACGGCCGCCGCCGGGGCGGCCGTGCTCAGCGGATCAGCAGAAGCGGCGCAGCAGGGTGCCGGCGCGGCCGGCGTCGAACGCGGCCGGGTCGAAGCGGTCACCCGCCCAGTCGCGCATCGCCCAGTGCTCCGGGTGCTCCGGGTCAGCCAGCGCGACCAGCAACGCCTGGTAGCCGGACGGGCCGCCGACGTCCTCCGGCGGGCAGGCACGCTCGCCGTCGAGGCAGGCCGGGTAACGCTCCTCCGGGTCGGCGGTGACCGCGTCCTCGACCACGAGGTCGTGCTCCCACCAGTCGCCGAAGTCGTACGTGTACTGGAACCGGCTGCCCTTGCCGAGCACCGCGTCCAGCCGGACGTCCAGCTCGTCGTGTAGCGCCAGCTCGCCGTCCGGATCGGGCTCGCCGTACTGGAGGCCGTCGATCTCGAACGAGTGCAGGTGGCAGTCGCGCCAGCCCATCGCGTGCTGGACGACGCGGTGCAGCCGGTCGAGGGTGTAGCCGGCCGGAACCAGCACCCGCCGCCAGACCGTCGGACGGACGCCCGACAGCGAGATCCGCAACTGGAAGATCTGACGCGGCATGCTGTCCCATCCTCCCTCGGCTTAGGCTGCGAGAATGATCTGCCGAGCGTGCCGGGCGAGGCGACACGACGACTGTCCGGGCCGGAACTGGTGCGACTGTCAGCACCGTACCCCCCGACCCACCCCTCCGGTCACCGGTCCGGCCAGCGAATGAGCGTCGGAATTCCGATCAACCGGGTCTGGCCGGGCGGCGCGGCGGAGCCCCTCGACGACGCCGCGCTCACCGTCCTCTACGGCCGCCCCGACCGGCCACACGTTCGGGTGAACTTCGTGTCGAGCCTGGACGGCGCGGTCAGCGTCGACGGCTACTCGGCCGGGCTCTCCGGCGAGCCCGACAAGCGCGTCTTCGGCCTGCTGCGGATGCTCTGCGACGCGCTGCTGGTGGCCGCCGGCACGCTGCGCCAGGAGGGTTACCGGGCGCTGCGCCTCGACGAACGCCGACGGGCCTGGCGGGTCGAGCGGGGCCTGGCCGAGTACCCGACGCTGGTGGTCGTGTCCGGGTCGCTCGACCTCGACCCGTCCCAGGCCGCCTTCGCCGACGCGCCGGTGCGGCCGGTGGTGCTCACCCGCGCCGAGGCCGTACCGCCACCCGGGCTCACCGACGTCGCGGACCTGGTGCGCTGCGGCACCGACCGCGTCGACCTGCCCGCCGGCCTCGCCGAGCTGCGGCGACGCGGCCACGACCAGGTGCTCTGCGAGGGCGGGCCGCGACTGCTCGGCGCGCTCACCGCCGCCGACCTGGTCGACGAGCTCTGCCTCACCGTCGCCCCGCTGCTCGCCGGCCCCGGAGCGGGGCGGATCACCGCGGGCGACGACGCCACGCCGCCGCGCCCGCTGCCGCTGCGGCACGTTCTCGCCGCCGCCGACGGGGTGCTCCTGCTGCGCCACGCCCGCGACTGACCGGTCCCCGGCCCCGCCGCCCGCTCGCCACGCGCGCCCCCCGACCACGCAACCCGTGCGATAGACGGCAGGCAGGCCACGCGACGCACCGTGCCGTCGCCGTGACGCTCCGAACGGCCGAGTTACGACCCGGCGTGGCGTCCGCCGCGTCGCGTGGCAACCTGTCGTACTCCTCGGGCAGGATGCAGGACGTGTGTCCCACCCACCACGACCGACCGGAGCTGCCCGATGAGCGATGAGGGGTTCGACGGCCCGGTCGAGGGGGTCGGGCGCGTGCTCGGCACCGCCGACGCCACCCCGCTGCAGTTCTGGACGGCCGTCTCCCCCGGCAGCTACCTGCAGCTCGACGACGTCGTGGTGACCCGCCGCGAGCTGCCCGACCGCGAGCCGGTGACCATCGCCGGCGTGGTCACCCAGGTGCGCGCCCGGCACGAGGGCGCCCAGTTCGACTCCGACGTCTTCGCCATCGCCGACGGCACGCTGCCCGCGCAGGTGCAGGAGGCGGCCGAGGTCACCACCACCCGGGTCGACCCGGAGTTCTACGTGCCGCCGACGCCGGGCGCGGTGGTGCACCGCGCCGAGGGTGACGCCCGGGCCCGGGCGCTGCACTTCGACCGCATGGAGCGACGCATCCCGATGGGGATGGGCCGCGACGGGGTGCCGGTCTACCTCAACGCCGACTTCCTCGACGGCACCCGGGGCGCCCACGTCTCGATCTCCGGCATCTCCGGTGTGGCGACCAAGACGAGCTTCGCCACCTTCCTGCTCTACTCGGTGTTCCGTTCCGGCGTGCTCGGCGGCGACGCCGTCAACGCCAAGGCGCTCATCTTCAACGTCAAGGGCGAGGATCTGCTCTTCCTCGACCACCCCAACACCCGGCTCGACGACGCCACCCGCGCCGGCTACGCCAAGCTCGGGCTCGACGCCGGCGCCTTCCCCGACGTCCGCGTCTACGCGCCGCCACGGGTCGGCGACTCCTCCGGCACCCCCGACGTGAGCAGCCGGCTCACCGGGGTGGACAGCTTCTACTGGACGTTGACCGAGTTCTGCGCCGACCGGCTGCTGCCCTACGTCTTCGCCGACGCCGACGACGAGCGCCAGCAATACACGATGGTGGTCCACTCGGTCGCCGCCCACCTGGCCCGCTACGCGCAGCCCGCCGACGGCGGGGTGAGCATCGACGGGGTGCGCCTCGGCACCTACGCCGACCTGGTCGACCACATCGTCGAGCAGCTCAACGACGACGAGACCCGCTCCGAGTGGGCCGGCAACGCGGTCGGGCTCGGCACGGTCAACGCGTTCGCCCGGCGGCTCATCGGCAGCAAGAAGGACCTCGGCCGGCTGATCCGCGGTGACCTGGCCACCCGCCGCCCGCACAGCATCAACACCGCCGAATCCGCCCAGGTCACCGTGGTCGACCTGCACAATCTGCCCGACCGGGCCCAGCGGTTCGTGGTCGGCGTGACGCTCAAGAGCGAGTTCGAGCGCAAGGAGAAGGCGGGCACCGCCAAGCCGCTGCTGTTCGTCGTCCTCGACGAGCTGAACAAGTACGCGCCGCGCGAGGGCTCCTCCCCCATCAAGGAGGTGCTGCTCGACATCGCCGAGCGGGGCCGCTCGCTGGGTGTGATCCTGGTCGGCGCGCAGCAGACGGCGAGCGAGGTCGAACGGCGCATCGTCACCAACTCGGCGATCCGGGTCGTCGGCCGGCTCGACCCGGCCGAGGCGTCCCGCCCGGAATACGGCTTCCTGCCCCCGGCTCAGCGGCAACGGGCGCTGCTGGCCAAGCCGGGCACCATGTTCGTCAACCAGCCGGACATCCCGGTGCCGCTCTGCCTGGAGTTCCCCTTCCCGGCCTGGGCGACCCGGGTCAGCGAGGCGGGTCGCGCCCCGTCGCAGACACTGCGCTCGATCACCCAGACGGCGGATCCGTTCGCGGTGGTCGGCACCGCCGGCGGCGCCGACGACGACATCCCTTTCTAGGGGGCGGGCCACCATGAAGATCCTGCACACCTCCGACTGGCACGTCGGCAAGGTCCTCAAGGGGCAGTCCCGGGCCGAGGAGCACAAGGCAGTCCTGGCCGGCGTCATCGAGATCGCCCGCGCCGAGCAGCCCGACCTGGTCATCGTCGCCGGTGACCTCTACGACACCGCGGCGCCGACCCCGGAGGCGACCCGGCTGGTGACCCGGGCGCTGACCGCGCTGCGCCGCACCGGCGCCGACGTGGTCGCCATCGGCGGCAACCACGACAACGGGCCGGCCCTCGACGCGCTGCGCCCGTGGGCCGAGGCCGCCGGCATCACGCTGCGCGGCAGCGTCCGGGAGAACCCGGACGAGCACGTCATCGACGGCACCACGGCCGGCGGGGAGCGGTGGCGGCTGGCCGCGCTGCCGTTCCTGTCCCAGCGCTACGCCGTCCGCGCGGTGGAGATGTACGAGCTGACCGCCGCCGAGACCAACCAGACGTACGCCGACCACCTGGGCCGGGTGATCGGCCGGCTCACCGAGGGCTTCACCGAGTCGGGCCGGGTGCACCTGGTCACCGCGCACCTGACCGTGACCGGCGCGGCCGCCGGCGGCGGCGGCGAACGCGACGCGCACACCGTGCTCGGCTACGCGGTGCCGGCGACCGTCTTCCCCGGCACCGCCCACTACGTGGCGTTGGGTCACCTGCACCGCGCCCAGCGGGTCGACGGCCCCTGCCCGGTGCGCTACAGCGGCAGCCCGCTCGCGGTCGACTTCGGTGAGCAGGAGAACGTGCCCTCGGTGACCGTCGTCGAGGTCACCGCCGACACGGCCGCCCGGATCCGGGAGGTGCCGGTGACCGCGGCGGCGACCCTGCGCACCGTCCGGGGCACGCTCGCCCAGCTCGCCGAGGTGGCGCAGCCCGACGCGTGGCTGCGGGTGTTCGTCCGCGAGCAGCCCCGGGCCGGCCTGCGCGAGGAGGTGCAGGAGCTGCTGCCCCGGGCGCTGGAGATCCGGATCGACCCGGAGCTGGTGCCCGCGCCGGGCAGCGGCACCCGCGTCGCCCAACGCTCCGGGCGCTCGCCGCGCGAGCTCTTCGCCGACTACCTGGACAGCCGGGGTCACGCCGACGACGGCGTACGGGAGCTCTTCGACGAGCTCTTCGAGGAGGTCGACCGCTGATGCGACCGATGCGGCTGGACATGGCGGGCTTCACCGTCTTCCGGGACGAGACGACCGTCGACTTCACCGACGCCGACTTCTTCGCCCTGGTCGGCCCCACCGGCTCAGGGAAGTCGACGGTGCTGGACGCGATCTGCTTCGCGCTCTACGGCACCGTCCCGCGCTGGGGCGGCGCCCGCGGCCTGGCCAACGCGCTGGCCCCCTCGGCGGCCGAGGCCCGCGTCCGGCTGGTCTTCGAGTCGGGCGGTGCCCGCTACGTCGCGACCCGGGTCGTCCGACGGGACAGCCGGGGCAACGTGAAGACCGCCAACGCCGGGCTGCAGCTGATGCCGCCCGGCTTCGACGTCACGAAGCTGGACACCGGGCTGAGCCCGGACGACCTCGGCGAGGTCGTGGCCGGCACCCCCGCCGAGATGGACGACGCGGTGCTGGAGGCGGTCGGGCTGCCCTACGAGCAATTCACCAGCTGTGTCGTGCTGCCCCAGGGCCAGTTCGCCGACTTCCTGCACGCGAAGCCGGCCACCCGGCAGCAGATCCTGGTCAATCTGCTCGGCCTCGGCGTCTACGAGGAGGTGCAGAAGCGGGCCACGGCCCGGGCCGCCCAGGCCGAGGCCAAGCTGGAGGCCGTCGACCAGCTGCTGGCCGGGCTCGCCGACGTCGACGATGACGCGCTCGACCGGGCCACCGGCGAGGTCGAGCGGATGCGTGCGCTGGCGGCGGCGGTGGAGGCCGCCGTCCCGGAGCTGGACGCCGCAAGGGTGACGGTGCGGGAGGCGACCGGGGCGTTGACCGCGCTCGACGCCGAGCTGGACGTGCTGGGCGCCGTCCGGGCGCCGTCCGGGGTCGCCGAGGTGGCCCGGGCGGTGGTCGACGCGCGGGCCGAGGCGGACGCCGCGGCGCACGCGGTGTCGCTGGCCGAGGAGCGGGAGGAGAAGCTCCGCGGTGAGTTGGCCGCCGCCGGTGACGAGAGCCCGCTGCGGCTGCTGCTGCGGGCGTACGCCGACCGCGAGAAGCTGACCGCGGAGGCGGACGTGGTGCGGGCGGCCCTGGAGTCGGCGGCCACCGAGCACGACGCGGCGGTCCGGGCGCTTGCCGAGGCGCAGGCGGCGGCCGAGCGGGCCGAGGAGGAGCTGGCGGCGGCGTTCCGCGCCCACGAGGAGGCGAAGGCCACCGACCAGGCGGTGGCGCTGCGGGCGCACCTGGTCGAGGGGGCGCCCTGCCCGGTGTGCGAGCAGGTGATCCCCCGGGTGCCGGCGGTCCCCGCCGAGTCGGCGGTGGCCCGCGCGGTCGAGGCCGGCAAGGCCGCCCGCTCGGCCAGTGAGGCGGCCAAGCGGGTCGTGCAGGAGCGGGACGCGGCCGCCCGCGACCTGGACCGGGTGCTGGTGCAGGCCCGCACCCGCCAGGAGCACCTCGACGCCCGGCGCGGCGAGTTGGACGGCCAGCTCGCCGGCGCGGCCACCCCCGAGGCGCTGCGGGACCAGCTGGCCGAGCTGGCGCGGCTGCGCAAGGCCCTGGACGAGGCGACCGCCGCCGTCCGGGCCGGTCGGGACGCCGCCCGCCGGGCCCGGGGCGCGGTCGACACCGCCGAGGAGCGGCTGCGGGCGGCGTGGCGGCGCTTCGACGCCACCCGCGACGGGTTGGCACGGTTCGGCCCACCGGCGGCCGACCGCGACGACGTGGCCGCCGCGTGGGCGACCCTCGCCGGCTGGGCCGACGCCGAGGCGGGCCGACGCCGCGCCGAGCGGGCCGGACGGGCCGCGGCGGTCGTCGAGGCCGAGGCGGTGGCCACCGGCGTGGCGCAGCGGATCGCCGGGATCTTCGCCGACGCCGGGCTGCCCGCCGACGATGAGCCGGTCCGCGCCGCCGCGGTGGCGGTGGAGCGCGCCGAGGCCGAGGTGCGCCGCCTGGTCGAGCGCCGTGAACAGGCCGCCGACCTGCGGGAACAGCGGGCCGGGCACGAGAGCCGGGCGCAGGTCGCCCGCGCACTCGCCGGTCACCTGCGCGCCAACAACTTCGAGCGGTGGCTGCTCGCCGAGGCGCTGGACCTCCTCGTGGACGGCGCGTCGCGGATCCTGCGGGAGCTCTCCAGCGGCCAGTACGACCTGGTTCACGACAAGGGTGAGTTCTTCGTCGTCGACCACCATGACGCCGGGCTGCGCCGGGGCGTCCGCACCCTCTCCGGCGGCGAGACGTTCCAGGCGTCGCTGGCGTTGGCGCTGGCGCTCTCCGAGCAGCTCGCCGGCATGTCCACCACCGCGGCGAGCCTGGAGTCGATCGTCCTGGACGAGGGCTTCGGCACCCTGGACGCGGCCACCCTCGACACGGTCGCCGCCACCCTGGAGAACCTGGCCGCCCGGGGGGACCGGATGGTCGGGGTGGTCACCCACGTGCCGGCCCTGGCCGAACGCATCCCGGTGCGCTTCGAGGTCCGCAAGGACGCCCGCTCCGCCCGCGTCGAGCGGACCGGCCGGTGACCGCTCCCGGTGGGCGGTTCTTCGTCGACGCCTGGGACCCGTCGTACGGTGCCTCGTTCGAGGCGTCCGGCACCGGCCCGGCCGCGCCGAGCAGCGCCCAGGTGGAGACCGACGCCGAGCTGCCCGCAGTGGACTGGCGGGCGATCGACGTACGCCCGGACGTGCGCGCGCCCGACGTGGTCCTGCTGGTCGACGGGGTCCGCCGCATCGACGCGAGCCTGTGGATGGCCGAGTCCGACGGCGGCTCCTTCCCCGGCCTGGCCGCCTCCTTCGCGGCCGGAGTGGTCCGCTGCGACCTGGGACGCGGCTCGGCGCAGCTGGCCGGCACCCGGGTGGGCCGGGGTCTGTTCACCGCCAGCCCCTCGGCGGAGGACGTGGTCGCGGGCGCGGTCCGCTACCCGGTCCACCGGGTGGGCGGCACGGGCGAGCTGACGAAACTCCCCGCCGCGGTGCAGGGTCCGCTGACCGCGCTGGAGGTGGCGGTCTCGGACGCCGCCCGCACCGACGGGGACCTGCTCGTGGTCGACGGCCCGCTGCGCAGCCGCCGGCACCTGCCCCGCACCCTCGGCTACATCAAGACCCAGCACAGCCAGTACCTCGACGCCCGGCTCACCGCCGTGGTGACCGGTCTGGCGGCCGGGCAGCGCTCACCGGTCTTCCGGGTGGGCACCGCCTGGGGCGGCTGGTCCTGGTATCTGCGGCTGCCGGTGGCGGCCGGCGCCCCCTGGGCGGGCATCGTGCGGGTGGAGTGCTCCCCCGAGCTGGACATCGCCGAGGCGGTCGAGCTGGCCGACCTGTCGCTGGTCACGCTGCCCCGGTTCGCGTCCACGCCGTACAAGGACCCGCGCGCCCCGCAGAACCTGATCCCCATCGCCGGCCTGGAGCGTCGACTCCGGGCGCTGCTCGGCGACTCTCGGCTGCTGCACCGGGCCCTGACCGCCGCCGCCCGCCGCTGACGGTTCCCGTCACCCGCGCGGTGTCACCCGATGATCGCGCAGGAACCCGGAAGTAGTGGCCTCGGGCCGGGTTCGAGGCCACTGGTTCGGTGACGTCGCACGATCATGTGGCGGCGCCCGGCGAGGGGGCGGTGGGCAGGCGGGCGGCCGGCAGGGGGCGAGCGCCGGGCGGCCGGGATACTGGGTCGGTGGGACGGAAGCGGGACGGCGACCGGGTGGTCGAGCAGGTGGAGACCGGCCAGGCCGAGCTGGTCCCGGACCGGGACCGCGCGGGCTCCTGGACGCTGCTGCTGGACGGCGCGCCGCAGTCGCACGTCGACCTGACCGACCCCACCTACCTGGAGTTCGAGTACGTGCGGCGGCTCGCCGCCGCCGTCGACCTGATCGCCCCCGCCGGGGCCCCGCTGCGGGTGCTGCACCTGGGCGGCGGCGCGCTGACCCTGCCCCGGTACGTCTCGGCGACCCGGCCCGGCTCCACCCAGCGCGTGGCCGAGGTGGACGGCGCACTGGTGGAGCTGGTCCGTCGGGCGCTGCCCTGGCCGGCCGACCCCCGGCTGCGGGTACGCGTGGCCGACGCCCGTGAGGTGCTCGCCGCCACCCGCGACGGCAGCTACGACGTGGTGGTCGCCGACGTCTTCGCCGGCGCCCGCACCCCGGCCCACCTGACGTCCGTCGAGTACGCCGCCGAGGTGGCCCGGGTGCTCGCCCCGGGCGGCTGGTACCTCGCGAATCTCGCGGACGGCCCACCGCTGCGCCACGCTCGTGGGCAGGTCGCGACGGTCCGGACGGTGCTGCCGCACGCCACGCTGATCGGTGACGCGGCCGTGCTGCGTGGTCGTCGCTACGGCAACCTGGTGCTGGTCGCCGGCCGCACCGAGCCGCCGGTGCCGGAGCTGACCCGGCGGGCGGCCGGTGACTGGTTCCCCGGCCGGGTGGTGGCCGGCGCCGACCTGGACCGGTTCGCCGGAGGCGCGACCGTGGTCCGGGACGCGGACGCCACCGGCTCCACCCCGCCGCCGCCGGGCCTCTTCGCCACCGGACGCTGACCACCGGGCACGGGGGTCGAAAATTCTTCGTTCGTCGTTGATCCGCTCGCGCCACCCACCCGTACCACCGGGCGGCCCGCCTGGTGGGCCCTTGGTCACCTGGACGACCCGGAGGTTCTGGATGCACGCGGTGGCGGCCGGTTGGCACGGCGATGTGGTGCGGCCGGACTGGATGTCCGCCCGATCCCAGTCGCGGCCGACCTCGCGGGGGGTCGACGGCCGCCCGACGCCTCGCCAGAATGGGCCGGTGACGCCCCGATCGGCGCCCGGACGTCACCAGGCGGTGACCAGTGAGGCCAGCCACTCCGACCAGCTCGTCCGGCAGCTCTACGCCGAACACGCCGGCCCGCTGCTGGCGTTCGTCATGCGGCTCACCGGCGGGGACCGGCAACGCGCGGAGGACATCGTCCAGGAGACGCTGCTGCGGGCCTGGCGTAACGCGCACCGGCTGGGGGTGCAGGGGCAGGGGTCGCTCCGGCCCTGGCTGGTGACCGTGGCCCGCCGGATCGCCATCGACGAGCACCGCAGTGAGCAGGCCCGACCGGCCGAGACGTACGACCGGGACCTGACCGCGTTCGCCGAGGCGGACAGCACGGACCGGGTCCTGCGGACGATGACCGTGGCGGACGCGCTGCGTACGCTCAGCCAGTCGCACCGGGAGATCCTGGTGGCGACGTACTTCCGGGGGCGGACCGTGCCGGAGGCCGCCGAGGAGCTGGGTCTGCCCCTCGGCACCGCCAAGTCGCGGGTCTACTACGCGCTGCGCGCGCTGCGCACGGCTCTGCAGGAACGGGGGGTGACGGAATGAGCCGGCCGGAACACATGGACGTCGCGGCGTACGCGCTCGGCGTGCTGGACGCGCAGGACACCGAGCGGTTCGAGGAGCACCTCGCCACCTGCTGGGCGTGCGCCGCCGAGCTGGAGACCATGGTGCCGGTGGTCGGCCTGCTCAGCGACATCGACGGCGAGACGATGAGCGCGCTGGAGCACACGCGGACCGATCCGGCCCTGCTGGACCGTACGCTGGTCGCGGTGCGCGCCCACCGGCGGCGCTCGCGGGTGCGTCAGTTGCTGGCCACCGCGGCGGC
This sequence comes from Micromonospora sp. NPDC049366, assembly GCF_044466625.1. Taxonomy (NCBI): domain Bacteria; kingdom Bacillati; phylum Actinomycetota; class Actinomycetes; order Micromonosporales; family Micromonosporaceae; genus Micromonospora; species Micromonospora sp. NPDC049366. The sequence goes on from NZ_JBITMV010000014.1 coordinate 134,578, forward strand.
GGTCGTGGTGCTGGGTGGGCTCACCGGGATCGGTTTCAACAGCGTCATCGACGACGCCAACCCGCCGAACGTCGTCGCCGAGCCGACCCTCCCCGCGCCGGTCGACCGACCGGCCACGGATCCGTCGGACGGCGGTCCGAGCGGCCCGGGTGTCGGCGGCAACGAGGCGGAGGGCGACCAGTACGACGCCACCGACCCGAGCACCGGCGTGCAGACCACGATGTTCCTGGCGAAGAAGGAATTCGGCACGAAAATCAGCTTCAGTCTGCGGAAGCTGCCCGGGCCGCGTACATGCCGACTCGTGGTCATCCGCAAGAACGCCACCACCGAGGTGATCTCGACGTGGTCCGTCCCCGAGGCGGGGTACGGCACGAACACCCAGCCGCAGGGCCTGGAGTTGAGTGCCGCGACCGCCGCGAAGATGAGCGACATCAAGCAGATCCAGGTGCAGTCGGTGGACGGCAACGGAGTGGCGAGCCCGCTGGTCACGTTGGCGCTCTAGCGACGTCCAGGGACATCGGCACCGGTCAGAGACAATGACCGGTGCCGATTCGTCATGTCTAGAAGAATGACCCGCGAGGGTCGCACGCACGGATCGACGAAACGGTTCAACAGGCCCCTGTGAAATTGACCACGGTAGTTGGTTAATCGTTGACAGCCCGCCCCGCGTACTCATCGGTGAACTGCCGAGAAATCGAGGAGGGCACGTGGCACAGATGAAGCGGACCGTCATCGTCGCGGGCGCGATGGTCGTCGCCCTGACGGCCTGCGCTCCCGCGGGCTACGACGGAGCGAACCAGAGCGCGACGGAGCCGGTCGCCGTCGCCGCGGCCGAACCCAGCGCGTCGGCCGAGCCCGAGGCCTCGGCGGAGACCTCCGCGGCCGACGCCCCGGCGGCCGACGTGGAGCTGACCGCGAAGCTGATCGGCAAGAAGGTGGCCAAAATGGGCCAGGTGGTCACCGACGAGGACGGCTGGGTCCTGTACCGCTTCGACAAGGACACCGCCGACCCGCCGTCGTCGAACTGCGTGGACAAGTGCGCCGAGGTGTGGCCGCCGTCGCTGACCGACGGCAACCCGCAGCTCACCGGCGTCTCCGACGACAAGGTCGGCTCGGTCACGCGGCAGGACGGCACCCGGCAGCTGACCATCGGCGGGTGGCCGGTCTACCGGTACATCGGCGACAAGAAGCCCGGCCAGTGGAAGGGCCAGGGCGTCGGGGGCACCTGGTTCGTGGTCCAGCCGGACGGCAAGAAGAACCTGAGCTGCCTGCCCAAGGGCACCCCGAAGGCGGTCGCCCCGCCGTCGGACAGCGAAGGCGCCGCGAACTCCGGGGGCGACGCCTACTCGTACTGATACCCACGGACACGGTGGCCGGTCGCAGCCGGGGAGGGCGCGGCCGGCCACCGTCATGTGTTCTCCGCGTTCTGGCACAGTTGCGGGATGACCGGGACCGAGCCCAGCGCGCGACGGGTGCTGCACCCACCCGCCGGCTACCGCCTCGCGCCGTCGGTCCGCGCCCTGACCTTCAGCCCGTACGACCCGTGCGCCCGCATCGTCGCGGGCGCCCTGTGGTGGGCGACCCGGACCCCGGCGGGCCCCGCCACCCTCGCCCTGCGGCCCACCGACGGCGAACTGGTTGCCGAGGGGTGGGGCCCGGGCGCCGAGTGGGTGGTGGAGCGGGCCGACGCGGTCGCCGGGCTGCGGGACGACCTGACCGGCTTCGCCGAGCTCGCCTCGGCGCACCCGGTGGTCGCCCGGCTGGCCCGCGACTATCACGGCCTGCGGATGCCGGCGACCGGACTGGTCTTCCCCCGGGTGCTGCGGGCCGTCTTCGAGCAGAAGGTCACCGGCAAGGAGGCCTACCGGGCGTACGCCGCGACGGTCCGGCACTTCGCCGAGCCCGCACCCGGGCCGGTGCGGCTGCTGCTGCCGCCGGAGCCGGCGGCCGTCGCGGCCACGCCCTACTGGGTCTTCCACCCGTTCGGGGTGGAGCAGCGCCGCGCGGACACCCTGCGCCGGGCGGCGGCCGTCGCCGACCGGCTGGAGCGCTGCGCCGACGCCGCCGAGGCGACCCGACGGCTGACCGCGGTGGCCGGCATCGGCCCGTGGACCGCCGCCGAGGTGGTGCGAGTGGCGTACGGCGACCCGGACGCGGTCAGCGTCGGCGACTACCACGTCCCGAACACGGTGGCCTGGGCGCTCGCGGGCGAACCCCGCGCGGACGACGCCCGGATGCTGGCCCTGCTGGAGCCGTTCCGGGGCCACCGCGGCCGGGTCTGCGTGCTGTTGGAGGCCGCCGGCATCCAGGCGCCGAAGTACGGGCCCCGCGCCCCGATCCGCTCGTTCGCCCGCTACTGAGCAGCTCCGCGCGGCGGCGTCCGGTCGGTCACCGCCGGGTGCAGAGCCGGCGCAGGGTGCGGCCGAGCCACCAGGCGTACGCGCCCTGGAAGACCCGACCGGCCGGCCCGGCCGCCCGCATCTGCCAGCCGGCCGGGCGACTGAACGCGACAACCTCGAACCAGACGTGCCCGGCGTCGTCCCGGCTCACCACGAACGCCTCCTCGCCGCGCGCCGGATGCCCGGGCAGCGTGCCGTAGCCGAACCCGATCCGGTTCCCGTCGTCGGCGACCCAGACCACCTCGCACGGCGCGCGCAGCCGGAACGGGCCCACCCCCAGCCCGGAGACCACCCGCACACCGGGTGCCGCGCGGGGCGCGTCCGTCGCCATCCGGATCCCGGCGGCGCGGTGCAGCCGCCAGCCGAGCACGGCCGCGCCCGCCTCGTCGTGGCAGCCGTCGGGCAGGCGGACCCGGTGGTGGACGTGCCGCCAACCCGCCGGTAGGTCGCCGGTGCGGGTGGCGCCCACGTCCGGATAGGTCAGCCCCGCCATGCCCGGCACCTCCGCGTCTCGTCCACCGCCAGCGTACGGGCGGCGGGGCGCCCGGGCGCCGTGGTCCGCGCCCCCGCGGCGGTACGGGTCAGGCGGCTTCCCGCAGATCGGCGAGGGTCAGCGGGGTGTGGCGACGCAGCAGCTCCTCCAGCTCGGGGACCGAGCCCACCTCACCGAGGACGTTCTTGCCGCCGCCGAACCGGGGCGGGTACCGGTGCACGACGCGGTAGCGGTAGCGACCCCGGATCAGCTCCACGCTGACCCGGTAGCGCCCGCAGCAGGCACAGCTCCACTCCGCCACCCGCCGAAACTAGCTCTGACCTGCGCAGATCCGATTCGCCCCCGGGGTGGGAAGCGGGACGGGAGCGGACACGAGGCCCGCCGCCGCACCGTGATCTGACTCACCGCTGTCGGTGTCGTCTGGTTGACTGGTCGCCGTGGAGCTGCCGATCAATCCGCCGGTCGAGCCGATGCTGGCCAAGAGCGTCCCGCGCATCCCCACCGCGCCGGGGATGACCTACGAGCCCAAGTGGGACGGCTTCCGGTGCATCATCTTCCGCGACGGCGACGAGGTCGAGCTGGCCAGCCGGGGCGGCAAGTCGATGACCCGCTACTTCCCCGAGGTCGTCGAGCAGGCCCTACGGCAGCTGCCGGAGCGCTGCGCCGTCGACGGCGAGCTGATCGTGATCCGCCGCGACGGGCCGGGCGGGCAGGCCCGGCTCGACTTCGAGCTGCTGGGGCAGCGCATCCACCCGGCGGCGTCCCGCGTGAAGCTGCTGGCCGAGACCACCCCGGCCGACTTCGTCGCCTTCGACCTGCTGGCGATCGACGACGAGGCCCTGCTCGACCAGCCCTATCCGCAGCGCCGAGCCCGGCTGGAGGCGGCCCTGGCCGGGGTGCGTCCGCCGGTGCACGTCACCCAGGTGACGACCGACCCGGAGACCGCGCAGCGGTGGTTCGACGTCTTCGAGGGCGCCGGGCTGGACGGCCTGATCGTCAAACCGGCCGACCTGCCCTACGAGCCGGGCAAGCGGCTGATGTTCAAGGTCAAGCACGCCCGCACCGCCGACGTGGTGGTGGCCGGCTTCCGCTGGCACAAGTCCGGCCCGGTGGTCGGTTCGCTGCTGCTCGGCCTCTACGACGACGGCGTGCTGCACCACGTCGGCGTGAGCGCGTCGTTCAGCATGGCCCGCCGGGCCGAGCTGCTCGACGAGCTGGCCCCCTACCGGGACACCGGCGGCGAGCACCCGTGGGTGCACGGCGACCACGAGCGGGGGCAGCGCATCCCCGGCGGGGTCAGCCGGTGGACCGGCACCAAGAACCTCGAATGGGAGCCGGTGCGTCCGGAGCTGGTGCTGGAGGTCGGCTACGACGCGATGGAGGGTGACCGGTTCCGGCACACCGCCCAGTTCGTCCGCTGGCGCCCCGACCGCGATCCCCGCTCCTGCGGCTACGACCAGCTCGACCGGCCGGTCCGCTTCGACGTGGACCAGGTCCTGCGCGGCGACCCGACGGTGACCGTGGAGCCGGCCGCCACCGGCCGCGTAGCCTGACGGCGAGACGATCACGGAGGCCACTCGTGTCCCGCACCGCCGACCGGATCCGCCGGGTCCGCCGCACCCTCACCGCGTTCGCCGTCGCGGCGCTGCTCACCGCCGGCTGCACCCTGCCCGCGTTCGCGCCGCGCACCGAGACCGACGGTGCGGCCGCCGCACCGGGCGCCGCCCCGACCTGGCGGGCCTGCCCGGAGGTCGCCGACGAGCTGGTCGGCCGGGGCGCGCGGGACATGCGCTACGAGTGCGCCCGCATCGCGGTGCCCCGCAACTGGGGCAACGGCGGCGGGGCCAGCACCGGTCCGGGTGCCGGCGAGACCTTCGAGATCGCCCTGCTGCGGGCCCGCTCGACCAAGCAGCACGACCGCATCGGCTCGCTGGTCATCAACCCGGGCGGTCCTGGCGGGTCCGGGGTGGACACCGCCGTCTACCTCTCCTTCGGGCCGGCGTTCGGCGGGCTGCCCTCGGCGGTGACCGAGCGCTTCGACATCGTCGGCTTCGACCCACGCGGGGTGTCCCGGTCCAGCCCGGTGAAGTGCATCCCCGACGCCGACCTCGACGCCAGCTTCGGCTACGACCCCGACCCGCGCAGCCAGGAGTCGTTCGACGGGTTCGTGGCGCTCAACCAGCGGATCGGCCGGGGCTGCGGCGACAGGTACGGCGACCAGCTGCCGCTCTACGCCACCGAGCAGGCGGCCCGTGACATGGACGCGGTCCGCGCGGCGGTCGGCGACGACAAGCTGACCTACCTCGGCTACTCCTACGGCACGCTGCTCGGCGCCACCTACGCCCAGCTCTACCCGCAGCGGGTCCGGGCGCTCGTGCTCGACGGCGCGGTCGACCCCAGGCAGGGCCTGGTGGCCGGGTCGGAGAGCCAGGCCAAGGGGTTCGAGCGGGCGTTCGGCAACTTCACCCGCTGGTGCGCGGCGAACGCCGGCCGCTGCCCCATCGCCCCCGACGCCCGGGCCGCCGTGACCAGCGCCATCGACAAGGCGCGGGTCTCCCCCGTCCGGGGCGCCGACGGGCGGGAGGCGACCGCCGGCTGGGTCTTCTACGCCGTCATCTCCTCGCTCTACACCGAGACCGGGTGGCAGGAGCTGGCCCGGGCGATCGACCGGCTCGACGGCGGCGACCCGGCGGAGGTGTTCCGGCTGGCGGACTCCTACGCGGGCCGGGAGAACGACGGCCGCTACTCCAACCTGTTCGACGCCAACCTGGCCGTCAACTGCGCCGACGAGGACGAGAAGCCGACCGTCACCCAGGTGCGGCAGCTGCAGTCCCAGTGGCGGGAGAAATACCCGCTGTTCGGGCCGGCACTCGCGGTCGGCATGCTCGCCTGCGTCGAGTGGCCCGGTGGGCGCGACCCCTACCCGACGGGCGCGGCGGCCGGCTCGCCACCGATCGTGGTGGTCGGCACCACCGGCGACCCGGCAACCCCCTACGAGCAGACCGGCGCGCTCGCCTCGATGCTCGGCGTCGGCCGGGTGCTGACCTGGGAGGGCGAGGGCCACACCGCCTACCCGCAGACCACGTGCATCACCAACGCCGTCGACGCCTACCTGCTGGACCTGACCGTTCCGCGCGAGGGGCAGCGCTGCCCGGCCCGTTAGCCCTCCGCGCGCTCAAAGATCCTCCGCCGGCCATCGGACCCGGTCGGCGGGCCCGGCCGCCAGCGTGTCGGCCACCAAGGGGACCACCTCCGGTCCGCCGCGGTGCGGATCCGTCGCCTCCTCGGTGGGCTGGAAGTAGCGCGCGACCCGGACCTGGACGACCCGGGACCGGTCGCGCAGCATCGACACGGCGAAGGCCGCCCTGGTATCCGCACCGGCCCAGATCCCGTGGGCCAGGCTCAGCCTCAGCACCGCCTCGGCGAGACACGCTCGGGTCCGGTCCTCGCTCTCCTCGGCAAGAACCATCCGCAGAAGGTCCAGGTCCGACCCGGGTTGTGACGAGATCCGGGCCAGCAGGAGCGCGGCGAGCGCCCGCACCTCAGGCAGATCATGCACCAGGTGCTCCCGGACGGGCGCGTCGAGGCCCGCCAGTTCGTCACCGACCGCTGTCTCCCCGCCGACCTGCGGGTCGTACACCGTCCGGCCGTGTCCCGAGACCTGCTCGCGTGCCCGCCGCCAGACGCCCAGCGCGTTCACGATCTCGATGAGAACACCGAAGGCATCGGCCGGCCACGGCGTCTCACCGGTCTCGACCAGTCGCCGGACCTCCCGTGTCACCTGCGGTGCCGCGGGCCCGACCGCGACCGCGTCCTCGACCGCGAGTTCGAGCAGGCCGAAAGCGGCCGACCGCGCGACCTCACGCTCCTGGGCAGCAGCGAGAGCAGCCGACAGTCGGTCCAGTTCCGGGTCGTGTCGCGGGAGAGCGGCCCGACGGTGACGAGGTTTCATGACGGCACTGATCGCCCTCCCGAATTCCGCGGAGACGTCGTCACCGTCGGAGTCGACGGTCCGGCGGCCAGGCCACCTGAAGCAGAGCCACAACTTACAGAGAGATCATCGCCGGCGCCATGGGTCACAGCGATCGATACGCGGCCCGGCGAACGGCTACGCGCGGAGCCGACCCGTCGTCGCCGCGGGGCCACCGGCCGTTCCCTCCCAGGCGATGTCACATCAATCAGTGCCGCTGTGCGACTCTCACGGCATGAGTGACGTGATCTTCCGGGAGGCCGTCCGGGCCGACCTGCCCGCTGTCATCGCCCTGCTCGCCGACGACGTGCTCGGCAAGGCACGGGACTTCACCGAGGTCGACGCCGCGTACGAGAAGGCGTTCGCGGACATCACCGCGGACGCGCGTAACCAGCTGATCGTGGCCGAGCGGGACGGCGAGCTGGTCGGCTGCCTGCAGATCACCTACATCCCCGGGCTCGGTCGGCACGGCGCCGAGCGGTCGCTGATCGAGTCGGTGCGGGTGCGCTCCGACCAGCGCGGCCAGGGGCTCGGCCGGCAGATGATGGTCTGGGCGATCGACCAGGCGAGGCAGCGCGGCTGCGCCCTGATGCAGCTGACGACGGACAAGTCCCGTCACGACGCGCACCGCTTCTATCTCAACCTGGGCTTCGTCGCCAGCCACGAAGGCATGAAGCTCCCGCTCTGACCCCTGCCGATCATGCAGTTGTGGTGCCTCACGAAGGCCGCGAAGCGGTCGCTACCGGGCACCACAACTGCATGATCGACGAGAGAGGGGGCGGCGCGGGGGTCAGGACTCGGTGAGGCGGCCATCGCGGAGGGTGAGGGTGCGGTCGGCCAGCTCGATGAGGGCCGGGTCGTGGGTGGCGACCAGGACCGTGGTGCCGCGTCCCCGCGCCACCGCGCGGAGCAGGTCCATGATGGACCGGCCGGTCTCCGAGTCGAGCTGACCGGTCGGCTCGTCGGCGATCAGCAGGCTCGGCTCGTTGGCCAGCGCCCGGGCCACCGCGACCCGCTGCTGCTGCCCACCGGAGAGCTCGTACGGCCGCTGCGCGGCGTGCCCGCCGAGCCCGACCAGTTCGAGCAGCATCGCCACCCGCTCCTCCCGCTGGGCGGCCGGGACGCGGGCCAGCCGCAGCGGCACCCCGACGTTCTCCGCGGCGGACAGGATCGGCACCAGGCCGAAGGTCTGGAAGATGAAGCCGATCGTGCCGCGCCGCAGCGCGAGCAGCTCCGACTCGCTCGCGGCGGTCACGTCGTGCCCGGCCACCGTCACCCGGCCGCTGTTCGGCCGGTCCAGCCCGCCGATCAGGTTGAGCAGGGTGGTCTTGCCCGCACCGGAGCGGCCCCGGACGGCGATCAGCTCACCCCGCCCGCCGCGGAACGACACGTCCCGCACCGCGTGCACGGCGCGTTCCCCGCGCCCGTACGTGCGGCTCAACCCCTCGACCCGGACGACCTCGTCGCCGACCGCGGCGGTCGCCCTGGCGCTCTGCCCGGTGACCGTGACCCCCGGTCCGTTCATGCCCGTACCTCCCGTCGCCTGTCCGGCCGCTTCACCCGGTACGCCGTACGGGGCCGGTCGTCCGCCGTTCGCCGGGTACGAGTGTGCGTTCTCGGCGCGGTGCCGAGCCGGTTGCCCCGGTGGCGTCACCGGGAACCGTCCGACCGCACCGCCGGTCGCCCCGGCCGCCCCCTGGTCCCACGTGCTCATGCCCCCGCCTCCCGTTCGGCGCGGCGCTGGTCGCCCGGCCGCACCTCCACGTGGTCCGGCTCCAGGTTGAGCCGCACCCGGTCCCGCAACGACAGCGCCTCGACGAACGCCGGCGGCAGCTGCATCCGGCCGGTCCGGTCGAGCACCGCGTACTCCTCGCTCACCAGCTCGGTGCGGCCGTCCTCGTGGATCCGCGCGGTGCGGCGTACCTCGGAGGCGGTCCGGCCGTCCCGGATGGCGACGGTACGGCGCACCTGGTTGGCCACGGCGTGGTCGTGGGTGACCACGACGATGGTCACGCCGAGCTCGGCGTTGATGGTCTGCAGCGCCCCGAACACCTCGGCGCCGGTGGCCTCGTCCAGCTCGCCGGTCGGCTCGTCGGCGAAGAGCACCTCCGGGTCGTTGGCCACCGCGACGGCCACCGCGCAGCGCTGCTGTTCACCACCGCTGAGCTGCCCCGGCCGCCGGTCCGCGCAGTAGCCCACACCGACCATGTCGAGCAGCTCGCGCGCCCGTTCCCGCCGGGCCCGCCGGCGACGCCCGCCGGCCAGCTCCATCGGCAGCTCGACGTTCTCCTGGGCGGTCAGGTACGGCAGGAGGTTGCGCCCGGTCTGCTGCCAGACGAAGCCGACCTTCTTCCGCCGGTAGCTCAGTCGCCGCTTCGTGGAGAGGTTGAGCAGGTCGTAGTCCGCCACCCGGGCGATGCCGGCGGTGGGGGTGTCCAGGCCGGACAGGATGTTCAGCAGGGTGGACTTGCCGGAGCCGGAGGCGCCGACGATGGCCACCAACTCGCCACGGTCGATGACCATGTCGAGCCCCTGCAGGGCGACGACCTCCACCCCCTCCGTCTTGAAGATGCGGACCAGTCCGTCGCACACGATGTGCCCACGCAGCCGATCCTGGCCGCCGGCCCGCTCGGCCGCGCGCTGCGCGGCCCGCTGCTGGAGCGCGGCCAGGTCCGGCACGACCGGTGTCTGGGTAGCGGTCATCTCAACTCTCCTCTCCGAGCCGGAGCACCTCACCGAGGCGCAGCCGGCGGTTGTTCAGGGCCTCGACGGCGACGGCCAGGCCGAGGGCGACGGCCCCGAGCACGACCACCCCGGCCACCAGGCCGGGCTCGAACGCCACCCGGACCGGGTCACCGCTGGTGAACGCGGCCAGGCCGAGCACCGGGTTGAGCAGCAGCGGCAACGCCGCGCCCACCACGGCGCCGGTGAGCACCGAAACGCCGACCAGCGGCGCCAACTCCACCAGCAGCAGGCCCCGCCACTGCCGGCTGGACAGGCCGAGCGTGCGCAGCCGGGACAGCACCTGCCCCCGGGCGCGGGCGCCGGCCAGCACGGTGAACGCGATGGCGAACAGGCCGAGCGCGGCGCCGCCCGCCGCCCCGGCGACGAAGCCGAACGCCAGCAGCCCGTTCGCGCCGTCGGCGCCCACCTGCTGGCGCGCCTGCGTCCAGGTGAGCACCTCCACCTCGCGGGGTCGCTGGCCGCCGGTGACGGTGCCGGCGCTCTGGTACTGGGACTGCCCGTCGTTGCCGACCCGCCGCAGCGCCTCCACGTCCAGGCCGTGGCCGGCGAGCAGGAAGGTGGTGGGCACCGGCGTGTTCGTCAGCTCGGGCAGCGCCTGCCAGGGCAGCAGCACGAAGCGGCCGTCCTCGGCCCCGGCCAGCGGGAAAGTCTCCACCGTGTCGGCGACCCGGAACTCGTACCGCAACGACTGGGTGGTGACGACGGCGGACTTGTCCAGGTCGGCGGCGGCGAGGTCGGCGGCGACCGCCGGGGAGACCACCGCGGGCACCGGGCCGTCCCCGCGTCGCGCGGTCAGCAACGTGTCGGGCACCGCCAGGTCGACGCCGCTCTCCCGCACGATGCGGGCCAGCGCCGGGCCGTCGACGAGCAGGACGTCGGTGGCGCCGAGTCGCGCGTCGGTGCCGTGCGTGTCGGCGAGGATCCGCTGGGCCGACGCGTACGCCACGCCGACCGCGTCGGTGACCCCGGGCAGCCGCTGCAACTCGGCCGCCGTGTCCGGGGCCATGCGGTCGCCGCGGATCACCGCGTCGGCGGGAACCGACCGGGTGGCGGCCCGGTCCCGGCTCGCCTCGACGCCGGCCGCGACAACCGTGCAGAACGCCGCGATCGCGAAGGCCAGTACGACGACGACCAGCGGGGTGGCCGCGACGGACCGGCCGGCCCGGGCCGTGCCCAGGAACGCGACGCTCCCCCGGGTCCGGGCGGCGATCCGGCTGGCCAGGCGCAGCGGCCACGGGTAGGCGCGCAGCGCCAACACCGCCGCCGACACCGCCAGCAGCACCGGCACCGACACCAGCAGCGGGTCGAGCTCGCCGAGAGTGAGCCCCCGGCGGCGGATCAGGACGACCGCGAGCGCGGCGAGCAGGAGCAGGAACACCTCGACGGTGGCCCGCCGGGCGGAGGGGCGCAGGCGGACCAGGTCACGGCGCCCGGTGTTACCGGTCGGCACGAACAGCGTGGCGACCGGTAGAGCCAGGGTGAGCAGCACGGTCGCGACGATCCCCAGCGGCACGGCGTCGCCGGCCGGTCCCGGGACCAGCGCACCCAGGAACCAACCGAGCGCGGCGGCGGGCGGAATGACGAGCAGGGACTCGACGAGGCTGCGCCGGGCGCCGGAGGTGGCCGCCCCGCCACGGGCGCGCAGCAACACGAACTCCTGGCGTCGGCGGCGCATCGCCAGCGCGGCGGCCAGCAGCACCAGCCCGCCCAGGGTGGCCAGGACGCCGGCTCCGATCACCGCGAGGAGCGTCTGCGCGGCGGCCAACGAGGCGGCGAACTTCCCGAGCGGGATGTCGACGGCCTGGACGAGGCTCCGGGAATCGGGTGCCGACCGGACCATCTGCCGGACGCCGTCGATCAACTGGTCCACCCGTCGGACGTCGATGCCGTTCACGCCGAGCCGGTAGCGCCAGCTGAACGCGACCGGCCAGCCGGTGGCGGCCTGCCGGTCCAGCGCCGCCGCGTCGACGACACCGACCGCGACGAACGGCTCGCCGTCGCCCAGCGGCTCCTCGACCTGGAGGGTCTGCGGCAGCCCGTCCCAGATGCCGTTCTTACGGTCGCGGGGCTGGAAGATCCCCGCCACCGTCACCGCGGCCGGCCGACCCGAGCCGCGGGCGAGGGCGGCCAGGTTCAGGCGGCTGCCGACCCGCAGGTTCAGCTTGCGCGCGACGTCCTCGGCGAGCGCCACCTGGACCGGCTGGCCGGGCTCACCGGCCTTCGGCCACTGCCCATCGACCAGCGTCCCGGCGGTGTCGATCCCGGGCGCCGTCCGCATGATGAGGTTGACCAGGAGGTTCTTCGCCTTCAGATCCGGGCCGGTCAGCCGGCCCGGCACGGCGTCGGCGGCGTACCACCGCTGGTCGACGAGGTCCCGCACCTGCGGCGGCATCTCCGCCTGCAACCGGTCGAGGTCCCGCTGTTGGTTCGAGACGAGGGAGGTGTTGCTGGCGGCCGCGGTCAGCGGCTTCATGGTGTAGATCAGGTCCCGCTGCGCGGCCGGGGAGGACGCCAACTGCTCGTGGAGCCCGTCCTCGGCGAGCCGGTTGACCACCCGGGGCACCCCGTTGATCAGCAGCGTGACGAGCATCGTCAACACCGCCAGGAGCACGAACTGCCCCCCGTACGCCCGGACCCGGCGGGCGCCTGCGCCGATGCTCATCGGACCACCTCCGCGCGTCCGGTCCGTCCGCTGAACCCGGTCACCGTTCTCCCCCGATCCGAAGCTGCGCCGAAGCCACCCGCTGCCGGATGCCGACGGCGATGAACGCGCTGAAGGCGAGCGCCGCCAGCAGCAGGCCGAGCGCGGTCAACCCGATCGGCAGCCAGGGCAGCGTGAAGGCCGCCTCGGGTACCGGCCGGCCGGCGGCCGGCGTGAGGATGACCAGTGGCGCCATCGTCGCGCCGACGCCCGCGCCCAGCAGTAGGCCGACCCCGACCCCGATCCCGGCCAGGAAGGTCTGCTCGGCGAGCAGCGCCCGGGCCAGCAGCCGTGGTGTCGCCCCGAGCGTGTTGAGGACGGCGAACTCGGTCAACCGGTGCCGGGCGGTGGCCCAGACGTCCACCATCAACCCGACCAGCGCCAGCAGGACTGATCCGAGCGCCGCGGCGAGCAGCGCCGTCCGGGCGCCCCGCCAGTACGGGTCGTGGGCGGCGGCCTCGGCCACCTCGCGCCGGTCGACGACGGTCAGCTGGGTCAGGCCGTCGGCGGCCCGCCGCGCCTCGGTGTGGCCGCCCTCGTCGGTGCTCACCCACCATTCGGGCACCGGTCGTACGCTGCCCTGGTTGCGGACCAGCCAGTCGACGGCGGCGGGCAGGTCCAGCAGGACCCCGTTCCCGGCGGTGGCGGGCACGGCGTCGATGTCGCCCACCAGCTTCACCGGCAGCGTCACCCCGGACAGGGGGAGGTTGACCATGTCGCCGGTCTTCAGGCTCAGCGCCTCGCGTACGGCCGGGGTCATCAGCGCCGGCACCGGCGTGCTTCGCCCGGTCGGGACGACGGCGAACCGGGAGGACGCCTGGTAGGCCCACCGGCCGCCGGGCAGCAACTGGATCGGGTGGTCGGCCCGCAGGCCGGTGGCGCCGGCGGTCACCTGCGGGGGCCGGAAGTTGCTGTCGCCGCTGACGCCCATCCACTCCTTGCCGAGGTCGAGGGGCCGGGCCGCGCCGTCCGTACCGGCCGTCCGCACCCCGGTCACGTTCAGCTGGTACGAGGTGCCGGCCGCTTCACCGGCGTCCGCCACGAACCCGGCGAGGCGGAAATCACCGCTGCCCTCGGGGATCTGGACGCGGAAGGGGACGGACCGGCCGCTGCTGTCGGCGGTGGCCGCCGGCAGCCGCAGGGCGAGCCCGTCGGCGCGGGTCAACAGCACCGTGACGGCGACCTGCTGCGGGCGCATGGACTCGCCGACGGGGGTGCTGACGGTGCCGGTCAGCGTCCGCGTTCCGGGGGGCAGGGCGAGCCCGGCCGGGGCGCTCCGTTCCCGCGCCAGCCGCTCGAACACCGCCGGGGCGGGCGCGTCGGCGAGCCGGTCGCTGAGCCGCACCACCCCGTTCGCGCTCGCCGTGTCGATGCTCACCACCGTCGCCGGCAGGCTGGCTCGACCGAGCCGCACCTCGTCGCGCCAGGCGGGAAGCACCCGCTGCACGCCGGGGAGCGCGGCGAGTTCGGCGGCCCGTCCGGCGGGGCCCGACCCGACGCGTTCGGTCAGCCGCAGGTCCGCGCCGACCGTGTGGTCGGCCTGCTCCACCTGGGACCGCTCGCCGGTGCTGACCAGCGACCAGGCGAGGGTGCTGCCGCCGACGGCGAGGGCGAGCAGGAGCACCGGCCCGGCGTGCGGGCGCCGGCCGGCCTGCCACATGCCGAGCACCGTGGCGGTCCACAGCCGCCGGTGGACGAACCGCTCGGCGAAGCGGGTGGCCGGTGGGAGCAGCCGCAGCGCCACCGCAGCGCCGGCCAGCACGCCGAGGGTCGGCGCGGCGACCAGGAGCGGGTCGAGCCCGAGGCTCTCCCCGGCGCCGGCCAGCGGTGAGTCGTACTGGCGAAGCTGCGTCCAGGCGAGCACGGCGAGCGCCACGAGCAGCACGTCCAGGCTGGCCCGCTGGACGGACGCCGCCCGGTTGGGGCGGGAGCGGGCCTCCATGTCGGCCACGTACGTGCCGGCGCCGCGCAGGGTCGGGGCGACCATCGCGACGAGGCAGCCGAGGGCGGTCGCCAGCGCCGCGGCCCAGAGCAGGGTGGCGTCACCGCCGATCAGCGTCGTACCGGCCGACCGGCCGGTCTCGGTGTGCCGCAGTGCCTCGGCGGCGAGCAGCGGCCCGAGCAGGGCGGCGGGCAGGACGACCAGGGTCGCCTCCCGGGCGGCCAGCCCGGCCAGTTGCCGCCGCGCGGCGCCCCGGGCCCGCAGCAGCGCGGTCTGGCCGCGCCGGTCCTCGTTCAGCAGCGCGGCGACCAGCACCAGGGCGTACCCGCCGAGCACCACGATCAGCAGCAGCGGGGTCGCGAGCGACGAGCGGCCCACCAGGTCGGCTCGGGAGATCCGGTCGAGCAGCCCCTTCATCGCGGTGACCGTCTGGGCGGACGACCCGAGGTCGGCGGCCTTGGGCACCTCGGTGAGGGCGCTGTTGACCGCCGGCCAGAGGCGGGGCAGCTGCTCCGCGTCCACGGCGGTGAGGTCGGGTTCGATGACCCAGGACGCCGACACCGACCCACGGAACGTCGCGGTGAAGTCGGCCTGGTCCAGCACGAACGGCCCGTACGACGTGCTCGACTCCGCCGCGCTGCCCGCGCCCACGCCGGGCACCAGCCGCCAGTACGCGTCGGTCGCGTCCCGCGGGCGCCAGGTCCCGGCGAGCACGAGCTGGCTGGGCCGGTCCGTGCTGCGGTCGAGCATCGGCACCCGGGCGCCGGCGGTCAGGCCGAGCGCGGCGGCGACCTTCTCGGGCAGCGTCACCTGCAGCGGCCGGGCGCCCGGGGTCGGCCACGCCCCGCTGGCCAGCTCGGCGTGCGCGGGCAGGTCGTCCAGCGTGGCGAGGTTGGCGAAGACGGGGTCGGTGCCCTTGCGGGTGGTCGGCCCGAGGTCGCCGGTGAGCTCCCGGCCGCTGCCGAACCGGGCGCTGCTCGTGGTGGTCGGCGCGGCGCCGAAGGCGGCGGCGAAGCCGTCCCGGACGATCTGGTCGCGCCGGGCGAACTCGGCGACGTCCTTGCCGGCGGCGCCGGTCAGCAGGAGGCTGCGCTCCTCGACCGGCGCACCGGACAGCAGTGCCTTCTGGCCGGCGGCCACCGATCCCCGGCTGTAGTCGGAGAGCCCGGTGACCAACGCGACCGCGACAAGCGCGGCCACCACCGCCGCCGCCAGCAGTCCCCGTGCCGCACGGGCCCGCCTCCACACCAGCTTCATCCGACGTCCTCCCCTGGCCCCGGTCGGGCCGACGATCAGGGAGAGTGGTGACGCGGTCGGAAAGGTTCGCGCCCGTTACATGATCGTTATCGCTGGTTCCCGATCCGTCGCGCGCGTCGGGGTGGCGTCAGCGTGGGCGGTCGCGATCGCGGGACGGTTGGACCCGCTTGGGCTCGCCGGGCATCTTGGGGTGGTCGGGTGGGTAGGGCAGATCGCCCTGGCCGGCCGCCGCGTCGCGCTCGGCCCACTCCAGCAGGGGCGTGATGTCCCACGGGGTGTCGTCGATGCCGGCGTGCGGGTCGCCGCGCTCGGCCAGCCGCCCGGGCACGCTCGCCAGGTCGAAGTCGTCGGGGTCGACGTGGGGCAGCTCGTCCCAGGTGACGGGGGTGGAGACGGTGGCCCGGGCGTTGGCCCGCAGCGAGTAGGCGCACGCGATCGTGCGGTCGCGGGCCATCTGGTTGTAGTCGACGAAGACGCGGGTGCCGCGCTCCTCCTTCCACCAGGCCGTGGTGACCAGGTCGGGGCGGCGGCGCTCCACCTCGCGGGCCAGCGCGATGGTGGCCCGCCGCACCTCGATGAACGTCCAGCGGGGATGGATGCGCAGGTAGACGTGGACGCCGCGGCCGCCGGAGGTCTTCGCCCAGCCGGTCGCGCCCAGCTCGTCGAGCACGGCGCGCACCTCACCGGCGGCCTCCGCGGCGTCGGTGAAGTCGGTGCCCGGCTGCGGGTCGAGGTCGACGCGCAGCTCGTCAGGGCGATCGACGTCGCCGGCGCGGACCGGCCACGGGTGGAACACCACCGTGCCCATCTGCGCGGCCCAGGCCACGTGCGCCAGGTCGGCCGGGCACAGCTCGGCGGCCGTCCGGCCGCTGGGGAAGCTGATCTCCGCGGTGCGCACCCACGGCGGCACGCCCCGGGCCGGCACCCGCTTCTGGAAGAACATCTCCCCCTCGATGCCCTCGGGGAAGCGCTGCAACGTGGTGGGCCGGTCGCCCAGGGCCCGCATGATCCCGTCGCCCACGGCCAGGTAGTAGTGGAAGACGTCGGCCTTGGTGAAGCCCCGCTGGGGGAAGATCACCCGGTCCGGACTGCTCAGGCGGACGGTGTGCCCGGCCACCTCGATCTCGGTGACGCTTGCCTTCGTGGTGCCACCCATCCCGCGACCATATGCGACGGGTACGACGTCCGGCGTACGGTTGGCCCGTGAGTCTTGACGACAGCGAGCTGCCCCGCACCGAGGACGAATGGCGCGTCCGCCTGAGCCCGGAGGAGTTCCGGGTGCTGCGCCAGGCCGGCACGGAGGCCCCGTGGACCGGTGAGTACGTGGACACGAAGACGCCCGGCGTCTACCACTGCCGCGCCTGCGGGTTGGAGCTCTTCTCCAGCGACACCAAGTTCGATTCGCACTGCGGCTGGCCGAGCTTCGACGACGCCATCCCGGGCCGGGTGAAGGAGATCGAGGACCGCAGCCTGGGCATGGTCCGCACGGAGATCCGCTGCGCCCGGTGCGACAGCCACCTGGGGCACGTCTTCCACGGCGAGGGCTTCACGCCCAAGGACACCCGGCACTGCGTCAACTCGGTGTCCATCCGGCTCGAACCGCGCTGACCTCGACGTGGCGGCTCACCCGGTGGCCGTGCTCATGAGTCGCACCTCGGCGCTGCGGGACTGCTCGACGCGCCGGGCCAGGTCGAGCACCCGCGGGTCGGTGCCTGCGGCCAGGTGAGCCCGGGCCAGGTCGGCCGCCGACCGTTGGTGAGCGCCGAGCACCTCGCGCAGCACCCGGTCGACGTCGTTGCCGGTGGCGGTGCGCAGCCGGTCCAGCTCCGCCGGAGTGACCCCGTGCCCGTCGTGGGCGTGGCGTCCCGGCCCGGCGGACGGGCCGGCCTCGCGCAGCCAGGCCCGCATGGTGGTCAGCTCGTCGGTCTCGGTGGCGTCGATCGCGGCGACCAGCGTCCGCAGGTCGGCGTCGGTCAGCCGGTCCCGGGCCAGCCGGACGATCTCCAGGGTCTGCTCGGTGTGGGCCACCATCATGGTCAGGAACAGCAGGTCGATGCCGCTGGGCGCGGGCGTGGCGGAGGCCCCGGGCACGGTGGCCCCGGCCGCCGGCCGGGGCGCGTCGGGCGACGGCGACACCGGTCCGGCGGCGCACCCGGCGGTCGCGGCCAGCAGCAGGACGACCAGCGGGGTCGCCGCGGACAGTCGGATCATGCCGTCCTCCGGGTTCCGGCCGGGCCGAGGAGCACGCCCCGGGCTCCGGCCGGGGCGGGGGGCACGCGGGTTCCGACCGGAGCGCGGAGCGCGCGGCGGGAGGCGCGGCCCGCTCCGGGAACGGGCCGCGCCCGTACGCTCAGATCCGGCTCCAGAGCGCCGGCACGTTCGGCGGCTCCCAGCCGAGGATGGCGGTGTGGGCCTGCCGGCAGCGGTAGGTGAGGCCGCCGTAGGTGACCTGGTCGTTGACCTGGTAGGCCCGGCCCGCCGTCCACGTGCCGCCGGCCGGCGGGTTGGTCGGGGTCGGGGTCGGCGTGGGCGTGGGCGTCGGGGTGGGGGTCGGGGTGGGCGTGGGACCCGGACCGCCGCCGCCACCGATCTGCACGTCGATGCAGGAGTAGAACGCGTTGGCGGTGTCGGCGATGTTCCAGACGGCGAGGATCTTCTGCCGTCCGGAGAAGCCGCCGAGGTTGACGGTGTGTGTGACGGTGGCCCCGGGCTGCTGGTTGTTGCCGTTGACCAGGCCGACCCGGGTGTTGCCGATCCAGTACTCCCAGTTGCTGGTGGCGTGCCGGGCGGTGTTGATCCAGGTGAAGGTCACGGTGCTGCCGACCGAGGTGGCCGGCCAGCCCCGGCTGTCGTCGTTGAGCACGGCGAACTGGGCGATGTTGGCGTGGCAGTTGCGCAGGCCCTTCGGCCCCTCGACGCTCTGCGGCTCGTACTTGATCTGACCGCAGTCGGGGACCCGGTTCTGCGCGCAGAGCGCCTGGCGGCTGGGCGGGGACGACACGTAGCCGTGCGCCTGGGCCGGGGCCGCGAGGGCCAGCGACGCCACGACGGCACCGGACGCCACGATCGGGAGGGTGATTCTTCGACGCATGGTGACACCTCCTCTACCAGGGAAAGATGACACCAAAATAAATTAAACTTTATTAACAGTAAAGACCCCCATCGATAGAAATATCGGTGGAGATTGATGCGATCAGAGCACCAGGGTGCTGCCCCGCTCATCGACGGCGTCCGCCGTGTCGTCGTCGAGCCAGACCCCGCCGGTGGCCAGGTAGCGGAACCGGTACTCCCCGGGCCCGAGCCGCACCGTCACCGTACGGGTGCCGTCCCGGCGGGCGACCAGCTCGTGCCGGCCCGGCTCCCAACCGTTGAAGCAGCCCACCACGCTCACCGCTCCGGGCGGCGTGTCACGCGGCAGGCAGAAGGTGACCCGGGTCTGGTTGCCGAAGAGCTTGTTGCGCTTGATCACGAGTCCTCCACGGGCTGCGGGACGGTCACCAGGCCTAACTGCCGACACGCCGGAGCCGACACGCCGCCGGGTCGGGCCGGCCTGCGGCAATTCGCCCGACGACGCCCCGACGTGCCGCACGCTGAGGGCACATGTCCTGATTCGGGGGGTTCTCGTGGCAACGTGCGAGGTCTGCGGCAACGACTACTGGATGGCGTTCGAGGTGCACACCGTCAGCGGTGACACGCACACGTTCGACAGCTTCGAGTGCGCGATCCACAAGATGGCACCCATCTGCGAACACTGCCAGATCAAGATCGTCGGCCACGGGGTCGAGGTCTCCGGACGCTTCTTCTGCTCCGGGCACTGCGCCCGCGCCGTCGAGGGCGCCCAGGGCGCCGAGATCCGGGACACGGTCGGCGCGCGTCCCGCCTGAGTCCACCGCCGGGGTACGGTCAGCGCATGCAGCCGTTCCCGGGCGTCCTGCCCCCGCCGCGCTCCTGACCGGAGCGCCGCGCCTGCCACCGACCGGGTGACCCGGTCGGCCCTCTCGTCGTGTGCGCTCCGCCGACGTCGTCCTCGTCAGCGGCCCACCCTCTCGGAGCGCACCCATGTCCTCTCGTCGCACGCCGTCCGCACACCGGACGGCGATCGATCCCGTCCGCGCCGGCCTGATCCAGATCACCCTCACCGGGGTGCTCTGGGGCACCACCGGGATCGTCGTCCACCTCGTCCACGACACCACCGGCCTCGGACCGGTGGCCATCGGCTTCCACCGTCTGGCGATCGCCGCCCTCGTCCTCACGGCGCTCGCCGCCACCCGGCTGCGCCCCATGCTGGCCGCGCTGCGCGCCGCCCCGCTGCCGTTGCTGTTCACCGGCGTCGGGCTCGCCCTCTACCAGGCGCTCTACTTCGCGGCCGTCGCGCTGTCCGGCGTCGGGGTGGCCACCGTGGTCAGCCTGGGGCTCGCCCCGGTGCTCACCGCGGCGTGGGAGTCGGTCCGCGCTCGCCGCGTACCCGGCCCGGGGCGGCTCGGCACGCTCGGGGCGGCGGTGGCCGGTCTCGCCCTGATCAGCGGGGCGGCGACGCAGCCCACCGAGTCGGCGCCGCGGCCGCTGCTCGGGCTGCTCGCGGCCGCCGGCTCCGGCCTCGGGTACGCCGCCACCACGATCGTCAGTCGGGAGGTCTCCCGGCGCACGGCGCCGATGACACTGACCACGATCTCCATGGTGATCGGCGCACTGGCCCTCGCGCCGTTAGCCCTGGCCGACGGCGTCACGGTGCCGGTCCGCCCGGACGTGGTGGCCCTGCTGCTCTACCTCGGGGTGGTCACCACCGCGGTCGCGTACGCCCTCTTCTACGCCGGGCTGCGCACCACCGAGGGGAGCGTGGCCGCCGTGCTGACCCTGGTGGAGCCGCTCACCGCGGCGGCGCTCGCCGTCGCGCTCCTCGGCGAGCCGCTGCCGGCCCCGGTGCTCGTCGGCGGGGTGCTGCTGCTGGCCGCGGTCGCGGCGACGTACCTGACACCGGAGCGGCCGCCGACGCCGGCCACGCCGGTCACGACGCCCCGGGAACCGGCCGGGACGTAGCCGCGGGCCGACGACCTACCATCGCAGGATGCCGCCGCAGACGACCGAGGTCCGCACCGCCACCTTCGCCGACCTGGACACCCGCACCTTCCACGACCTGCTGAAACTGCGGGTCGACGTGTTCGTGGTCGAGCAGAACTGCCCCTACCCGGAACTCGACGGGCGCGACGTCGAGCCGGGCACCCGGCACCTCTGGCTCACCGACGGCGACGCGCCGCTGGCGTACCTGCGGATCCTGGCCGATCCGGGTGGCGTGGCCCGGATCGGCCGGGTGGTGGTCGCGCCGCACGCACGCGGCGGAGGACACGCCAGCCGGCTGATGACCGAGGCGGTGGCCGTGGTGGGTGACGCCCCGTGCGTGCTGGAGGCCCAGTCGTACCTGGTCGACTTCTACGCCCGGCACGGCTTCACCGTCTCCGGCGCCGAGTACGTCGAGGACGGCATCCCGCACACCCCCATGCGCCGCGAACCGAGGAATTGACCGATGACGATAGATATGGGAGTCTGCCCAGCGGAGCCAACGCGGTAACCGCGCGAGTGCGGGCACGGGAGAGGCAACTCCCGGTCGTCCGGGCGCTGTCGTCGTCCGACCTCTCCCCCCGGGGGCCCCCGTGTCCACTCCACTCCGATCACACCGTGCCCGCTGGTTGCTCGCCCTCGCGGCGACCGCCACCCTGCTGCTGACCGCCGCCATCGCCAGCCCTGTCTCCGCGCACGGGTCGGTGGTCGATCCCGCCTCACGCAACTACGGCTGCTGGCAGCGCTGGGGCGGCGACTTCCAGAATCCCCGGATGGCCACCGAGGATCCGATGTGCTGGCAGGCCTGGCAGGCCGACCCGAACGCCATGTGGAACTGGAACGGCCTGTTCCGCGAGGGCGTCGCCGGCAACCACCAGGCCGCGATCCCGAACGGCCAGCTGTGCAGCGGCGGGCGTACCCAGAGCGGTCGTTACAACGCGATGGACACCGTCGGCGCCTGGAAGACCACGTCGGTGTCCAACACCTTCCGGGTCCGCTTCTTCGACCAGGCCAGCCACGGCGCCGACTACATCCGGGTGTACGTGACCCGCCAGGGCTTCGACCCGCTCACCGAGCCGCTGGGCTGGGACGACCTCGAACTTGCCGGCCAGATCGGCAACACCCCCGCCTCGCAGTGGAAGCCGGAGACGGGCGGCGTCTCGATCGAGATCCCGGCCGACGCGCCCGGCCGCACCGGGCGGCACATCGTCTACACGATCTGGCAGGCCAGCCACCTCGACCAGTCGTACTACCTGTGCAGCGACGTCGACTTCTCCGGCGGCCCGTCCACGCCACCGCCGACCACGCCGCCGCCCACGACCCCGCCGCCGGCCGGCGCGTGCACCGCCACCTACCGGGTGACCGGTCAGTGGGCCGGTGGCTTCCAGGCCGAGGTGCAGGTGACCGCCGGGGGCTCGGCCACGCGCGGCTGGTCGGTCAGCTGGACGTACGCCAACGGACAGCAGGTCAGCTCCGCGTGGAACGCCACCGTGTCGACCAGCGGCTCCCTGGTCACCGCGCGCAACGTCGGCTACAACGGCGTGCTGGCCCCGGGGGCGAGCACGACCTTCGGCTTCCTCGGCTCGTGGAGCGGCAGCAACCCGGCGCCGGCCGTGCTGTCCTGCACCACCGCCGGCTGATTCACCCCGAACCCCGTCCGGGGTCGCGTCCCCTCTGCCTCCGGCACGCGGCCCCGGGCGGTCCCCCGTCGCCCCGACGGTCACGGCGGGGACGTGGCGGCGGACGGGCTCTACCGACGCCACGGCTTCGCGACGACGGAAGAACTGGGCGACCGGATGCCCAACGGCCTCTGCGAACGGGTGATGGCGCGGCACCTCGACCCGTCCTGAGCGGACGCGGTGGGGGGGGGGCCCCCCGGGGGGGGGGGGGCCGCCGCGCCCCCCCCCCCCCCCCCCCCCCCGCCCCGGGGGGCCCCCCCCCCCCCGGGGGGGGCGCCCCCCCCCCCCCCCCCCCCCGCCCCCCGCCCCGCCCCCCCCACCCCCGGGGTGTTCTTCATGTGGCCCCCCCCCCCCGGGGGGGGGGGGGGGGGGCCACAACTTCATGATCAACCGGGCGGGCGGGAGGCGGCGGGGGTGGGGGGAGTAACGGCAAGAGCCCGTCTCGCGGGGCGAGACGGGCTCTTGGTGTGGTAGCCCCGACCGGATTCGAACCGGCGCTACCGCCTTGAGAGGGCGGCGTCCTGGGCCGCTAGACGACGGGGCCAGGCACTTTTCCTACTTCACCGCCCGGACGAGCGGTGCGGCAGTAGTCTAGCGGCACCACGTCCAGCCCTCGACGAGGGGGGTCGGGCCGCGGAAACCGCCGCAGCACACGAGACAGCCCGCCCCACGAGGTGGGACGGGCTGTCTACGCTACGTAGCCCCGACCGGATTCGAACCGGCGCTACCGCCTTGAGAGGGCGGCGTCCTGGGCCGCTAGACGACGGGGCCAGAACTTCATGCTTCCACGCCCTCGCGGGCGGGGAAGCTGCGACTCTATCAGAGATCATGAGCTGCCGCCCCTCTCGCGAGGAGCGGAGCGGAACTCCGCCAGAATCCAGCGGCCGGGATTCTCACGAATCCCCGGCTGCGCTGGGGTACCAGGACTCGAACCTAGACTAACTGAACCAGAATCAGTCGGGCTGCCAATTACCCCATACCCCATTGGCCCCTTGCGGCGCCGGGAATGAACTTTACCCTCCCGCCGCCGACAGGCCAAATCCAACCCCCGATGTCCCGTCTGAGCTGCGGTTTCGGGTTGTCGGACGCCGGATCAGGCGACCGGAACCACCGGGTTGGTGAGTTCGCCGATCCCCTCGATCCGCACGGTGACCGTATCCCCGTCGGTGAGCGGACTAACCCCCGCCGGCGTGCCGGTCAACACCACGTCGCCGGGCAGCAGCGTCATCACGTGCGAGATGTACGACACCAGCGCCGGCACGTCGAAGACCATGTCCCGGGTACGGCCGATCTGCCGGACCTCCAGGGCCTCCGGGTCCGGGCCCACCTCGCACCGGATCTCCAGGTCGCTGACGTCCAGGCCGGTGGTGATCCAGGGGCCGATCGGGCAGAACGAGTCGAAGCCCTTGGCCCGGGTCCACTGGCCGTCGGAGCGCTGCAGGTCCCGAGCGGTCACGTCGTTGGCGCAGGTGTAGCCGAAGATGGCCTTCTCGGCGGCCGCACGGTCGGCCCGGCGCGCCCCCGGCGCCCCGATCACCACCGCGAGCTCCGCCTCGTGCTCGACCTGCTTGGAGAAGATCGGCAGCCGGATGGCGTCCCGGGGACCGATCACCGAGGTGGACGGCTTGAGGAAGAGCAGCGGCTCCTTCGGCACCTCGTTGCCGTGCTCCGCGGCGTGCTCGGCGTAGTTGCGGCCGACACAGACGACCTTGCTGGGCAGGATCGGCGAGAGCAGGCGGACATCGGAGAGCGCCCACCGGGCGCCACTGAACGTGAGTTGGCCGAACGGGTGGCCCTCGATCTCGGCGATGGTCAGGCCCTGCGGCCCGGCCTCCGGCTCGCCCTCGACGACCCCGAACGACATTCCCTTGGCATGAGCGAAACGAGCGATACGCACCAGGCCAATCTAACCCCGCGAACGGTCGTCCCAGGTCGGGCCGCCCCAGCCGGGCCCCGCCGCGGCGGGTCAGCCTACGCGACCGGCGGGTGACCGGGGCTCGTTTCCCGACTTCGTACCCGCACGACGTGACCGCGCCCCTAGCGTCGGCTCCGGAGGTTCGTTCGTATGCCTGCATCGACACGACACCACAAGGCCCTCGCGGTGTTCGTACACTGCCTCGGCATCCTCGCCGCCGTGCCGGCGCTGCCCGCGGTGGTGCCCGACCCGGCAGCCGCACAGCCGCGACCGGCGGTGGCCGCGCCCGACCCGACACCGTCGGAGTCGGCGAACTCGGCCAAGCCCGGCATGCCGGCGGCGCCACCGGCGGTGCCCACACCGACCCAGGCCCTGCCGCCACCGCCGAAGCCGCCGGTCACCGTGGCCGTCGCGCCGGCGCCCACGCCGGCCCCGGCCTACCGGATCCACGTCCGCAACAGCGGAAACTCCCCGGTGGAGACCACGATCCGGCAGGAGCTTCCGGCGGGCGCGAAAGCGTCGGTCATCACCGCCGGCGGTCACGCCGGCCCGGTCGCCGGCCAGTCCGCGAGTGAGGTGACGTGGCGGTTGAAGCTCCCGGCGCGGAGCGTCACCACCCTGAACACGTCGCTCGCCGGCGCCCCGACGGGTCAGGCGGTGACCGCGCCGGCCTGCGCCTTCACCAGTGACGGCAACCGGCCGTACGACTGCGCGACCGCCACCTGGAACGCGGCGGGCGGCCCGGTGCGTCGGGCCGACGGCACGCCGCCCTGGCAACAGGCCCCGGTGCTGGCGGGCGTGGGTGCCGGGGTGCTGCTGCTCGCCGGCCTCGGCTGGTGGGTGTGGCGGCGTCGGCGCCGCCGCCCGGTGGCCGCCGCTCTCGCCGCCGGCACCCCGCCGCCGCCGAACGACCCCCGCCAGGGGCGGGGCACCATCTACCCGCGCCCGTCGGCGCCGCAGGCGGTGACCCGGCGGCGCAAGCCACCGGTGTGGCTGCTGGTGAGTGCCTCCGTGCTGGTGCTCGCCGCGGTGGTGGGCGTGGCCGGCTTCACCGCGACCCGCCAGGTCGCCGCCGTCGACCCGGACAGCCAGCCGACCAGCGGTGGGTGGCGGGGCAAGGGCGCAGCCGGTCCGGTCGGCATGCCGCTGCGGGAGACGGCGTTCGAGTTCACCGTCTACCGGGTGGCCTGCGCGGCCGGCGCCGCCACCGGGCGGCAGTGCCAGGCGACCGTCGGTGTGCGCAACCTCACGCCGGAGCACCAGGCCTGGCACGGCCAGTTGCAGCGGGCGTACCTGCCGGGCGGCCGGTGGGTGGGCGTCGACGAGGAGGCCACCCGGCGGGCCAACCTGGGGCGGGACGTCTTCGCCCAGCCGGTGGCCGCGGGCAGCCGGGTCGTGCTGCCGCTCGTCTTCACCGTCGACGGGCAGGACCCGCCGCAACAGCTGGAGCTGCGCAGCGGGGTGTTCTCCGCCGGGGTCCGGGTGAACATGCCCTGACGTCGGGCGCGGGACGGCGGTCGTACCCTGGGGTCCGTGACCGCCGCCCTCGCCTCCCCCACCGCGCTCGACGCGGCGGACTGGCGGGCCCGCCGGCGGGCGCACGAGGAGCGGGTCGACGCCTGGCTCACCCCGCACCTGGCCCGCCGCAGGCGGGGCGAGAAGCATCCGGTGGAGGACTTCCTCTTCACCTACTACTCGCACCGCCCGGCGCAGCTGCGCCGCTGGCATCCGGGCGCCGGGGTGGCGCTGCGCGACGCCGACCCGGCCGAGTTCGGCCGCGACTACCGCGCCGGGCCCGCCGGGGTCACCGTCGACACCGAGGCGGTACGCGCGCGGCGCGCCGAGTCGATCCGCTGGATCCGGTCCCTGCTCGCCGCGACGGCGGACCGCCCGCCGCACATCGGGTGCTTCGGGATGCACGAGTGGGCGATGGTCTACCGGCAGACCCAGGCGGAGGTACGCCACAACGCCTGGCCGCTGCGGCTCAGCCCGGAGGAGACCGCGCGGACGGTGGAGGCGAACCGGATCCGGTGCAGCCACTTCGACGCGTACCGGTTCTTCACCGCGCCGGCCCGCCCGCTGAACCTGCTCACCCCGACGCGGGAGACCCAGCACGCCCACGAACAGCCGGGCTGTCTGCACGCCAACATGGACCTCTACAAGTGGGCCTACAAGCTCTCCCCGCTGGTGCCGAGCGAGCTGGTCGCGGACGCCTTCGCGCTGGCCCGGGAGATCCGCACGCTGGACATGCGGGCCAGCCCGTACGACCTCGCCGACCTGGGCTACCCGCCGGTGCGGGTGGAGACCGCCGAGGGCCGGCACGAGTACGCGCGGGCGCAGCGGTCGTTCGCCGAGCGGGCCGCCCCGCTGCGGGCCCGGCTCATCGCGGAGTGCGAGAAGCTCCTGGCCGGGTCGGACGCCTGACCGGCGCGCCACCTCGCACGGGCCGGTCTCGGCGGCGTGTTCGGCTGCGGCCGGACCGGGTGGTCAGTCGCCGTCGACGCGGCGGTCCCGTTTGCGCTGCGACTGGCGTTTCTTCTCGGCCAGCCGGCGTTCCTTGGCGCCCCGGGACGGGCGGGTCGGTCGACGTGGTGGGGGTGGCGGCGCCACGGCCTCGCGCAGCAGGGCGGCGAGCCGCTCGCGGGCGGCCTCGCGGTTGGCCAGTTGCGCCCGGTGCTCGCTCGCGGCGATGGTGAGCACACCGTCGACGAGCCGCCCGGCGAGCCGGCTCAGAGCGCGGGCCCGCAGCGTCTCTGGCACGCTGGGCGAGCCCGCGAGGTCGAAGCTCAGCTCGACCCGCGAGTCGGCGGTGTTGACTCCCTGTCCGCCGGGGCCGGACGACCGGGAGAAGCGTTCCCGTAGCTCGGTGGGCGGAACGACCCACCGTTCGGTCACCCGCAGTCCGCCATCCACCCCCTGAGGCTAGCGCCCGGCCCGCTCACTTTCCGTCGAGGCCGGACCGGTGACGCTCGGGCTGGGCGCCGGGCCCGCCGTCTCGTCGTCGGAGCCGACCGCGGCGTACGCGACGGCGCCGATCAGCAGCAGGGCGATCACGCCGATCTTCGTGGTGACCGCGCGGATCAGCAGCCAGGCCGTCTTCCGCGCGCCCGGCACACCCTTTTTCGCCGTCTGGTAGTCGGCCCAGCCGCGCCGCGCGCGGGTGTAGGCCGACCCCACACCTGATCCGATGAGCAGGCCCACCAGGAGGAGGACCGCGATGAGAGGACCTTCCACCCACGCCAGTATCCACACTCAGCGTAATATTTCCATGGCCCGATGCTCCCTGGCCGGATATCCGACAGTAATCGGGTTCCCACGCCGCGCAAACGAGCCGTACCCGCAGCTCAGCCGCCCTTGCCGATGATCGTGTCGGCGGTCTGCTGCACCTGCTCGATCGGAATGGCGAACCCGATGCCGATGGAGCCGTTGCCGTCGATGGTCGCGATCGCGGTGTTCACCCCGACCACCTCGCCGCGCGCGTTCACCAGCGGCCCACCCGAGTTGCCCGGGTTGATGGACGCGTCGGTCTGCACCGCCGTGTGCCGGTTGGCGCCGAGCCGCACCTGACGGTTCAACGCGCTGACGATCCCGGCCGTGACGGTGCCGGCGAGGCCGAGCGGCGACCCGACGGCCAGCACCGGCTCGCCCACCCGGGTCGACCCCGGCTTGGCCAGCGGCAACGGCGCCAGCCCGGCGTTCGGCGGCACCTTGAGCACGGCCAGGTCGCTGCTCGACTCGCGGCCGACCACCTCCGCGGTGTACCGGCGGCCGTCGGGCAGTTCGACCGTGACCGATCCGCCGCCGCCCTTGGCCAGGATGTGGTCGTTCGTGATGATGTGCTGCTCGTTGTCCACGGCGAAGCCGGAGCCGGTGGCGGTCGCCGCACCGGAGCCGCCACCGCCCACCATCACCGACACCACCCCCGGCACGGTCCGCTCGGCCGCGGTGACCAGCTCCGCCGGCACGGGAGCCGCCGAGGCCGCGGCCGGTCCCGGTTCCCCGTCGCGGCTCGCCACCCAGCCGCCGGCCGCGGCGCCCGAGGCCGCGGAGAGGGCCACGACGGCCAGCCCCGCCAGCAGCCGACGCCGCCAGCGTCGGGCGGCGGCCTCGCGTGCCGACCCGGTTGCGTCCCCGTACCGGCCGTCCGGGTCCAGCTCCGGAGAGACGAACCACGGACCGCGCGGCTCACCCAGTCCGGTCTGTACAGCCATGCGTACTCCTCACGTCGGGCGGGTCTGAGCGGGTGACCTGGCCGGGTACGGCACCGGTCGCCGGGTGTCAGGGCAGGCGGGAGAACCAGCGCATCGAGCCGGCCGCCGCCCCCATCGCGAGCACCAGCCCGAGACCGATGAACCGGGCGGAGACGTCCTGCCGTTCGGTGCGGTAGCCGACCGACGTGCCGATGTCGTCGTAGACCGCGCGCAGCTCCTCCGTCGTGCTCGCCTGGTGGAACATGCCGCCGGTCTCGTCGGCGACCGCCTGCAGGGTCTGCCCGTCCACCGGCACCTGGATCGGTCGCCCGCCCCGGTCGACGGAGCCGCTCGGGGTTCCGAACGAGATGGTGTGCACCGGCACCTTGGCGGCCACCGCCGCCGCGGCGGCTTCCATCGGGTCGAGCCCGGACGTGTTGGCGCCGTCGGAGAGCAGCACGACCCGGGCCGGTGGTGGTTCCTTGGCCGCCTGACTGTCCAGGCCCTTCACCGCGCCGAGCGAGGTGTTGATCGCCTCGCCGATCGCGGTGCCCTGCACGCCGGTGATCCCCTCGGCGAGCCGGTCGATGCCCTCGTGCAGGCGCTCCCGGTCGGTGCCGGGCGGCACCAGCACCGCGGCGCTGCCGGCGAACGCCACGAGCCCCACGTTGAACTCCTCCGGCAGGCCGTCGACGAAGCGGCTCGCCGCCTGTTTGGCAGCGGCCAACCGGTCCGGGTCGACGTCGGTGGCGAGCATCGAGGTCGAGACGTCGACCGCCACCATCACGGTGGCCCGCTCGCGTGGCACGCGTACCTCCGCCGTGGGTCGGGCGAAACCGACCACCAGCAGCGCCAGCATGGCGAGGAAGAGTCCGGCGGGTACGTGTCGGCGCCAGGCCGGTCGCTCCGGCGCGATCCGGTCGAGCAGCCGCAGGTTGGTGAAGCGGACGGCGTACCGGCTGCGTCGTCGCTGCATCAGCAGGTACGCCGCCGCCAGGGCGAGCACCCCGAGCAACAGCCAGAGCCGAGCCGGCGACAGCCAGGTCACGAGAGACCTCCCCGGCCCGCGCCCGGGGCGGCGGCCGCCGCCAGACGCCGGTGCGACTGCACGTGGCGGACGATGTCGGCGCACCAGTCCCGGTCGGTACGCAACGCCAGGTGACCCGCCCCGCTGCGGCGCAACACCTGGCGTACCTGGTCGCGCTGGGCCGCGGCGGCCGCCGCGTACCGGTCCCGCAGCCGACGGTCCGAGGTGGACACCTCGCGGCGGTGCCCGGTCTCCGGGTCGACCAGGGTGACCAGCCCGACGTCGGGCAGCTCCAGCTCGCGCGGGTCGGTCACCTCCACGGCGAGCACCTGGTGGCGGACGGCGAGCCGGCGCAGGAGCCGTTCCCAGGGCGGTGGTTCGTCGGGATCGTCGGGCAGGCCGTCGAGGAAGTCGGAGACGACGACGACCAGGCCGCGCCGGTTCGCCACCCGGTGCACCGCGGCGAGCGCGTCGGCCAGGTCCGGCGACGCGGGCACGCCGGGCCCGTCGCGCAGACCGCTGCGCGGTGCGTTCAGCAGGGTTCGCAGCAGGCTCAACAGGTGCGTACGCCCGCCGCGCGCCGGAAACCCGCGCAGCCCCGACGACGTGACCACCTGCGCCCCGAGCCGGTTCCCCACCCCGGCCGTGAGGAAGCCGATCGCGGCCACCGCCGCGACGGACAACTCCCGCTTGTCCAGCTCGGCCGTGCCGAACTCCATGCTCGGGCTGCCGTCCACCAGCAGCCATGTGGTCAGTTCCCGGTCCGCGTCGACCTCGCGGACGTGCGGCACCGCGGTCCGGGCGGTCACCGCCCAGTCCATCCGGCGCACCTCGTCCTCGCCGGGTCGGTACTCGCGGCTGCCGGCCGGCTCGCTGCCGGGCCCCGGCAGCAGTCCGCGGTACTGGCCGTGGAGCAGGCCGTCCAGCCGCCGCCGGACGGTCAGTTCCAGCCGGCGCAGACGCTCGTCGGGGGCGAGTTCGGCGAGGCCCGGATCCACCGGCACGGGCGGCGCCGCGGTGACCCCGCGCCTCATGCCGCCGCCAGGTCCGACGACGCCTGCTCGGGCTGCGCGGCGAGCCGGGGCGGGGGCACGGCCTCCACCAGCCGGCGCACCACCGACTCGGCGGTCACGCCGTCGGCGATCGCGTCGAACGAGAGCACGAGGCGGTGGGCGAGCACGTCGGGGGCGAGCTCCCGGATGTCCTCCGGCAGGACGTACTCGCGGCCGCGCAGCAGCGCCTGGGCGCGTGCGGCAGCGACCAGGCCCAGGGTGGCCCGTGGGCTCGCCCCGTACGCGAGCAGCGGCTCGACGTCCTGGAGACCGAACCGCCCGGGGTCGCGGGTGGCCAGGATGAGCCGGACCACGTACTCGGCCAGCGCGTGGTGGACGAAGACCCGTTCGGCGCGCTCCTGGAGCTGACGCAGCCGGTCGGGGTCGAGCACCCGGTGCGGCGTGGGCCGGTCGGTGCTCATGCGGTAGAGGATCGCCAGCTCGTCGGCGTCGCTCGGATAGTCGACGACAACCTTCATGAGGAACCGGTCCCGCTGCGCCTCGGGCAGCTGGTAGACGCCCTCCGACTCGATCGGGTTCTGCGTGGCGAGCACCAGGAACGGCGAGGGGACGGGGAAGGTGCGCCCGCCGATGGAGACCTGCCGCTCGGCCATCGCCTCCAGCAGCGCCGACTGCACCTTGGCCGGGGCCCGGTTGATCTCGTCGGCGAGCACGAGGTTGGCCATCACCGGGCCCAGCTCGATGTCGAAGGTCTCCTGCGACGCCCGGTAGATCCTGGTGCCGACGATGTCGGAGGGGACGAGGTCGGGGGTGAACTGGATCCGGGAGAAGGTGCCGCCCACGACGGTGGCGAGGGTCTGCGCGGCGAGCGTCTTGGCCACGCCGGGCACCCCCTCCAGGAGGCAGTGCCCATCGGCGAGAAGGGCGGTGAGTAGGCGCTCGACGAGCCGATCCTGCCCGACGATCACGCGTCTGACCTCGATGAGGGTCTGTTCCAGGTCGGCCGGTGCCGGTTCGGCTTCGACCGCGCTGGGCAGGCTGGCCAGGGTGTCCGAGATGTCCGTCACGGTGCTTGCTTCCCGGGCCGATGGTCGGACAAACGTCGGATTATCAGCGCCGGAGCGGCCGTTTCAACCCCGGAACGGGACAACCCGCCCGAGCGAGGGACGGACGGGTCGGGCCGGCAGGAGCCACGCGTCCGGGCAGCGGCAGCCGTCGGCGGTGGGGCTCTTCCCCCACCGGGGCGCGTCACACCCGCCGCTGGGGGCGGACACGGCGCGGCCCCCGCGCGGGATCGCGCGGGGGCCGACGTCGGTGCGGGTCAGGACAGGTGAACGACCAGGTGGAACGGCAGGTCCGCCGCCGCGCCCGCCGAGTTGCGGGTCTGCACGAAGACCCCGTTGGGGGTCTGGAGCCGCGGCGCCACGGAGACCTCACCGGACGGCGGCACGCAGCAGGAGTCGGGCCGCCCGATGGTGGCCACGTACACCCCACCCGTGACGACGTAGCCGAACTGGACCTCGTACTGACCGACGCCGTACTTGATGACGGTGCCGGTACCCCGGGCCTTGGTGCCGTTGGCGTTCACGATCGTGAGCGTGGTGGTGGCGGCGAGGGTCGTCGCCTTGGCGGTGAGCGCCCGCGAGACGCGGGCCGACTCCGCCGACACCGGCGGCTGCGAGCCGTTGGCCCGGGCCGCGGGCTGGACGGCCTCGGGCGCCTTCGCAGCCGGTTGGGCGATGGCGATCCCGCCCCCGGCCAGGGTGAGCCCGAGGACGGCGAACGTGACCGCAGCCGCCTTACGTCGGAAGGAAATGGTCATGGTGGTCCCCCTTGTGTGACCGTGCGAATTCGGCCGACCCGCGGGGCGGGACGGATGGTGCCCTTTTCCCATTGCCGGAGGGTCCCGTTGGTCAACCGCCGAGGAAATTGGATCTACCGCACCGTAAAATATCGCTCCTCACGCGACCTGCACCCATGCTGAGCAGGTATTACTACTCAGCGTTTCGGGGCTCCAGCCACGTGGAACGTAGCACCGCAAAATGTGGGGCGTCAATAGCGGAGCGCACCTTTCCGGGTGCCCTGAAAGCGTTCCCGGAATTGCGAAAAGTGAATGGTCGACCATTCATGAAATGGTGTGGCGGGACGACGGGCACCGCCCGCGTCGGGGTAGGTTGCTCGGATGATCGTCGACGGTGGGAAGCCGGCTGCCGACACCCGGCCCGGTCGGGTGGCGACCACCCTCTGCTGGCTCGCCGTGGCCCCCGCCGCGCTCTGGGCCGCGCTCCGCCTGGCCGGCCTCGACCGGGGGCCGGCCGTGCAGGCGCTCGCCTTCACCCCGTACGTCGCCGCCTGGAGTCCACTGCCCGTGGTGCTCGCGTTCGCCCTGCGACGTCGGTGGGCGGCGGCGGTCGCGGCGGTCACGGCCGTCGCGCTGCTCGCCGTGGTGGCGCCCCGGGCCGTGGCCGCCGAGCCGCCCCCGGCCACCGGGCCGACCGTACGGCTGCTCACCGCCAACCTCCTCGCCGGCGCCGCCGATCCGGCGGTGCTGGTCGACCTGGTCCGGCGGCACCACGTGGACGTGCTCGTGGTGCAGGAGTTCACCCCCGCCGCGCAGGCCGACCTCGACCGGCTCGGGCTCGACCGGCTGCTGCCCCACCGGCAGCTCAACCCGCTGGTCGGCACCCCGGGATCGGGCCTCTACGCACGCTTTCCGGTCAGCGAGCCGGGGGTCCGGAGGCACCGCGGCGGCTGGGGTTTCACGCAGGCGTACGCCACGGTCGCGGTCCCCGGCGCGCCACCGGTGCACGTCGAGTCGGCGCACCCCGCCGCCCCGTACGCATTGGACCAGCTCGGTTTCTGGCACGAGGACCTGGCCGCACAGCCCCCGGCCACCCCGGACGGGCCACTGCGGATCCTCGCCGGCGACTTCAACGCCACCCTGGACCACGCACCGCTGCGCGCGCTGCTGAGCACCGGCTACGTCGACGCCGCCGACGCCACGGGCCAGGGGCTCGTCGGCACCTGGGGCCCGTACGACGGCGACCTGATCCCGCCGGTCACCATCGACCACGTCCTTGTCGACCGCCGCGTCGCCGTCCAGCGGGTCGAGGTGCTGGACCTTCCCGGCACCGACCACCGCCCGGTCCTGGCCACCCTCCGCCTCCCCTGACACCCGGGCCGACTCGCGGCGATCATGCAGTTGTGGTGGTGGACGACCGGGGCGGATCGGGGCGCTCCTGGCACCACAACTGCATGATCAACGAAGCGAGGGGGTCAGACCTTGGCGTGGGAGAGGCCGTAGGTGAGGGCGTCGACGAGGGCGTGCCAGCTCGCCTCGACCACGTTGGGGTGCACACCCACGGTGGTCCAGTCACGGCCGCCTCCGGCGGTCTCCACCAGGACACGGGTGACCGCACCGGTGCCGTGGCTGCCCTCCAGGATCCGCACCTTGTAGTCGGCCAGCTCGAAGCCGAGCAGCTCCGGATAGTGCCGGGCCAGCCCCACCCGCAGCGCCTCGTCCAGCGCGTTGACCGGGCCGTTCCCCTCGGCGGTGGCGATCACGCGCTCGCCCCGTACGCGGATCTTGACGGTCGCCTCGGAGACCACCGCACCGTCCTCCCGGTGCTCGACCAGGACCCGGTACGACTCCAGCGCGAACGGTCGCGCCGGCGCCCCCTCCGGCAGCTCGGAGCGGACGAGCAGCTCGAACGAGGCGTCGGCGGCCTCGAACGACCAGCCGCCCGCCTCCAGCTCCTTCACCCGCCGGGTGACCCGGGACAGCGTGTCCGGATGGCCGGCCAGGTCCAGCCCGAGCTCGCGGCTCTTGAGCTCGACACTGGCCCGGCCGGCCATCTCGGTCACCAGGATCCGCATGTCGTTGCCCACCACCGACGGGTCCACGTGGTTGTAGAGCAACGGGTCGACCTTGATCGCGCTCGCGTGCAGCCCCGCCTTGTGGGCGAAGGCGGCGGCCCCGACGTACGCCTGGTGGGTGTCGGGGGCGATGTTGGCGATCTCGGCGATGGCGTGCGAGACCCGCACCATCTGCTCCAGGCAGCCGTCGGGTAGGACGGGCAGCCCGAGCTTGAGCTGGAGGTTGGCGACGACCGCGAAGATGTCCGCGTTGCCCGGCCGCTCGCCGTAGCCGTTGGCGGTGCCCTGGACGTGGCGGACCCCCGCCTCGACGGCGGCGATCGTGTTGGCGACCGCGCAGGCCGTGTCGTTCTGGCAGTGGATGCCGAGCCGCTCGGGCGCGACACCGAGCCGCTCGGTCAGGTCGTTGATGGCCGCGGTGACCTGGGACGGAAGCATGCCGCCGTTGGTGTCGCAGAGCACCATGACCTCGGCGCCGGCGGCCAGCGCGGTCTCCACCACGGCCGCGCCGTACGCCGGGTCGTGCCGGTAGCCGTCGAAGAAGTGCTCACCGTCGACGAAGACCCGGCGCCCCTCGGCGACCAGGTGCGCCACCGTGTCGCGGATCATCGCGAGGTTCTCCGCAGCGGTGGTGCGCAACGCCCGCTCGACGTGCCGCAGGTCGGCCTTCGCGACCAACGCCACCGCCGGGGTCTCCGCGTCGAGGAGCGCCCGCACCTGGGGGTCCTCGGTGACCGCGAGGCCGGCGCGGCGGGTCGCGCCGAACGCGACGAGCACCGCGTGCCGCAGGTCGAGTTCCTTGCGCGCCCGCTGGAAGAACTCCGTGTCCTTCGGCACCGCCCCCGGCCACCCGCCCTCGATGAAGCCCACCCCGAACTCGTCCAGCAGGCGCGCCACCGCCAGCTTGTCGACCACCGAGTAGGTGAGTCCTTCGCGCTGCGCGCCGTCGCGCAGCGTCGTGTCGTAGACCTGGAACCTCATGGCGTGCCTCTCTCTGCACGGACTGGGGGACGCGGGCGGGGCAGCGCCGGACGGACCACCGCGAGCAACAAAAAGACCCCCCGCGGATGCGGGAGGTCTGCGCGCTCGGCGGAGAGGAAGCCGGCGCGCTAGTTACCAATAAGCAGGGCGGTGCTGGTCACGATGATTACTCTGCCACCTCGCTCCGCTCTTTGGGAGAAACAATCCACATCCCGGGACGAGAAACCGCACTTTCCGACCGCCAGGTGTAGCGATCTCGACACCGGGTAGGACATGGGGCTGACAGGGCACCAACCCCCGATCAGTCGAGAAGAGGAGTGAAACGCCATGGAGCGGCTCGACCCTCGAACGACCCACGGGACGCCGGATCCGCTCGCGCCGGGCGGCCAGGGTGCTTTCCCGGGCGGCACGCCCGGCGGCACCTTCGACCCCTGGCGCTACCGGGACGACGCGGGCGTGGCCAGCGTCGACCTGGTGGGCTACAAGGTCGAGGCGGGTGACGGCGGCATCGGCAAGGTGGACCGGGCCAGCCACGAGGTCAACTCCAGTTACCTCGTGGTCGACACCGGTCCGTGGATCTTCGGCAAGAAGGTCATGATCCCTGCCGGCACCGTCAACCACGTCGACCACGACGAGCGGAAGGTCTACGTCGACCGGAGCAAGGACCAGATCAAGGCCGCGCCCGAGTTCGACGAGACCGCCGACACCGATCCGGCCTACCGGGACAAGCTCGGTGGCTACTACGGCGACACGTACGCGGCCATCCCGCCGGGTACCGCCAGGTGACGGTTCTCCCTGTTCGCCGGCCGGTGGGGCGTTGCCCCACCGGCCGGTACCGTGTCTGGCGTGGATGCCTCTGAAATCAACCGGCACATCCCGTTCTCCGCGACGTTCAACTTTCGCGACGTCGGTGGCTACACCGGCCACGCCGGCCGCGCCGTGCGCAGCGGCCGGCTCTACCGCTCCGACTCCCTGCACCGGCTCGACGAGACCGACCGGGCGGCGTTCACCGCCCTCGGCGTCCGCACGGTGATCGACCTGCGCCGCCCCTACGAGGTGGAGCGCGACGGCCGCGTCCCCGACTGGGACGGCCTGGCCTGGCGGCACATCCACCCTGAGCACGCCGAGTGGGACGAGACGCCGCACCAGCCCGGAACCGACCTGGCCCGCTACCTGGCCGACCGGTACGCCGACCTCGCGCAGACCGGGACCGCCGGGCTCGCCGAAGCGGTGGGGCTGATCGCCGACTCCACCAGCGCCCCGGTGGTGGTGCACTGCGTGGCGGGGAAGGACCGCACGGGCATCGTCTGCGCGCTCACGCTCGCGGTGCTCGGTGTGGCCGACGACGTGATCGCCGAGGACTACGCGCTGAGCAGCGGCGCCTCGCAGCGGTTCCACGACTGGGTCGTCGCCAGCACCCCGTCGGGTGTGGACGTGCCGCTGCCGTTCCTGGCCTCGCCGCCCGACGCGATGCGCCTCTTCCTGGCCGAGCTGAGGCTGGGGCACGGCTCGGTGGAGGGCTACCTGCGCCACGCCGGCGTCACCGACGCGCAGCTCGCCGGCCTCCGCGAGCACCTGTTGGCCTGACCGCCGGGCGCCGCCGAAAAAGCACCCGGCCCTCCCCTCCCGGGCGGGAGGAGAGGGCCGGGTGATCGGCGAACTCAGAGGACCCGCTGCACCCAGCCGTGCGGGTCGGGGGCGTTGCCCCGCTGGAGGTCGACCAGCCGCTGACGCAGCGCCATCGTGAACTGACCGGGCTCACCGCCACCGATGCGGAACTCGCCCTCCGGGTAGCGGACCTCACCGATCGGCGTGATGACCGCGGCGGTGCCGCAGGCGAAGACCTCGCGCAGCCGGCCGCTGGCCGCGTCGGCCCGCCATTCGTCGAACGTGACCGGACGCTCCTCCACCCGGTGTCCCGCCTCGACGGCCAGGGTCAGCACCGACTCGCGGGTGATGCCGGGCAGGATCGTGCCGGTCAGCGGTGGGGTCACCACGGTGCCGTCGTCGTAGACGAAGAACACGTTCATGCCGCCCAGCTCGTCGACGAAGCGGCGCTCCACCGCGTCGAGGAAGACCACCTGGTCGCAGCCGTGCTCGATCGCCTCGGCCTGCGCGGCCAGGGAGGCCGCGTAGTTGCCGCCGCACTTGGCCGCGCCGGTGCCCCCGGGCGCCGCCCGGGTGTAGTCGGGCGAGACCCAGACCTTCACCGGCGTGACCCCACCGGCGAAGTAGGCGCCGGCCGGCGAGGCGATCGCCACGTAGAGGTATTCGTTGGCCGGCCGGACCCCGAGGAAGACCTCGCTGGCGAACATGAAGGGCCGCAGGTAGAGGCTGCCGTCCGGGCCGGTGGGGATCCACTCCCGGTCGATCTCGATGAGCCGGTGCAGCGAGTCGACGAACGCGCCCTCCGGCAGCGCCGGCATCGCCATCCGCCGTGCCGAGGCGGCGAAGCGGGCCGCGTTGGCCTCCGGGCGGAACATCGTCACGCCGCCGTCGGCGGTGCGGTACGCCTTCAGCCCCTCGAAGATCTCCTGCGCGTAGTGCAGGACGGCGGCCGCCGGGTCCATCGGGATCGGGGCGCGCGCCTCGACCCGGGCGTCGTACCAGCCCTTGCCCTCCGCGTAGCGGATGGTCACCATGTGGTCGGTGAAGACCCGCCCGAATCCGGGGTTGGCCAGCAGTGCGGCCCGGTCCGCGGCGGATACCGGCGCGGGATTCGGACGGATCTCGAAGTCGAGCTTGTCACCACCGCTCATCGCGCTGACCTCCCTGCGGGACGGACGGCATGCGGGATCGCACGCCGACTTCACTGGTGCTCAAAAAACTTACCCCGAACGTTCGTTCAGCGGGTAGCGCCGCCCGGGCCGGCCGAGCACGCCGAACGGGCGGCGCCGCGGCGGGGCCGCGGTCGACCCGGGCGGCGCTCGGCGCGTACCGGAAGCCCCTCCGGTGGAGGCGGCGTGGCTCCGCCGGTCGCGGACCGTCGGGCGCGGGGACCCTCGGGCGTCAGCCGGCAGCGTAGCCGGCGAGCCGGTCGCCCACCTCGGCGGTCCGCACGGGTACGCCCGGCGCGCGGCCGGCCAGCTCGGCGGCGACCGCGTCGGTGACGCGGGCGGCGGCCTCGGCGTGCCCGAGTTGGTCGAGCAGGAGGGCGGCCGAGAGTACGGCGGCGACCGGATCGGCGACGCCCTGGCCGGCGATGTCCGGCGCCGAGCCGTGTACCGGCTCGAACATCGAGGGGTAGGCGCCCTCCGGGTTGATGCACCCGCTGGCCGCCAGACCGATGCCGCCCGTCACGGCCGCGGCGATGTCGGTGAGGATGTCACCGAAGAGGTTGTCGGTGACCACGACGTCGTAGCGCTGCGGCTGGGTGACCAGGAACATGGCGGCCGCGTCGACGTGCTGGTATTCGGTGGTCACGTCGGGGTGTTCGGCGGCGACGGCCTCGAAGGTGCGGGACCAGAGCGAGCCGGCGTGGGTCAGCACGTTGGTCTTGTGCACCAGCGTGACCTTGCGGCGCTCCCGGCGGCGCGCCCGGGCGAACGCGTCACGGATCACCCGCTCCACGCCGTGCCGGGTGTTGAGGCTCTCCTCGGTGGCGATCTCGGCCGGGGTGTCCCTGTGCAGGGAGCCACCGGCGCCGGCGTAGAGCCCCTCGGTGCCCTCCCGCACCACCACCAGGTCGACCTCGCCCGGCTTGACGCTGCCGAGCGGCCCGGCCGTCCCCGGCCAGAGCCGCGACGGGCGGAGGTTGACGTACTGGTCGAAGGCGAACCGGAGCTTGAGCAGCAGGCCGCGCTCCAGCACGCCCGGCGGCACGGTCGGGTCGCCGACGGCGCCCAGCAGGATCGCGTCGTGCCCGGCCAGCTCGGCCAGGACGGAGTCGGGCAGCACCTCTCCGGTACGGTGCCAGCGGGCCGCGCCGAGGTCGTACTCGGTGGCCTCCACGCCCGGGAGCACGGCTTCGAGGACCTTGCGGGCCTGCGCGACCACCTCGGGACCGATACCGTCCCCGGCCACCACCGCGATCCGTGCCACGCCTCTGCTCCTCTGCTCGCCGTTCGCACCACGGTACGCCGCCGTCCCGCCTCCCGGTACGGACCGTCCAGAATGTGGGAGCACCCGATGCACAGCACCCTCCCAGGTGACATTCATGGTGCGGTCATCTTCGCTGCCTAGCCTCGTGATGAGCGGGTCACGGGACCCGTGTCGGCGGCCGCGACGGGGCGACCGCCCGTCGCGAGGAGGCGATCTCCAGTGCGTATCGACGAGCAGCCGCGTACG
Organism: Micromonospora sp. NPDC049366; assembly: GCF_044466625.1. NCBI lineage: Bacteria > Bacillati > Actinomycetota > Actinomycetes > Micromonosporales > Micromonosporaceae > Micromonospora > Micromonospora sp. NPDC049366. The sequence continues at coordinate 174,108 of NZ_JBITMV010000014.1, forward strand.
CGATGGCCCGAGCTGTCCGGTTTCCGGCACCGCCGCCCCGACCTGCGGCTCGGTCTCCGCACCCAGCGCATCGACCGGGCCGGCGCGGCGATCGCGGACCGGATCGCCGTGCAGCACACCGTCCACGCCGGTGTCGTCGAGTACACGCTGCTGCTCAACGCGCCCGGCTGGCTGGGCCGCCGGGCCGTCGGTGAGGCGCTCCGCGACGCGGTCGCCGAGCTGCGGGCCATCGACCTGACCTACGGCCCGACCCGCCCGGAGAGCCTGGTCTCCCGGCTGCGGCGGGAGGAGATCAGCCCCGAGTCGTACCCGCCGCTGGCCGACCTGGTGGACCGCTGTGTCGCCATGCGCGCGGCCACCGACGGATGGTTCGACGCCTGGGCCGTGCCCGGCGGGTTCGACCCGGGTGGTCTGCTCGGCGGCTGGGCCGTCGAACGCGCCGCCGCCCGGCTGCGCGCCAACGGGGTCCACGACTACGCGGTGCTCGCCGGCGCCGACCTGGTGGTCCGCGGTCACGCACCGCACGGCGGCCCGTGGCGGGTGGCCGTGCACCACCCCACCGAACGCGACCGGCCGCCACTGGTGCTGGAGATGACCGAGGGCGCGGTCGGCACCTCCGGGGTGACCGGACGGCAGGGGCACGTCATCGACCCGCACACCGGGCAGCCGGCCGACCAACTGGTCGCCGCGACGGTGATCGGCCCCGACCTCGCGGTCGCCGACGCGTACGCCACCGCGCTCTACGCGGCCGGACCGACGGGCCTGGCGTGGTTCCGGGGCGGGTCGGAGTATCGGGCGCTCTTCGTCGACCGCCGCTGAGCGGGAGGGGCCGCGCGATCGGCCCCCACGTCCGCGGCAACGGCCGTGGGGGCCGGTCAGCGACGAGTGCGCGTGGCTCGCGCAATCGAGGGGTGCGGGCCGGGCGGGCCGGGCGTCGACCGCGCCACCCGAAGACGGGTCGACGGTGCTCGGCCGGTGACCGCACCGGTACGCTAGCGAATCGACGCAACTCGACGCAAGAGTCTCCACAGCGGACCGTCCCGGCTGGAGACTGCCATCTCGTCGGTTGGCCTGCGGCGGGGCAGTTTCGACATGGTGAACGTTGGATGGCACGCTGTCCGCCGTGAGTTTCGATCTGAGCGTGTGGGCTCTGGCCGACGGGGCGACACCGGACGACGTCCGCGCAGCGGTGCAGCGATGCCGTCAGGGGCAGCACCTCGACCGCCACCCGGACCCCCGGGTCGTCCGGTTCTACCGGGCGATCACGTCCGCCTACCCGGACCGGCACCCGGGCCCGAACACGCCGTGGGCGGTCGCCCCGCTGCACACGGCCAACGACCACATCGAGCTGAACCTGCATCCGACCTGCGAGGACCAGGTGCTGCTCGACATCGAGCGACTGGCCGGCGAGAACGGGCTGATGCTCTACGACGCCCAGGACGGCTCGGTCTATCCGCCGCCGGCCCGGATGCCCGGCTGATCGGCCGGCGCCCGACACACGGCCCCGGCACGACGAAGGGGCCCGGCGAGTCGCCGGGCCCCCCGTCGTGCTGCCGTCAGGTCACTCGTCGCGCAGGTCCGCGGCGCTGGCCGCGGTGGCGCCGATCGAGTCGGCGGCCGAGGTGAGCAGGTCCGCGCCGAGCGCCTGGTCGACGGTGAGCGTCATCAGCGTCTCGCCGCCGGCCTCCCGGCGGGCGACCTGCATGGCGGCGATGTTGATGCCCGCCTCGCCGAGCAGGGTGCCGACCGTGCCGACCACACCGGGCCGGTCGACGTAGCGGAGGAAGAGCAGGATGCCCTCCGCACCGATCTCCACGTCGAACCCGTCGACCTCGGTGAGCTTGATGACGTCCCGCGCGCCGCTGCTGGTCACCGTGCCGGAGACACTGACCGTGCGTCCGTCCGGAAGGGCGCCGCGGACGGTGACCAGCGTCGGCTGGTCGACCGTGTCGGCGAGCGTGGCCAGGGTGACCTCGACGCCGCGCTCGGCCGCGAGGTGCGGCGCGTTGACGTAGGTGACCTGCTCCTCGACCACCGAGCTGAACAGGCCCTTGGTGGCGGCGAGCTTGAGCACCGACACGTCGTGGCTGACGATCTCGCCCCGGACCTCGACGGTCACGCTGGCGGCGACCCCGCCGGCCACCGCGGTGAACGCCCGGCCCAGCTTCTCGGCCAGCGGCAGCAGCGGTCGGACGTCCTCGGCGACCACACCGCCGGCCTGCACGTTCACCGCGTCCGGGACGAACTCGCCCTGCAGCGCGAGCTTCACGCTCTTCGCCACGGCCAGGCCGGCCTTGTCCTGCGCCTCGTTGGTGGAGGCGCCCAGGTGCGGGGTGGCCACCACGTTGTCGAAGGCGAACAGCGGCGAGGAGGTGCACGGCTCCTTGGCGTACACGTCGACGCCGGCGCCGGCGACCCGGCCCTCGGCGATCGCGTCCGCCAGGGCCTGCTCGTCCACGAGGCCACCGCGGGCGGCGTTGACGATGCGTACGCCCGGCTTGACGACCGCCAGCTCCTTCTCGCCGATCAGGCCGACCGTCTCCGGGGTCTTCGGCAGGTGGATGGAGATGAAGTCGCTCTCCCGCAGCAGCTCCTCCAGGCCGACCAGGCGGACGCCGAGCTGAGCGGCGCGGGCGGGCTGGATGTAGGGGTCGTACGCGATGAGCCGGGTGCCGAAGGCCGCGATCCGCTGGGCGAAGAGGACGCCGATGCGGCCGAGACCCACGACGCCGACGGTCTTGCCCTGGATCTCGACGCCGGTGTACTTGGACCGCTTCCACTCCCCCGCCTTCAGCGCGGCGCTGGCGCTGGCGGTGTTGCGGGCGACGGCCAGCAGCAGCGCGACGGCCTGCTCGGCGGCGGAGACGATGTTGGAGGTGGGGGCGTTGACGACCATGACGCCCCGCGCGGTGGCGGCCGGCACCTCGACGTTGTCCAGACCCACGCCGGCGCGGGCGACCACCTTGAGCCGCGGGGCCGCGGCGATGGCCTCGGCGTCGATCTGGGTGGCACTGCGCACGATGACGGCGTCGGCCTCGGCGAGGGCGGAGAGCAGGGCTGGACGGTCGGTGCCGTCGACGTGCCGGACGTCGAAGTCGTGCGCGAGCACCTCGATGGCGGCGGGGGCGAGTTCTTCGGCGATCAGTACGACAGGATTCATCGGTCCTCGTAGCTGTAGTCGAAAGCGGTCGGCCGGGCAGTCGGACGCCGCGATGCGCCCCGCGCCGAACCGGGTCATGGCCGTCAGGTGCCGGCTACGCACCTATCGCGATCGTAGGGGGCGGGTTGCCCGACGTGTTCCGGACCGTGGGGTGAGTGCCCTCACACACCGTGTCGACTGACGGTCATCCGCCGTTCATCCGGTGACCACCGTCCCGACCGGGCGGCCCGGAACGCACGGTGGCCCGGGCCGCGCGCCGGGGAGGGCGCGGGCCCGGGCCACCGGTGGACCACCGGACGTGCCGGTGGTCGGTGCCGTGGTCGCGGACGAAGCCGTCAGGCGGTCTCGGTGATCGGGCGGTCGACCCAGCTCATCATGCCGCGCAGCTTCCGGCCGGTCTCCTCGATGGGGTGCGCCGCGCCCTCGGCCCGCCACTTGGTGAAGTTCGGCCGGCCCGCGTCGTCCTCGGCGATCCACTCGCGGGCGAACTCGCCCGACTGGACCTCGCTGAGGATCTTGCGCATCTCCTCCTTGACCCGGCCGTCGATGACGCGCGGGCCGCGGGAGAGGTCGCCGTACTCGGCGGTGTCGGAGACGCTGTAGCGCATCCGCTCGATGCCGCCCTCGTACATGAGGTCGACGATGAGCTTCAGCTCGTGCAGGCACTCGAAGTAGGCGATCTCCGGCGCGTAGCCCGCCTCGGTGAGCACCTCGAAGCCGGTCTGCACCAGCGCCGCCGCGCCGCCGCAGAGCACCGCCTGCTCGCCGAAGAGGTCGGTCTCGGTCTCCTCGGTGAAGGTGGTCCGGATCGCGCCGGCGCGGGTGCCGCCGATGCCCTTGGCGTACGACAGCGCCAGCGCGAAGGCGTTGCCGGACGCGTCCTGCTCGACCGCGACGAGCACCGGCACGCCCTTGCCGTCGACGTACTGGCGACGGACCAGGTGGCCCGGGCCCTTCGGGGCGACCATCGCGACGTCCACCTCGGCGGGCGGCGTGATGAAGCCGTAGCGGATGTTGAAACCGTGGCCGAAGAAGAGCGCCTTGCCCGGGGCCAGGTTCGGCGCGATCGCCTCGGCGTAGAGGGTGCGCTGGACGGTGTCCGGGGCCAGCACCATGATCACGTCGGCCTCGGCCGCCGCCTCGGCCGGCGTCAGCACCCGCAGGCCCTGCTCCTCGGCCTTCGGCCGGCTCTTCGAGCCGACCGGGAGGCCGATCACCACGTCGACGCCGGAGTCGCGCAGCGACAGCGCGTGCGCGTGGCCCTGGCTGCCGTAGCCGATGACCGCGACCTTCTTGGCCTGGATCAGGCCCAGGTCGGCGTCGTCGTCGTAGTACACCTCAACGCTCATGAAACTTCCCTTTCGTACGACGGCCGGGACGGCCCGTCGTGGTCTGTGCGGTTGGGTCGCCGGGGCCCGTCCGGGCCGCCGACGGTCGGTCAGGCGGCCCGCAGGGCGGGGCCGGCGGTGATCGAACGCGAGCCGCGCCCGATCGCCACCAGCCCGGACTGGACCATCTCCTTGATGCCGAAGGGTTCGAGGTCGCGCAGCAGCGCGTCCAGCTTGTCCGGCGTGCCGGTGGCCTCGATGGTCAGCGTGTCCGGCGCCACGTCGACCACCCGGGCGCGGAACAGGTTCACCGTCTCCAGCACCTGGGCGCGGGCGGACCGGTCGGCGCGGACCTTCACGAGGAGCAGCTCGCGGGCGACCGAGACCTGTGGGTCCAGCTCCACGATCTTGAGCACGTTGACCAGCTTGTTGAGCTGCTTGGTGACCTGCTCCAGCGGGGACGACTCGGCGTTGACCACGATGGTGATCCGGGAGACGTCCGGGTTCTCCGTCTCGCCGACGGCCAGGCTGTCGATGTTGAACCCGCGCCGGGAGAACAGCCCGGACACCCGGGCCAGGACGCCCGGCTTGTTCTCCACCAGCACGCTCAGCGTGTGCATCGTCATTACAGCTCATCCTCGTCGAAGGCCGGGCGGACGCCACGGGCGAACATGATCTCGTCGTTGCTGGTGCCGGCGGCGACCATCGGCCACACCATGGCGTCCTTGCCGACCACGAAGTCGATGACCACCGGCGCGTCGTTGATCTCCATGGCGGCCGCGATCGTCTTGTCAACGTCGGCGGCGTTCTCGCAGCGCAGGCCGACGCAGCCGAGCGCCTCGGCGAGCTTCACGAAGTCCGGGATGCGGTGCTTGTGGGTGCCCAGCTCGGTGTTCGAGTAGCGCTCGTTGTAGAAGAGCGTCTGCCACTGCCGGACCATCCCGAGGTTGCCGTTGTTGATCACGGCGATCTTGACCGGGATGCCCTCCAGCGCGCAGGTGGCCAGCTCCTGGTTGGTCATCTGGAAGCAGCCGTCACCGTCGACCGCCCAGACCACCGTGTCCGGCTTGCCGACCTTGGCGCCCATCGCCGCCGGCACCGCGTAGCCCATCGTGCCGAGGCCACCGGAGTTGAGCCAGGTGTACGGCTTCTCGTACGAGATGAACTGGGAGGCCCACATCTGGTGCTGGCCCACACCGGCCACGTAGATCGCGTCCGGGCCGACGATCTCACCGAGCCGCTGGATCACGTACTGCGGGGAGAGCGTGCCGTCGGCCGGCTCCTCGTAGCCCAGCGGGTAGCGCTTGCGCAGGTCGTCGAGCTGCGTCCACCAGTCACCGAGGTCGGCGGCGGGCCCGGCGGCCCGCTCCGCGGTGACCGCCGCGATCAGCTCGTCGATGACGTGCCGGGCGTCGCCGACGATCGGCACGTCCGCGTGGCGGTTCTTGCCGATCTCGGCCGGGTCGATGTCGGCGTGCACCACCGTCGCGTCGGGGGCGAACGAGTCCAGCCGGCCGGTGACCCGGTCGTCGAAGCGCGCGCCCAGCGCGACGATGAGGTCCGCCTTCTGCAGCCCGTAGACCGCGGCGACCGTCCCGTGCATGCCGGGCATGCCCAGGTGCTGCTCGTGCGAGTCGGGGAACGCCCCCAGCGCCATCAACGTGGTGACCACCGGGATGCCGGTCAGCTCGGCGAGCTGCCGCAGCCCCTCCGTGGCGCCGGCCTTCAGCACACCGCCACCGACGTAGAGCACCGGGCGGCGGGCCGTGGTCATCAGCCGGGCCGCCTCGCGGATCTGCTTGCCGTGCGGGTGCAGGGTCGGCCGGTAGCCGGGCAGGTCGAGCGTCGGCGGCCAACTGAACGTGGTCGGCGCCTGGAGGACGTCCTTGGGGATGTCGACCAGCACCGGGCCGGGCCGACCGGTGCTCGCCAGATGGAACGCCTCGGCCAGCACCTGCGGGATCTCCTCGGCGCTCTGCACCAGGAAGTTGTGCTTGGTGATCGGCAGGGTGATGCCCTGGATGTCCGCCTCCTGGAAGGCGTCCGTGCCGATCGAGGGCCGCGCCACCTGGCCGGTGATCGCCACCATGGGCACCGAGTCCATGTACGCGTCGGCGATCGGCGTGACCAGGTTGGTCGCGCCCGGCCCGGAGGTGGCGATGCACACGCCGACCCGACCGGTCGCCTGCGCGTAGCCGGTCGCCGCGTGCCCGGCGCCCTGCTCGTGCCGGACCAGGATGTGCCGCACGCTGGAGTCGTAGAGCGGGTCGTAGGCGGGCAGGATCGCCCCACCGGGAATGCCGAAGACCACGTCGACGCCGAGCGCCTCGAGGGACCGCACGAGCGAGCCGGCACCGGAGACCTCGACGGGGGCGGGGGTCCGTACGGCCGGGGCGGACGGGGTGGCGGCGGCCCGGGCGGGCTGGTCGGCGTCGAGCGCCGGCGCGGCGGCGGCGCGGGCCCGCCGGGCGGAGTGGGCGAGGGTCTCTGGCGTGGGTCTCGTCATTGCGGTTCAGGCCTTCGGCTGGAGTGTGTGCGACTGCTGGTTGCGGGTGGGACGCGAGCGAGCCCGTCCCGATCTGGTCCGACGGCAATAAAAACGGCCCTCGTGCAGATGCACGGGGCCAGCGCACTCTCGATCAGGGAGAGTGCGCTCAGGTAAGTACTCGCAGCGACCGGTTCGACGACATGGGCTCAAGCCTGACGCATCTCACGCGATGAGTCAACTGATCCCACATGTTGGTTCACGGAACTCGGCGAGTCGTCCCGCGACGCGCCCTCCGCAGCCGAGTTGACCTGCGCGGACTCGTCGTGCGAGCGGCGCTGGACGGGCACCGGGAGCGGCCCGACACTCGGCGGGAGATCCCGGAGCGGCGGGTCCGACGGCCGGCTGCCGGACACCGCCGGCCGGGGGTCGGACAGGGAGGCGCCGGAGTCGGACCCGGCGGGCCGGTTGCCGGGCGCCGCCGGCCGGGCGCCGGGCGACGTGGCCGCCTCCAGCATCGCCTCCAGGTGCTCGGCCGGCACGCCCCAGCCGAAGAGCGCGCCCTGACCGAACCGGCAGCCGGCGGCCACCACCGCGGCCAGTTCGGTGGGGGTGGTGACGCCCTCGGCGATGACCTCCAGACCGAGCTGGTGACCGAGGCGCATCACGATGTCGACCATCGGCGCGAACGCCGGACCGTCGCGGTCCACCGGCCGGACCGGCTCGTGCTCCGCGACCAGGCTGTGGTCGATCTTCAGGATGTCGATCGGCAGCCGACGCAGCTGCCCCAGCGACGAGTAGCCGGCACCGAAGTCGTCCAGCGCGATCCGTACGCCGGTCAACCGCAGGGCGGCCAGCCGGCGGATCAGCTCGTCGAGGTCGGTGGCGACGGCGTGCTCGGTGACCTCCAGCACCAGCCGCTGCGGCGGCACGTGGTGCGCGCGCAGCGCGTCGGCGACCAGCACGACGTACTCCGGGGCGTGCAGCTCGCGCGGCGAGACGTTCACCGAGACCCACACGTCGTGCCCGTCGGCGAGCCAGCGGGAGAGCTGGTAGCAGGCCTGGTGAAGCACCCACGCCCCGAGCTTCGCGATCATCCCGCACTCCTCGGCGAGCGGGATGAACTCGTCGGGGCGGACGTTGCCCAGCTCGGGGTGGCGCCAGCGGAGCAGCGCCTCGGCGCCCACCGGGCGGACCGACGGCAGCGAGGCGACCGGCTGGAAGGCCAGCCGCAGCTCGTCTCGTTCGATCGCGCCGCGCAGCTCGTGCTCCAACGTCGTGCGCCGACGCAGCAGCCGGTCGTACGCGACGTCGTACCGCTCGATCCGGTTCTTGCCCCGCTGCTTGGCGTAGCGCAGCGCCAGGTCGGCGTGGCGCAGCAGCAGCTCGACGTCGGGCTCGCCGGCCCACCCGGCCACGCCGACGCTCACCGAGAGGAAGACCGGGCCCTCCGGTCGGTCGTAGGCGCCGCCGAGCACCCCCAGCAGCCGATCGGCCACCCGGTCGGCGTCGGCCGGACGCCCGTGCAGCAGCACCGCGAACTCGTCACCGCCGAGCCGGGCCGCCACGTCGCCGGGGCGCAGGTTGCGGCGCAGCCGCTCGCCCACCTCGGCCAGCACCGCGTCGCCCACGTCGTGCCCGCGCATGTCGTTGACGTTCTTGAAGCCGTCGAGGTCGAGCCCGAGCAGCACGCAGGGGCTGCCCGCCTCGGCGCAGCGGTGCAGCGCCCGCAGCAGCCCGCGCCGGTTGGCCAGCCCGGTCAGCGGGTCGGTGTGCGCCAGCTCGCGGAAGTGGGCCTCGCGCTCGGCCAGCCGCCCCGCGTACGCCCGTACGTCGGTGAGCGTCAGGTACTGGCGGGCCCCCAGGCCGAAGCCCTCGACCGTGCCGGCCAGGATGGCGAGCACGCCGAAGCGACCGTCCTGGAGCAGGTGGTACATCGCCGAGACGGCCATGGCGAGCGTCGGCACGATCGCGTAGGCGCCGTCCCGGTTGATCACATCCGGCTCGATCGGACGCGGCCGCGCGACGCCGCGCGCCGAGAGCGCGGCGGCCAGCACCCCGGCGGCGAGCACCCCGGCGCCGGTCAGCACCATCGCCGGACCGCCCTGGCACAGCCCGGCGGCGACGCCCAGCCCGCCGACGGTCACCGCGACGATGCCGGCGCCGAGGACGGCGAGCCGTCGGCGTGGGCCGGCGGCCCGGAAGACCGCGATGGGCGCCAGCCCTCCGGCGAGCGCGGCGCTGATCGTGGCGAGCAGGATCGGCGTGCAGGCCATCGGGGTGGCGTCCCCGAGGAGCCGGGTGGGCTCGGTGAGGAGCACCCAGCCGACGAACCAGAGCGCGGCGGCCACGATCAGCCCGTCGAGCGCGAGCCGGACGGCCGCCGCGGACGTGGCGGCCACGCCGGGCAGCCGGAGCAGGCCGGCCAGGAAGATCACCCCGCTGACCGCCGTGCCGATGGAGACCAGCACCGCCCAGCCGGTGCGCTGCGCCTGGTCGTGTGACCAGTGCGGGGCGGCCTCGAGGGTCACGCCGAGCCCGGTCAGCAGCCCGACCAGGGCCACCCCGGCGGCCACCGCGAGCAGCAGCGTCGCCGGCCGGGCCGGGCCGGTGCGCCGCCGGGCGGCGAGCACCAGCAGCACGGTGGCCGAGGCGGCGACGAACCAGCTCAGCGCCGCGACGGCGGCCATGCCCGGGGGGAGGTGCACCCATCAACTGTGCCGGATGAGGGCCCGTCGCGGGGGTCCGGGTGTGCATCTGTTGGGACACGGCGCACACCGGGGGCGGGGGCGCCCGCGGCGGTGCAAGACTGGTATGCATGCCTGAGCTGCGGTCGAAGACCTCCACGCACGGTCGGACGATGGCCGGTGCCCGGGCCCTCTGGCGGGCCACCGGGATGACCGACGACGACTTCGGCAAGCCGATCGTCGCCATCGCCAACAGTTTCACCCAGTTCGTACCGGGTCACGTCCACCTCAAGGAGCTCGGCGGCCTCGTCGCGGACGCGGTGGCGGACGCCGGCGGGGTGGGGCGGGAGTTCAACACCATCGCGGTCGACGACGGCATCGCGATGGGGCACGGCGGCATGCTCTACTCGCTGCCCAGCCGCGAGCTGATCGCCGACGCCGTCGAGTACATGGTCAACGCCCACTGCGCGGACGCCCTGGTCTGCATCTCCAACTGCGACAAGATCACGCCCGGGATGCTGCTGGCCGCGCTGCGGCTCAACATCCCGACCGTCTTCGTCTCCGGCGGGCCGATGGAGGCCGGCAAGACGGTGGCGATCGAGGGCGTCGTGCACTCCAAGATCGACCTGATCGACGCCATGATCGCCTCCTCGAACGAGGCGGTCACCGACGACCAGCTCGGCGCCATCGAGCGCTCGGCCTGCCCGACCTGCGGCTCCTGCTCCGGCATGTTCACCGCGAACTCGATGAACTGCCTCACCGAGGCCATCGGCCTGGCCCTGCCCGGCAACGGGTCGACGCTGGCCACCCACGCCGCGCGCCGCTCCCTCTTCGTCGAGGCCGGCCGCACCGTCGTGGACATCGCCAAGCGGTGGTACGAGCAGGACGACGCCTCGGTGCTCCCCCGCGCCATCGCCTCCCGGCCCGCGTTCGAGAACGCGGTCGCCCTCGACGTGGCGATGGGGGGCTCCACCAACACGGTGCTGCACCTGCTCGCCGCGGCCCGCGAGGCCGAGCTGGACTTCGGTGTGGCCGACATCGACGCGATCTCCCGCCGGGTGCCCTGCCTGGCCAAGGTGGCGCCGAACTCGCCGCAGTACCACATGGAGGACGTGCACCGGGCCGGCGGCATCCCCGCCATCCTGGGCGAGCTGGACCGCGCCGGGCTGCTGCACCGGGACGTGCACGCGGTGCACGCACCCTCGCTCGACCAGTGGCTGGCCGACTGGGACGTCCGGGGCGGCAAGGCCACCCCGGAGGCGCTGGAGCTGTTCCACGCCGCGCCCGGCGGCGTCCGCACCACCGAGGCGTTCTCCACCACCAACCGCTGGTCGTCGCTGGACACCGACGCGGCCGGTGGCTGCATCCGGGACCGGGAGCACGCGTACTCGGCCGACGGCGGGCTCGCCATCCTGCACGGCAACCTCGCGCCGGACGGGTGCGTGGTGAAGACCGCCGGGGTGCCCGAGGAGTGCCTGACCTTCCGCGGCCCGGCCAAGGTCTACGAGTCGCAGGACGACGCGGTGACCGCGATCCTCGCCAAGGAGGTCGTCGCGGGCGACGTGGTCGTGATCCGGTACGAGGGCCCGAAGGGTGGGCCGGGCATGCAGGAGATGCTCTACCCGACCTCGTTCCTCAAGGGCCGAGGGTTGGGACGGGCCTGCGCGCTGCTCACCGACGGCCGGTTCTCGGGCGGCACCTCGGGCCTGTCCATCGGGCACGTCTCCCCCGAGGCCGCGTCCGGTGGCCTGATCGCGCTGGTGCGGGAGGGCGACGAGATCGTCATCGACATCCCGGGCCGCTCGATCGAGTTGAACGTGCCCGAGGACGTGCTCCAGGCCCGCCGGGTCGCCGAGGAGAAGCGGGACCGGCCGTACACCCCGGCCGACCGGCAGCGCCCGGTGTCGGCGGCGCTGCGGGCGTACGCCTCGATGGCCACCTCGGCCAGCGACGGCGCCTACCGCCGCGTCCCGGAGTGAGCCGGACGGCCTGACCGCCGGATCCTGGTGGGAAGTGCCCCCGGGGCGCTCTCCCACCAGGATCCGCGCTGGTCTCAGTCCCGGTCGACGATGCGGTCGATGACGAGTTGGGCGGCGCCCACGATGCCGACGTCGAGTCCGGCGACGACCCGCTCGATGAGCAGCGCCTGGGTGGCCAGCGGCAGGCACCGCTCGTAGAGGGTGGCCCGCATGCTGGCGAGCAGCGGCTCGCACTCGGCGAGCCGGCCGCCGATGGCGACCACCTGCGGGTTGAAGAAGTTGACCACGACCGCCAGGATCTCGCCGATCGACCGCCCGGCCCGACGGGCCAGCGCGGTGGCGTGCCGGTCGCCGTCGTCGATGAGCCGCATCACGCCGGTCAGGTCCTCGACCGGCAGGCCCTGCTCACGCAGCGCGGCGACCAGGGCGGCGCCGCTGGCCACCGCCTCCAGGCAGCCCGAGTTGCCGCAGCTGCACAGCGCCCCCGGGTCGGCCACCACCCGGCAGTGGCTGATGTCCCCCGCCGAGCCCTGGGCACCGCGGTGCAGCCGCCCGCCGGAGATCACCCCCGCGCCGATGCCGGTGCCGGCCTTGACGTAGACCGCGTGGTCCAGCTCCGGGTGGGTCGTCACGTGCTCGCCGAGCGCCATCAGGTTGGCGTCGTTGTCGACCACGACCGGGATGTCGGTCCGCTCGGCGCAGAACGCGCGCACGTCGAAGCCGTTCCACCCGGGCATCCGGGAGGGGCTGACGATCCGGCCGGTCTCGAAGTGGACCGGGCCGGGGATGCCGATGCCGATGCCGCGCAGCCCGCCGCCGACGCCCGGCCCGCCCCGCTGACCCGGCACCGGACCGGACCCGCCGGGCGCCAGGGCGGCGACCTCGTCGAGCAGGTCGCCGAGCACGGCCTCGGGGCCGTCCTCGATGCGGACCGGCCGGGACCGGACCTCGACGACCCGTCCGGAGAGGTCGAGGGTGCCGAACCGGGCATGGTGCGCGCCCAGGTCGACGGCGCCGACCAGCGCTCCCCCGGTGGGCACCGCGAGCTGGCGCGGACGCCGGCCGCCCCGGGACTTCCCGTCGCCGGTCTCCTGGAGCAGCCCTTCGCTGATCAGCGCCTCGACCCGTAGGGACACGGTGGACGGCGACAGCCCGGAGAGCCGGGCCAGGTCGGCGCGGCTGGCCGCGGCTCCGCTGGCCACCAGTCGGAGCAGCTCGCGGGGTCCACCGCGCAGGCCCTCGCGTGGGGCGTCACCGGTCGTCACCCGAGGTTCTTAACATCCGAACTTCATTCCAGCAAGCGGTTGACTTAGTTTTCCTGCTGGCATTAGATGGCGACGTTGATTCGAGGTGAACTCATCTTTATTCGAGTTTCGTAGAAAGTGAGGCGAGCCGTGGCACCGACGACGCCCGCACCCGACCTCGCGAACCGGCCCGGGCCCACCCGCCCCGACCGGCCGATGGTGGCCGTACGCGGCCTGCAGAAGTCGTTCGGACCGGTGCACGTGCTCAAGGACGTCGACCTGACGGTGTCCGCGGGTGAGGTGGTGGTGGTCATCGGGCCGTCCGGCTCCGGCAAATCGACCCTCTGCCGCTGCCTCAACCGGCTGGAGGTCGCCGACGGCGGCAGCATCGAGATCGACGGCGAGCCGCTGCCGGCCGAGGGGCGACGGCTCGCCAACCTCCGCGCCGACGTCGGCATGGTCTTCCAGTCGTTCAACCTGTTCGGCCACCGCACGGTGCTCGACAACGTCACGCTGGGCCCGACCAAGGTCCGGCGGACACCGAAGGCCGCCGCCCGCGAGCACGCGCTGGCCCTGCTCGACCGGGTCGGCATCGCCGACAAGGCCGACCGGTACCCGGCGCAACTCTCCGGCGGTCAGCAGCAGCGCGCGGCGATCGCCCGGGCGCTGGCCATGCGGCCCAAGGTGCTGCTCTTCGACGAACCCACCTCCGCGCTCGACCCGGAGATGGTCAACGAGGTCCTGGACGTCATGGTCTCCCTCGCCGCGGAGGGAATGACCATGATCGTGGTGACCCACGAGATGGGTTTCGCCCGTCGCGCCGCGGACCGAGTCGTCTTCATGGACGACGGCCGGATCGTCGAGTCCGGCACACCCGACGAGTTCTTCGCCGCGCCCCGCACCGAGCGGGCGCGCGACTTCCTTTCCAAGATCCTCCAGCACTGACCCCCGAGGAGGGTGGCATGTCGATTCTCTCCACGCACGTCACACGACGGCGCGCGCTCACCATCGCCGCCACGGCCGTGACCGTCGCCCTCGCCGCCGCCGGCTGCGGCGACGGCGGCTCCGCCCCGGCCCTGCCCGGCGGCTCCGGCGGCGAGAAGGTGGCCCAGTCGGTCTTCGACTCCGCCCCGGTGGCGTCCGACGCCGAGATCCCGGCCGGCTCCACCATGGACGCGATCCGCAAGCGCGGCTACCTGAACGTCGGCGGCTCGCTCGATGCTCCGCTGCTGTCCCAGCAGAACCCGGTCACCGGCGACATCGAGGGCTTCGACGCCGACATGGCCAAGCTGCTGGCCAAGTACATCATCGGCAAGCCCGAGGTGAAGACGACGACGATCGGCACCCAGACCCGGGAGGCCATGCTCCAGGCCAAGTCGGTCGACGCGGTGTTCCAGACCTACACGATCACCCCGCAGCGGGCCACCCAGGTCAACTTCGCCGGGCCGTACCTGACCTCCGGTCTCGCGGTCGCCGTGCGCAAGGACGAGACGGGCATCAAGGGCGTGCAGGACCTCGCCGGCAAGACCGTCATCGTCGGCGCCAACACCCCGGCGGTCACCGCGCTGCCGACCGCCGCTCCCGGCTCCAAGCAGGTCGCCTTCGCCACCGACCCGCAGGCGGTGCAGGCGCTGCTGCAGAAGCGCGGTGACGCGTACGTGCAGGACTTCACCCTGCTCGCCTCCAACGCCAAGTCGAACCCGGGCATGAAGGTGGTCGGCGAGCCGTTCACCACCGAGGCGTACGGCATCGGCCTCAACCACGAGGACGCCCAGTTCAAGGAGTTCGTCAACAACTGGCTGCGGAAGATCCAGGCCGACGGCACCTGGGCGAAGGTCTGGCAGAGCACCCTCGGTTCGGTGGTGGAGGGCGGCACGCCCACCCCGCCGGCGATCGGGTCCGTCGAAGGCTCCTGAAGGGTCACCGTCCCACCATGGATGCCCTCACCGGTCATCTCGGCGAACTCGGCCACGGGCTGGTCACGACCGTCCACCTGACGGTCGTGACCACCATCGGCGCGCTGCTGCTCGGCGTCGTCGTGGCGACGCTGCGGGTCTGCCCCGTGCCGCTGCTGCGCGGCGTCGGGATGGTCTACGTCGAGGTGCTCCAGAACCTGCCGCTGCTGGCCCTGCTCGTGCTCTTCGTCTTCGCCCTGCCCACGATCGGCATCACGTTCCCGCTGTTCACCTCGGCGGCCATCGTCCTCGCCGCCTACGAGGGGGCGTACCTGGCCGAGGCGATCCGGGCCGGGATCAACACGGTGGGCGTGGGGCAGGCCGAGGCGGCGCGCGCCATCGGGCTCACCTTCAGCCAGTCCCTGCGGTACGTGATCCTGCCGCAGGGACTGCGCGCCGTCATCCAGCCGATGGGCAACATCCTCATCGCGCTGCTGATGAACACGTCGCTCGCCGCCGCCGTCGGCGTGGTCGAGCTGACCCAGGCCGCCAACAACGTCAACCTCGTCGAGGCCCAGCCGATCGCCGTCTTCACCGGCGCCGGCCTGGCCTACATGCTGCTGGCGCTGGTGATCGGCCGGATCACGTCGATGCTCGAACGACGGTGGGCGATCGTGCGATGAACTCCGACCAGCAGATCCTCTTCGACACACCGGGTCCCCGCGCGCAGCGCCGGATCCGCATCGCGACCGTGCTCGGCGCACTCGTCCTCCTCGGCGGGCTCGCCCTGGCGGTCCACCGCTTCGCGGCGTACGGCGAACTCGCCGCCGAACGCTGGCAGCCCTTCACCACCTGGCCCATCTGGCGGTACCTGCTCGACGGCCTCGGCAACACCCTGCTCGCCGCCGCCGCGACCGCCGTGCTCAGCGCCGCGCTGGGGCTGCTGCTCGCGCTCGGCCGGCTGTCGGCGCACCGGCCGCTGCGGTGGCTGGCCGGCGCGTACGTCGAGGTGTTCCGGACCGTACCGGCGCTGCTCCTGGTGTACGTGACCCTCTTCGCGCTGCCCCGCTACGGCCTGAACCTCCCGCTGTTCTGGAAGCTCGTCGCGCCGCTCGTGGTCTCGAACTCGGCGGCCTTCGCCGAGATCTTCCGCGCCGGGATCAAGGCGCTGAGCCGGGGGCAGACGGAGGCCGGCCTCGCCATCGGGCTGCGCCGCAGCCAGGTGATGCGGCTGGTCGTGCTGCCGCAGGCCGTACGCCAGCTGACCCCGTCCCTGGTCAGTCAGCTGGTCGGGCTGCTCAAGGACACCTCGCTCGGCTTCGTGGTCAGCTACACCGAACTGCTCTACAGCGGCCAGGTGCTCGCCTCGTACACCCACCTGCTGATCCAGACGTTCCTGGTGGTGGCGCTGATCTATCTGGTGGTCAACGCCTCGCTGTCGAAGGTCGCCCGCGTGCTGCAGGCCCGCAACGGCCGGCTCGGCACCCGCGGCCGGTCGGCCGAGCCGGCGCCGACCGCACCACCGCTCACCGGAGGGGGAACCGCCCGATGACCACCGCCCCGTACGCCGAACTGGCCCGGGTGACCCGCAACGGCGTCGTGGAGAGCCGACACTTCGGCAGCGTCGTGGTGCTCGACCCGTCCGGCGCCGTCGCGCTGAGCGCAGGCGTACCCGACGAGCCGGTCCTGCCGCGCTCCACCCTCAAGCCGGTGCAGGCGCTCGCCTGCCTGACCGCCGCGGAGACCGCCGGACCGGCGTCGCCGCTGGCCGGCGTGCTCACCGGCCCGGCGCTGGCCCTCGCGGCCGGCAGCCACACCGGCGACGACCGGCACGTCGCCGTCGTACGCGACCTGCTCACCGCCGCCGGGCTGACCGATGAGGCGCTGCGGTGCCCCGTCGACTGGCCGGAGGACGAGGCGACCCGCGAACGGCTGATCCGGGCGGGCGAGCAGCGCACCCGGATCCGGATGAACTGCTCCGGCAAGCACGCCGCGATGCTGGTCGCCGCCGTGGCCCGGGGCTGGTCGACACCCGACTACCTGGACCCGGCGCACCCGCTGCAACGGGAGGCCGCCGCCGCCGTCGCCCGCCTGGCCGGCGCTCCGGTCAGCACCGTCGCCGTGGACGGCTGCGGCGCGCCGCTGTTCGGTCTGCCGCTCACCGGCCTGGCCCGTACCTTCCAGGCGCTGGTCACGGCCGCGCCGGGCAGCGCCGAGGCCCGGGTGGCCGACGCGATGCGCGCACACCCGGAACACGTCGGCGGGTGGCACGGCCACCCGAACACCGACCTCATGCGGGCACTGCCCGGGGTGCTCGCCAAGGGCGGCGCCGAGGGCGTGCTGGGGGTGGCGACCCCCGACGGGCACGCCGTCGCCGTGAAGGCGATCGACGGCAGCCCCCGGGCCACCACGGCCATCGCGCTCGCCGCCCTGGCGGCGGCCGGCGCGCCGGTCGAGGCCGCCGCGGAGCTGCGGCGCGTGCCGGTGCTCGGCGGCGGTGAGCCGGTGGGCGAGGTCGCCGCCGCCATCGATTGGACCGCGGGGCCCACCCGCAGGGAAGAGGAAAACTGATGACCACGTTCGAGATCTGCATCGACAGTGTCGAGGGCGCTCTCGCCGCCGAGGCGGCCGGAGCCGAGCGCGTGGAGCTCTGCTCCGCGCTGTTCGAGGGCGGGCTGACGCCGAGCATCGGCACCATCGAGACGGCCCTGCGCAGCGTTGACCGGATCCGGGTGCACGTCATCGTCCGGCCCCGCGCCGGTGACTTCATCTACTCCCCGACCGAGGTCGAGGCGATGGTGCGCGACGTCCGGGCGGCGGTGGCGGCCGGCGCCCACGGCATCGTGATCGGCGCGCTCACCGCCGAGGGCGACGTCGACGTCCCGACCACCCGTGCGCTCATCGAGGCGGCCGGCGGGGTCAGCATCACCTTCCACCGGGCGTTCGACATGGTCCGCGACCCGTACGCGGCGCTGGAGCAGCTCATCGAGCTGGGCGTGGACCGGGTGCTCACCTCCGGCCAGGAGGTCAGCGTGCTGGAGGGCGCGCCGCTCATCGCCGAGCTGGTCCGCCGGGCCGGGGACCGCATCATCGTCATGCCGGGCGGCGGCATCACCCCGCGCAACATCACCCGGATCATCGAGGCCACCGGTGCCGGCGAGTACCACTTCGCGGCGCTGGTCACCTCGGACGGCCCGGCCGTGCACCGCAACCCGGCGCCCCGGATGGGCGGCACGCTGCACCGCCCGGAGTACGAGCGCTCCGACACCTCCGAAAAGCTCATCGGCCAGGTCCTCGCGGCGTCCCGGGCCTGACGTTTCTCGATCTTGGTAGGAAAGGGCCCCCGGAGGGGCCGTTTCCTACCAAGATCCGCCCGAGTGGCTCAGCGCCAACTTCCGGGCGTGCGCGATCGCGCTGGGCGTGTCCGGGAAGACCAGGCCGTCGCGGCGCAGCTGCGCCGCCACCCCGAGGGCGGTCAGCACCTGGTCGTGGCCGGGGACGATGCCGGAGAGCAGCACGGTGATCCCCCGATGCTGCAACCGGACGATGGCGTCGCCCAGGACCTGCGCGCCGGTGGCGTCGATGGTGGACACCCGGGACATCCGCAGGATGACCACCCGGACGTCGGCGACATCCGAGAGCTGGAGCAGGAAGGTGTGCGCCGCCGCGAAGAACAGCGGACCGTCCAGCCGGTAGGCCACGATGTGATCGGCGAGCAGGGCGTGCTCCTCGGCGCTGTGCTCCCCGGCGTCCAGCGGCACCTGCTCCACCCGGGCGGTGCGGGCCACCGCGCGCAGGGCGATCACGATCGCCACGCCGACCCCGACCGCCACCGCGGTGACCAGGTCGAACGCCACGGTGACCGCGAAGGTGAGCACGAGCACCAACCCGTCGCCCCGGGTGGCCCGCGCCATCGCCCACAACGACCCGGCCTCGACCATGCGTACCGTGGTGGCGAGCAGGACGCCGGCGAGCGCGGCGAGCGGGATCCGGCCCACCAGCGGCGCGGCGGCGAGCACGATCGCCGCGAGCGCCACGGCGTGGGTGAGGGCGGCGAGCTTCGACCCGGCGCCGGCCCGGACGTTCACCGCCGTACGGGCGATGGCGGCGGTGGCCGGAATCCCGCCGAACAGTGGTGACGCCAGGTTCGCCAGGCCCTGGCCGAACAGTTCCCGGTCGGGGTCGTGGCGCTGGCCGACCGTCATTCCGTCGGCGACGGTGGCGCTGAGCAGGCTCTCCAGCGCGGCCAACGCCGCCACCGCCAGCGCCGACGGCAGCAGCACGCCGAGCGCGCCCAGGTCGAGGAAGCCCCACGACGGCGCGGGGAGCCCCTGCGGCAGGGCACCGATGCGGGGCAGGTCCACCGGCGCGACCTCGACGACGATCGTCACGACGGCCACCCCCAGCAGGGAGAACGGGACGCCGGGACGCCACCGGGCGCCGACCAGCATCAGCGCGGCCACGCCGAGCGCGACCGCGAGCGGCGCCGGTCGGGGATGCGCGACGAAGCGGGCCACCGCGTCGGCGGCGACCGCCCACACCCGTTCGCCGTGCGCGTCGACGACGCCGAGGGCCGCCGGAACCTGTTGCAGGGCGATCACCACGGCGATGCCCGCGGTGAAGCCCTCGATCACCGGTGCCGGCAGGTAACGGACGTACCGGCCGAGTCGGGCGATCGCGAGGACGATCAGCAGGACCCCGGCCATCGCCCCGACCATGAGCACGCCGGTCGGCCCGAACTGCTGCACCACCGGCACCAGCACCACGGTCATCGCCCCGGTGGGGCCGGACACCTGGAGGTTGGAGCCGCCGAAGACCGCCGCCACCGCGCCGGCGACCACGGCGGTGACCAGCCCCGCCTCCGCGCCCAGACCGGAGGTGACCCCGAACGCCAGGGCCAGCGGCAGGGCCACCACCGCCACGGTCAGGCCGGCGAGCAGGTCCCGGCGCGGCGCTCGGCGTACGGCCCGCCAGTCGGCGCGCGTCGGCAGCAGCCCGCCGACCCGGTCGCCGATCGCCGCGACCGCGGGACTCACCGGTCGGACCCGTCGGCCCGCAACTCGCCGAGGAGCCCGTCCCGGTCGGTCAGGACCGCGCCGAGGATCCGCCGCCCGGCGGCGAGCAGGTCGGCCACGTCCGGGGTGCTGAGCGCGTACATGACCAGGGGGCCGTCACGGTAGGAGGTGACCATCCCGGCGCGGCGCAGCACAGCGAGCTGCTGGGACAGGTTGGACGCCTCGACGTCGATCGCCGCCAGCAGGTCGCGGACCGGTTTCGGACCGTCCTGGAGCAGTTCGAGCACCCGGATCCGGACCGGATGCCCGAGTGTGCGGAACAGCTCCGCCTTCGCCTGGTACAGCGGCACCGACATGTGCGCCCACCCTCCCCACCTCGACCGTGAAGACTTTAGCACTTGCGAAAATCTTCAAGTCGGAAGATGGCACGGTCACCACGGACGCGCCGGCCCGCCGCCGCGCCGTCAGCGGGAGGCGGACGGGAACTCCTCCAGGAAGGCCTCGACCCGTTCCGCGGTCGCCGGCCGGGCCAGCGCGAAGCCCTGCCCGTAGCGGCAGCCCGCACGGTGCGCCCCCTCGACCTGCCCGGGCGACTCCAACTCCTCCGCGACCACCTCTACGCCGAGCCGGTCACCGACGTTCACCACCACGTCGAGGAGCGGGCGCGGCGCGTCCGGAGCACCGTCGACCAGGTCGGCGCCGACCTTCAGCAGGTCGATCGGGAGCCGGCGCAGCTGGGCCAGCGAGGCGTGCTCGGCACGGAAGTCGTCCAGCGCCGTGCGGACGCCGAGGGAGCGCAGCCCGGCCAGCCGGGCCACCACGGTCGGCAGCTCGGGGCCGATCCGCGGCTCCGCCACCTCCACGACCAGCCGGTCCGCCGGCACCCCGTACGCGGCGAGCACCGCCGCCGTGCGCTGCACGAAATCGGGCGTGGTCAGCTCGGTGGTGGTGACGTTGACCGCCATCCAGAGCCGGCGGCTCTCCGCGGACCACTCGGCGAGCTGCCGGCACGCCCGGTCCAGCACCCACCACTCCAGCTCGCCCACGATGTCGAGGTCCTCCGCCACCGGCAGGAACTCGTCGGGGAGCACCGTGCCGAGCACCGGGCTGCGCCAGCGCAGCAGCGCCTCGGCGCCGACCGGTGACCGGTCGGCCAGCCCGAGCACCGGCTGATAGACCAGGTCCAGCTCGCCCCGGGCGACCGCACCCGGCAGCTCCCGTTCCAGGTCGAGCCGGCGCACGAGCTGCTCCTCCAGGAACGCGTCGTACCACTCGACGCGGTCCCGGCCGAGCTGGACCGCACGTCGCCGGGCCAGATCCGCCTGGCGCAGCACGTCGTCCGGGCCGGAGCCGTCCAGCTCGGCAAGCCCGATGCTCGCCTGCACCCGGTGCGCGGTCGCGCCCAGCAGATACGGCTGGGTCAGCGTGGCAAGCAGCCGCGTGCCCAGCGCGTACGCCAGCATCGGACCGCCGGTCGTGACCACGGCGAACCCGGCGCCGTCCAGGGTGGCGAGCAGGTCGCGCGGGCCCACCACGGCCCGGGCCCGGTGCAGCACCTCGGCCAGCAGGTCGTCGTCGAGCGCGGGCGGGCCCCCGTCGCCGCTCGACGCGTGCAGGTCCACCACCAGCAGCGCCCCGCCCGGTCCCGCCTCCTCGGCCCGAACGGCGAGAACCCGCCGCAGGGCCGACCGGTCCACCAGACCGGACGTGACGGACGTCGCGCTCGGATGGGCCGACACGACCGGGGGCGGGTCGAGGTGGACGCGCTCCGGCCGCGGGTCCGCGTGCCCGCTCCCCGGCCGTGGGTCGCGGCGGTGGGCGGCGGGCCGGGTGGGCGTCGACCGATCGGCCGTGCGGAACAGCTCGCGCAGCAGGAGCGGTGGAACCGCCACCAGGGCGAGCAGGAGGGTGGTGCGGTCCGGCGGCAGACCCGAGCCGAGGTCACCGCCGGCCGCCAGCGGCAGCACCACCGCCGGCAGCACCGCCCGGGGCCACCTCGGCGCGGGACGCGCCGGGCCGCGACCGGCCACCGCCCGCGTCGCCCCGGCGGCGACCAGCAGCAACCCCACCACGAGCGGCGGTACGGCCAGCAGCCCCGGCCAGCCCACCGAAGCGGGCGGGAAGATCAACAGCAGGGTCAGCCCGGACAGGACCAGAGCCAGGCCGCCCCGACCCACGGCCGCTGCGGCCCGCGGGTGCGCCCCGGTCAACGCGGTGAGCGCGACGGCGCCGAACACGCCGAGCAGCAGCGCCGCCGTCAGCCGGGCCGGGAACAACACACCCGAACGGTGCAGCAGCAGCCAGCCGGCGAGGGCCAGGGCTGCGGCGGGACCGATCCCCTCGGCGAGCCCGCGCAACCGGGCCCGGACGGCCGGCTGCGGTCCGCCCGGAAGGCGGCGCAGCCCGGCGGCGGCGGACCCCGCGACGACGGCCGGCGCGGCGACGGCCACGGCCAGTGGCACCGGGTCGAGCAGCGGCAGGGCGGCGGCGGTCACCCCGGCGACGACCACGCTCGCGTCGAGCAGCAGGACGGCCGCGCGAGTGGACGTCCACGCCCGCCGGGCGACGCGGGTGCCGGCCGCGCCGGGCCACGTATTCTCGCCCGGCTCGTCCGACTGCGGCCCGACCGGCGTTGACGGCGCGACGGTGGGCGGCCGGACGGCGAGCCGGGAGAGACGTACGCCGGCGAGCGTGGCGGCGACGCCCACGGCGAGCGCAACCACGACCGGGGCGGAGAGCAGGCCGGTCGTGCCGGCGAGGATGAGCAGCGCGACCGCCACGAGCACGGCGGCCTCCGGCACCACCGAGCGGACGGGGGCGCGGAACGGGGCGGCGAGGGGCACGGCGGTCGCCTTCGTGAGGGGGCACGGGGGCGGTGCGGCGGTGCGGGACGCCGGACCGGTCGAGTCCGGTGCCCAATCGTCAGAAACGATCCGCCGCGGGCGCCGGTTACGCCACCACGCCCGACCCGAGCAGTGACCATCGTCACGTCGACCGCCGTCGCGACCTCGGCGGCCGCCCCGTGCGCGGCCCGCCCAGCAGGAGGTGGGATCATCGCGGGGTGAGCAAGCCCGATACCGTCCGCTTCCGGTACAACCAGGCGATCGTGGCCGCATCGATCATCGCCTTCGTCGGCGCGCTGCCGTTGGCCAACGCCGAGGTGTACCTGCTGCCGGTCCTGCTCGTTCCCTTCGCCGTCGGCGTCTGGGCCTGGCGGGCGGGCACCGACGCGGACGCGCGCGAGGTGCGCGTACGGGCGCTCTTCGGGCAGCGCCGGATCCTCTGGGACCAGGTGGTCGAGCTGACCAGTGACGGGCGGGGGCGGGCCGTGGCCCGGCTCGACGACGGGCAGGAGGTCGCCCTGACGGCGGTCCGCGCCCGCGACCTGCCCCGGCTCGTCTCGGCCACCGGCGAGACGCTGCCCGGCGCGGCCGACTGAGACAGCCGGCCGCCCCGCGACACCCGGCCGTCAGTAGCCGTCGACCACCACGTTCCGCAGCTCCTCGCCGGCGGCGAACCGCCGCACCTGCTCACCCACCAGCCGGTACGCCCGGGGCAGCAGCCCCCGCACCGAGCCGGCCACGTGCGGGGTGAGCAGTACGTTCGGCATCTCCCACAGCGGATGGTCGGCGGGCAGCGGCTCCGGGTCGGTGACGTCCAGCGCGGCGGAGATCCGCCCGGTGGCGAGTTCGGCGACCAGGTCGTCGGTGCGGGCCACCGGCCCGCGGGCGGCGTTGACCAGCAGCGCGCCGTCCCGCATCGCGCCGAGGAACGCCGCGTCGACCAGGCCCCGGGTCTGGTCGGTGAGGGGCACCAGCAGCACCACGACGTCCGCCTCGGGCAGCAGCCGCGGCAGCTCCTCGACACCGTGCACGGCCTGCTCCGGCCGGGCGGTCCGGGCGACCAGGGTGAACCGCACGTCGAAGGGCGCCAGCCGGTCCCGCACGGCGGTGCCGATCGAGCCGGCGCCGATGATCAGCACCCGCTTGCCGGTCAGCTCGTCGGTGGGCGTGGCCTCGCCGTACGCCCACTCGCGGCGGGCTTGCGCCCGGGCGAACAGGGGGAACGCGCGCAGCTGGGCGAGGATCGCGGTGACCACCCACTCGGCGGTCGACGGATCGTGCACCCCGCGGGCGTCGCAGAGGGTCACCCCGTCCGGCGTCCTGCCGACCCACGCGTCCGCGCCGGCCGAGAGCAACTGCACCACCTCGAGGTCGGGCAGCTCCCGCAGCAGGCGGGTGGCGTCCGAGCCGGACAGGAACGGCGGCACCCAGAACCGGACCCCGGCCGCGTCGGACGGGAGCTTGTCGGGGTCCTCGGCGACCTCGACGGTGACCTCGGGCGGCAGCTCACCGAGGAGCGACAGGCCGGTCTCGTGCGGAATCCATACCTTCACGCCCGCCGACGATAGCCGCCGCCCCGACGGTGCGGTCGGCCCGTCCCGAGGTGCAGGACCTGCCGTCCGGGGGACCGCGATGATCCGACCGCCCCAGACCGGCGCTCCGGCGGACTACCCTGGGCCGGGTGAGCGCCCGTCCCCCGTACCCCCGCACCCGCCGTGTCCGGGCCGCGCTGGCGGCCTCGTGCGCGGCGCTGCTCCTGGCGGCGACCGGATGCAGCTTCGGCGAACCCGAGCCCGATCCGGCGGGGGAGCCGCCGACCTTCCCGACCCCGTCCGCGTCGGCCAGCCCCGGCGGGGCCGGTCAGCAGGTGGTCGCCACCGTGCTGGCGAAGGGGCTACGGGTGCCCTGGGCGATCGGCTTCCTGCCCGACGGCGGCGCCCTGGTGACCGAGCGGGACAGCGGCCGGATCCTCAAGGTCGGCCCGGAGTCGGGGCCGGACGGGCTGCGGGTCACCGTGGCCCACACCATCACCGACGTCGCCGCCGCGGGCGAGGGCGGGCTGCTCGGGATCGCCGTCTCCCCCACCTACCAGCGGGACCGGACGCTGTTCGTCTACTACACCACCGAACGGGACAACCGGATCGTCCGACTCCAGCTCGACGGGGAGCCCACCCCGATCCTGACCGGCATCCCGAAGGCGAGTGTCCACAACGGCGGCGGTCTCGGGTTCGGCCCCGACGGGCAGCTCTACGCGAGCACCGGCGACGCCGGCGACCGGCCCGGGGCGCAGGACGTGAAGAGCCTCGGCGGCAAGATCCTGCGGATCACCCGGGACGGCAAGCCCGCACCCGGCAACCCGTTCCCCGGCTCACCCGTCTGGTCGCTGGGGCACCGCAACGTCCAGGGCTTCGCCTGGGACGCCGGCAAACGGATGTACGCGGTGGAGTTCGGCCAGAACACCTGGGACGAGATCAACGAGATCGTCAAGGGCAAGAACTACGGGTGGCCGCAGGTGGAGGGGCGCTCCGACGACAAGCGCTTCGTCAACCCCCTCACCCAGTGGGCGACCGGCGACGCGTCCTGCTCCGGCCTGGCCGCCGTCGAGCGGCTGCTGGTCACCGGTTGCCTACGCGGCAAACGGCTGTGGGTGGTGGAGCTGACCGACACCGGCACCGTGCTCGGCCAGCCCCGGGAACTGCTGACCAACAGGTACGGGCGGCTGCGGGCGGTGGCCGCCGCGCCGGACGGGTCGGTGTGGGTGACCACGTCCAACCACGACGGGCGGGGCGATCCGGTGCCGGAGGACGACCGGATCCTGCGGCTGGTCTTCGCCGACGGCGGCGCCGGGCGGAGCTGACCCGCGACGACCACCGTCGGCCCCGCCGACGCGCCAATCTCCCGCCCTCAGGTTTGCCAAGATCCTTCTACGGGCAGGTCAGAATCTCAGCATGGACGGGCAGCAGAACGAGCAGAACGGCCACGGGACCGACGCCGGCACGACACCGGTGACCGGCCGCCGCCGCCTCGGCGCCGCGTGGCGTGCCCTGACCCGACCCGACCGGCGCCGCCCGCTGCGCGTGGCGGGGACGACGCTGGCGGTCCTGGTGGTCACCCTCGCCGGAGTCCTCGTCGGAGTGCTGGCCGGTGGCCGGGTGGACACCGACATCGGGCCGTTCCAGGCGACCCTCACCCTCTCCCCCACCACCGACGGCGGGGGCACCACGGTCTCCATCCCGCCGCTGGGCGCGCTGCTGCTCGACAGCCACGACGGGCCGACCCATCTGACCGTCCGGCTGGGCGCGCTCGACCAGGGGCGTACGGAGGCGCTGATCGACGACCCGGCGAGCATCCAGCGGGCCAGCCAGTCCGCCGTCGAGGACGTCCGCGCGGGCGTGATGCGGCTCGGGCTGCGTACCGTCGCGTCCGCGGTGCTGGCCACCCTGCTGCTGGCCGCGCTGGTCTTCCGCGACATCCGCCGCACCGCCATCTCCGGCGGCCTGTCGCTGCTCGTCGTCGGCGGCAGCCTCGGGGCGGCGGCCGGCACCCTGCGCCCGCAGGCGATCGAGGAGCCACGGTACGAGGGGTTGCTGGTCAACGCGCCCGCCGTCGTCGGTGACGCGCGGCGGATCGCCGACGACTACACCCGCTACGCCGAGCAGCTCCAACGGCTGGTCGGCAACGTCAGCCAGCTCTACACGACCGTGTCGGCGTTGCCGGTGTTCGAGCCGGCCCCCGACACCACCCGGGTGCTGCACGTCTCCGACATGCACCTCAACCCGACCGGCTGGCGGCTGATCCGCACGGTCGTCGAGCAGTTCGACATCGACGTGGTGATCGACACCGGTGACATCACCGACTGGGGCAGCGAGCCGGAGGCGTCGTTCGTCGGCTCGATCGGGCTGCTGCGCCGGCCCTACGTGTACATCCGGGGCAACCACGACTCGGGCCGGACGGCGGCGGCGGTGGCCCGGCAACCCAACGCGATCGTGCTGAACAACTCCACCACCACCGTCGCCGGGCTCACCATCGCCGGCATCGGCGACCCGCGCTTCACACCCGACAAGAACACCTCCCCCGCCGGGAGCGGGCTGACCAGGCAGGTGGCCGAGCAGGTCATCGGGGTGGGCGAACAGTTGGCCACCACCGTGCGCAACTCGCCCCGGCCGGTGAACATCGCGCTGGTGCACGATCCCGCGTCGGCCGGGCCGCTCTCCGGCACCTGCCCCCTGGTACTTGCCGGGCACACCCACCAGCGGCAGGTGTCCAAACTGCCCCAGCAGCCCGGGCTGATGCCGACCCAACTGCTGGTGGAGGGCTCCACCGGCGGCGCCGGGCTGCGCGGCCTGGAGGGCGAGAAGCCGACGCCGCTGTCGATGAGCGTGCTCTACTTCGACAAGGACAAGATGCTCCAGGCGTACGACGACATCAGCGTGGGCGGCACCGGCCAGGCCCAGGTGAGCCTGGAACGGCACGTGGTGGAGAACCCGGCGGCGGGGGCGCCGGTGCCGGTCACCCCCACCCCCACCCGCTGACGGTCCGTCCGGCTACGCGCCCGGGTGGCGACGGCGGTCCCGCCGCTCATCGCAGCGAGAGCGCGGCCAGGGCGGCGTTGACGATGCTGCCGGGCAGCAGGTCGTGCAGCTCGTACAGCTCGGCGACGCTGCCGGACTGACCGAACTCGTCCACGCCGAGCGGCACCCCCGGCACGCCCAGGGCCGACCCGAGCCACGCCATCGCGTGCGACGCGGCGTCGTGCACGGTGACCACCGGGGCACGGCCGTCGAAGGCCGCGCGCAGCGCGCCCGGCACGCTCGGCACGGTCGCCGTCCGGACACCCTGCCGCAGCGTGCGCTGCCACGCCCGGTAGAGCCGGTCCAGCGAGGTGATGTCGACGACGTGCGCGGCGACGCCCTCGTCGGCGAGCTCCGCCGCCGCGGCCAGCACCTCGGGCAGCACCGCGCCGGAGGCGGCGAGCTGCACGACCGGTGCGTCGGCCAGGTGCGGGTGGGCCTGGTGGGCGTCGACCAGCCGGTACGCGCCGGCGACCACCTGCCGGCGCAGCACCGCGTCGCCGAGACGGGCCCGGGCCGCCTCGAACGGCGCCTGGTCGATCGGCCGGGTGCTGAGCCGGAAGTAGTACGCGCCGTCCTCGGCGGGGGCGGCCGTCGCGGAGGCCGGCGAACCGGCGGCGATCTGGCCGAGCGCGTCGCAGAGCAGCCAGTCCAGGGTGACCGCGTACGCGGGCTCGACGAACGTCACCCCGGGCAACTCCAGCCCGACGGAGGCGGTGATGGTCGACTGGTGGGCGCCGCCCTCGGGGGCCAGGGTGATACCCGACGGGGTGCCGGCCACCACGAACCGGGAGCCGGAGTAGGTGCCGTAGAGGAACGCGTCGAGGCCGCGCAGCACGAACGGGTCGTAGACCGTGCCGATGGGCAGCAGCGGCTGGCCGGACAGGTCCCAGGCCAGGCCGAGCTGACCCAGCAGCAGGAACAGGTTCATCTCCGAGATGCCCAGCTCGATGTGCTGGCCGGACGGGCTCTCGGTCCAGCGCAGCATCCGGTCCTCCGTCCAGGACCGCTGCGCTGTCGGGGCGAACACCCCGGTCTTGTTGATGAACCCGGCGAGGTTGGTGGAGGTCGCCACGTCCGGGGCGGTGGTCACCAGGTAGCGGCCCACCTCCGGGTCCCGGGCGAGGTCGACCAGCACCCGGCCGAAGACCTCCTGGGTCGAGACGGGCTTGTTCGCGCGTACCTTGGTGGTTTCCGGAACGGTGACCCCCAGCGCCCGCCGGCGCGGCGCGCGAGACAGCGCCTCCCGGCGTTCGCCGGCCCGGATGCCGGCCGGGGTGGCCGGGTCGAGCCGATCCCACTCGGTCTCCCGGGTCAGGCCGTGCGCGGCGCGCAGAGCGTCGACCTGCTCGCCGGTGAGCAGCTGCGAGTGGTTGCGCGGGTTGCCCGCGATCGGCAGCCCCCACCCCTTGACCGTGTACGCGAACACGACGCTGGGCCGGTCGGTGACCGCGTCGCACTGGGCGTACGCGTCGAGCAGCGCCGCGAGGTCGTGCCCGCCCAGGTCGGTGACGAGCGGACCCAGCTCGTCGTCGGGGATGTCGGCGATGAACGACCCGATGCCCTCCGGCGCGCCGTCGAGGAACTGCATGCGCAGCGCCGGCCCGGTCAGCCCGAACAGCGACTGGTACTGCTCGTTGGGCATCGCGTCGATCCAGTCGCGCAGCGCCGCGCCGCCCGGCCGGTCGTACGCCTCGGCCAGCCGACGGCCGTACTTGACCTCGACCACGTGCCAGCCGGCGGCCTCGAACTGCCCCCGCCACTGGTTGATCCGCACCCCGGGGACCACCCGGTCCAGGGACTGCCGGTTGAAGTCCACCAGCCACATCACGTCGCCGAGGCCCGTGGTGGCCGGGTCGGCGACCGCCTCCCAGATGTTGCCCTCGTCCAGCTCGGCGTCGCCGATCAGCGCGACGAAGCGGGACCGTGGGCGGGGGCCGAAGTGCGCGTCGACGTAGCGGCGGGTGGCCGCGGCGAACAGCGGGGCCGCCGCGCCCAGCCCGACGGAGCCGGTGGAGAAGTCCACCTCGTCCGGGTCCTTGGTGCGCGACGGGTACGACTGAAGGCCACCCCGGGCGCGCAGCGTCGTGAGATACGAGCGGTCCAGGTTGCCCAGCAGGTACTGGATGGCGTGGAACACCGGGGAGGCGTGCGGCTTGACCGCCACCCGGTCGGCGGCGTCCAGGTGGGCGAACCAGAGCGCGGTCATCGCGGTGACCAGCGACGCGCTGGACGCCTGGTGGCCGCCGACCTTCACGCCGTCGCCGGTCTGCCGGTCGTGGTTGGCCGCGTCCACGATGCGGGTGGCGAGCCAGAGCACCCGCCGCTGGATCTCGTCGAGGACGTCGAGGTCGTGCTGGTTCACGGTGGCTCCATCCGGGCGTCGCCGTTGACGCCCACGGGGGTGGGGGGTGATGCGGCACCGGCCCTCCCCGCCGATCGCGGGGCGCCGCGGGCGGCGCGACTCGGCACGCCGCCGCGGGCCCCGTGACCGGCACGGGTCGGGCCGGGTGGGTGGGCTCAGCCCTCGGCGCCCAGGCGCTCCAGGATCAGGGTGCGGACGGTCGCGGCGTCGGCCTGGCCACGGGTGGCCTTCATGACCGCCCCGACCAGCGCGCCGGCCGCGGCGACCTTGCCGCTGCGGACCTTGTCGGCGATGGCCGGGTTGGCGGCGATGGCCTCGTCCACGGCGGCGGTGAGCGCGCCGGTGTCCGAGACGACCTCCAGGTTGCGGTTGGTCATGATCTCGGTCGGCGAGCCCTCGCCGGCCACCACGCCCTCCAGCACGGTCCGGGCCAGCTTGTCGTTGAGCTTGCCGGCGTCGACCAGGCCCTGCAGCTCGGCGACCTGCGCCGGGGTGGCGCCGATGTCGGCCAGGTCCACGCCGGTCTCGTTGGCCCGCCGGGAGAGCTCACCGAGCCACCACTTGCGGGCGGCGGCCGGCGTGGTGCCCGCGGCCACGGTCGCCTCGATCAGCTCGACCGCGCCGGCGTTGACCACCGACTGCATGTCCAGGTCCGACAGGCCCCAGTCCTGCTGGATCCGCTTGCGGCGCAGCCGCGGCAGCTCCGGCAGGGCGGCCTTCAGCTCGGCGACCCAGGCGGTGTCCGGCGCGAGCGGCACCAGGTCCGGCTCCGGGAAGTACCGGTAGTCGGTGGCGGTCTCCTTGGACCGGCCCGGGGTGGTGTCGCCGGTGTCCTCGTGGAAGTGCCGGGTCTCCTGGGTGATGCGGCCGCCCGCGTCCAGCACGGACGCCTGGCGCAGCATCTCCGAGCGGACGGCCCGCTCCACCGAGCGCAGCGAGTTGACGTTCTTCGTCTCGGTGCGGGTGCCCCACTCCTCGCCGGGAAGGTTCAGCGACGTGTTCACGTCGCAGCGCAGCGAACCCTCCTCCATCCGGACGTCGGAGACGCCCAGGGAGCGGATCACGTCCCGCAGCTCGGTGACGTACGCGCGGGCCACCTCGGGGGCGAGCGACCCGGTGCCCGGGATCGGCTTCGTGACGATCTCGACGAGCGGGATGCCGGCGCGGTTGTAGTCGACCAGCGACTCGGTCGCGCCGTGGATGCGGCCGGTGGCGCCACCGACGTGCAGCGTCTTGCCGGTGTCCTCCTCCAGGTGCACCCGCTCGATGCCGATCCGGACGGTCTCGCCGTTCACCTCGACGTCCAGGTAGCCGTCGAAGCACAGCGGCTCGTCGTACTGGCTGATCTGGAAGTTCTTCGGCATGTCCGGGTAGAAGTAGTTCTTCCGGGCGAACCGGCACCACTGCGCGATCGAGCAGTTCAGCGCCAGCCCGATGCGGATGGTCGCCTCGATGGCCGCCTTGTTGGCGACCGGCAGCGAGCCGGGCAGACCCAGGCAGACCGGGCACACCCGGGTGTTCGGCTCGCCGCCGAAGTCGGTCGGGCAGCCGCACCACATCTTGGTTTGGGTGCCCAACTCGACGTGGGTCTCCAGGCCGATCACCGGCTCGTAGCGCGCGACGACCTCGTCGTACGCGGGCAGTGTCGTCGTCATCTGAGCTCCAGGCGCGATCCGGACAGAACCGTTCCAGCCTAATCGGCTGTTCCGGCCACCCCGCTGCCGGGCTTCGAGATCACCATGCGGTGTCGCCGCCGCGCCGACCGGGCGTCAGTCGGGTGTGGTGAAGCGCCGACGGTTGTAGGCCAGCACGAGCAGGATGCCACCGATGGAGAAGGCCAGGACGCCCATCAGCAGCAGGACGAGGGGCGAAGCCGGCCCGGTGATCGGCAGCCACGCGCCACTCGCCTTCGAGGTCGTGGGCGCCGGCTGGGGCGCCGCGGAGCCGCTCTCCGACGGTGTGGCCCCCGGATCGCTCGATGTCGGCGTGGCCGTCGGGCCGGTCGGGGTGGACCCGGGGCCGGTCGGCGTCGCCGTGGGGGTGCTCGAAACCACCGCGGCGACGACCAGCGACACCTCCCTCGTGGCACTGGTGCTGCGACCCTTCGCCTGGACGGTGAAGGTGAACGTGCCGACGCTGCCGGGGGTGCCGCTGAGCCGGCCCTCCTCGTCGAGGGTGAGACCGCCCGGCAGGGCCCCGCCGGCCAGGGAGAACGCGATGTTCGAGTCACCGTCGGCGGTGAACCGGAAGGAGTAGGGCCGGCCCACCGTGGCGGCGGGCGGGTCGCCGGAGGTGAAGGCGGCCGCGGCTACGGCGACGACGATGGTGGCCTCCTGCTCGTCGAAGAGGCCGTTCTTGTCGGTCATCCGCAGCGTGAACGGGTACGTGCCCGGCGTGGTCGGCGCGCCCCCGAGCGACGTCCCCACCACCAGCATCCCCGGCGGCAGACTGCCTGACACCACCGACAGCTTGTACGGCCCGACGCCGCCGGTCGCCTCGACGGTGTGGATCGCGTACACCTGCCCGATGTACATGGGTGACCGGGGTTTGCCCGAGGTGATGGCGACCTTCTGGTGGCGCACCTCGATCGTCGCCGGCTGCTCGCCGAAGAGGCCGTTCTGGTCCGTCATCCGCAGCGTGAACGGGTACGTGCCCGGCGTGGTCGGCGCACCCCCGAGCGACGTCCCCACCACCAGCATCCCCGGCGGCAGACTGCCCGACACCACCGACAGCTTGTACGGCCCGACGCCGCCGGTCGCCTCGACGGTGTGGATCGCGTACACCTGCCCGATGTACATGAGCGACCGGGGTTTGGCCGAGGTGATGGTGACGGTCTCGGTGGCGGCGACGCTCGGTTGCGCGGTGCCCAGCAGCGACGCGACGACCATCATCAGGGCCGTGACCGGGCGAAGTGTCCCCATCGCACATCCAGGTCTCGATCGGATCCGCTCGCGTCCGCCAGCGGGCCACAGTCCAGTCGGTCCAGCAGCCTCGGAGCCTATTCGACCAGTGCCAGTGACCGGGAACAATCCACTGATCGGTGACCATCGGCGCGCCGCGACGACAGCCGCGCCCGGCGCGGTCGTGGTGACCGCACCGGGCGCGGGACGATACGGGGCTCAGGCGGTGGCCCCGCCGCTCACAACGTCGGCGGGGTGAACGTGCCGACCGCGCTCTCCAGCGCGGCGGCGACCCGGTACATCCGGTCGTCGGCCATCGTCGGGGCCATCACCTGCAGACCCACCGGCAGCCCCTCCGACAGGCCGCACGGCACCGAGATGCCGGGACCGCCGTACAGATTCGTCGGGATGGTGAACAGGTCGGCCAGGTACATCTGGTACGGGTCGGAGGTGCGCGCCCCGATCGGGAACGCCACGAACGGGGTGGTCGGCGAGATCAGCGCGTCCACCTGCTCGAACGCCGCGGTGAAGTCCCGGGTGATGAGCGTACGGACCTTCTGCGCCTGTCCGTAGTAGGCGTCGTAGTAGCCCGACGACAGCGCGTACGTCCCGATCATGATGCGCCGCTTGACCTCGGGGCCGAAGCCGGCCTCGCGGGTCAGCGACATGACCTCCTCCAGGGACCGGTTGCCGTCGTCGCCGACCCGCAGGCCGAACCGGACACCGTCGAACCGGGCCAGGTTGGAGGAACACTCGCTCGGGGCGATCAGGTAGTACGCCGGCAGCGCGTACGTGAAGTGCGGGCAGGACACCTCGACGATCTCGGCGCCCAGCTTGGTGAGCGTGTCGACGGCCTCGCGGAACGCCGCCATGACCCCCGGCTCGGCGCCCTCGCCGACGAACTCACTGACGACACCGAGCTTCACCCCGGTCAGGTCGCCGGTCGCGCCGAGCTTCGCCGCCGCCACCACGTCCGGCACCGGCTGCGGGATCGACGTCGAGTCACGCGGGTCGTGCCCGGCGATGGCCTGGTGCAGCAGCGCGGCGTCGAGCACCGTACGCGCGCACGGGCCGGGCGTGTCCAGCGACGACGAGAACGCCACCAGGCCGTAGCGGGAAGTGCCGCCGTAGGTCGGCTTCGCGCCCACGGTGCCGGTGACCGCGCCGGGCTGGCGGATCGAGCCGCCGGTGTCCGAGCCGATCGCCAGCGGCGCCTCGTACGCGGCCAGGGCCGCCGAGCTGCCGCCGCCCGAGCCGCCGGGGATCCGGCTGAGGTCCCACGGGTTGCGGGTCGGGCCGTACGCCGAGTATTCGGTGGAGGAGCCCATCGCGAACTCGTCCATGTTCGTCTTGCCGAGCATCACCGTGCCGGCGGCACGCAGCCGCTCGACGATGGTGGCGTCGTACGGCGGCCGCCAGCCCTCCAGGATCTTCGAGCCGACGGTGGTCGGCACGCCCTTGGTGGCGAGCACGTCCTTCACCGCGACCGGCACGCCCGCGAGGGGGCCGAGCGGCTCGCCGGCCGCCCGACGCTCGTCCACCGCGCGGGCCGCCGCCAGCGCGCCCTCGCCGTCGACGTGCAGGAACGCGTGCACCTGCTCGTCGACCGCGGCGATCCGGTCGAGGTGGGCCTGGGTGACCTCGACGGCGGAGGTCTCCCCGCCGGCCACCAGCCCGGCGATCTCCGCCGCGGTCATTCTGGTCAGGTCGCTCATGCCGTCGCCTCGCTTCGCTCCCACGCCCTGCGCCTGGTGATTCGGTCGCTCATGACGCCAGGTCCTCGTTCAGGATCCGCGGTACGCGGAACCGCTGCTCCTCGGCGTCCGGCGCGCCGGACAACGCCTCCTCGGGGGTCAGACACGGCGTCTCGACGTCCTCGCGGAGGACGTTCGTCAGCGGCACCGAGTGCGAGGTCGGCGGGATGTCCGCGGCGGCGACCTTGCCGACCTGGGCGACCGCCTGGAGGATCACGTCGAGCTGGCCGGCGAACGTGTCCAGCTCCTCCTCGGTGACGGCGAGCCGCGACAGGCGCGCGAGGTGCGCGACCTCCTCGCGGGAGATGGCGGCCATCCGGTGCCCCCTTCGTGACGGTCTGTGTCCGGCCGGTGTGCCGACCGCGCGGCAGTTACGGAGTGACGCGCGGTGACCGGAGCGAGTCTATTGTTCCGCGCCGGCGTCGCGTCTCCGACTCCCCCTATGGCCGGCGCCGGGTGCCCGGGTCGGGGCCGCCGGTGGGACGCACCGGGCGGTAGCGCGCCAGCCAGGTGGCCAACTGCTCGGCCGGCATGGGGCGGGCGTAGAACCAACCCTGCGCGGCGTCGCAGCCGGCGGCGTGCAGCATCCGCCAGGTCCGCTCGTCCTCCACACCCTCCGCGACGACCCGTAGACCGAGGGCCTTGGCCAGCTCGATCGTCGACCGGACGATCGCCGCGTCGTCGGCGTCGTCGGCCATTCCGAGGACGAAGCTGCGGTCCACCTTGACCTCGGACAGCGGCAGCCGGCGCAGATGTTGCAGAGACGAGTAGCCGGTGCCGAAGTCGTCCAACGCGATGGCCACGCCGATGCGGTGCAGCCGGGAGATGGTCGCCAGCACCCGCCGGGGGTCCGCCATCAGGGCCCCCTCGGTGATCTCCAGTTGCAGCCGCTCCGGCGGTACGCCGTACCGGGCCAGCCGGTCCGCGATCTGCTCGGCGATCTCGCCGGTGTGCAGGTCCCGGACGCTCACGTTGAGCGCGGCCCGCAGCCCGATGCCGGCGGCCGACCACTTGGCCAACTGCTCCACCACGTCGTCCACCACCCGCCGGGTGAGCAGCCGCATCACCGCGCTCTGCTCGGCTACCCGGATCAGCTCCTCCGGGTCGACCATGCCGCGCCGCGGGTGCCGCCAGCGCAGCAGAGCCTCCACACCGACCACCTCGCCGGTGGCGATGGCGATCTGCGGTTGGTAGTACATGGTGATCTCGCCCGCGTCGGCGGCCGGGTCGGCGTCGGACTCCCAGTCGGCACGCCGGCCCCGCGGCCGCTCGGCGCCCGGGCGGCCGGACGGGCGCTCCGGATCCGCCCGCCGGGTGCGAGCCGGTCGGGCCAGCTCCTCCCGGCTGTCGGGCCCGCCCGCACCGCTGCCGAGTCTCGCCACACCGCTGCCGGGCCATCCCGCACCACCGCCGGGCCTCGCCACACCGCTGCCGGGCCGTGCCGCACCGCCGTCAGGCCGTGCCGCACCGCCGTCGGGTTCGCCGGCACCGCCGTCCGGGGCGACGACCGGGTTCGCCGCCGGGCGACGGCCGTTGGCGGGCTTCCGGTCGATGACCGAGCCCCGGTCGACGAACGCGGCGGGACGGCCGGTGCGTCCACGGATCGGGTCGGCGCCGGTCACGATCCGGCTGATCAGCTCGTCCTCCGGCACCACCGCCGGGCGACCGGCTCGGCGGCGCAGTCGCCACCGGCCCGCCCGGCCACCCTCGTCGGCGACGAGGGCCCGCGCCGAATCGTCGGCGTCGTCCACGCCGACGGCATCGGTGGCGGTGGCGAGCGCGGCGTCGGCGACGCCGAGCGCGGCATCGTCGGCGGTGGTGGCGGCGGCGAGCGCGGCGGCGTCAGCGGTGGCGGCGTCAGCGGCGGTAGCGGCGTCGGCGGTGGCGAGGGCGGCGCCGTCGCCGCCCCGCGCGCCGGCGACGACCGGGCTCCCGCCGTCCCCGCCCGGTCCCGTCGACCCGATCACGGAGGTGACCCCGCCGACGCCCGCACCGGTGACGCTGTCGGCGTCGTACTCGTGCGTGGGGCCGGACTCGAGTACGCGGCGCAGGTCGGCCAGCAGGCCGAGGCGCTCGGCCGAGTTGTGGTCGGACTCGGCGGCGTACACCGCCACGGTGTCGTTGCGGTGCTTCGCGTCGTACATGGCCACGTCGGCGTGCCGCATCAGCGTGGCGAAGTCCTCGCCGTGCTCGGGGAAGAGCGCGATGCCGATCGAGCCGCCCACGTCCAGCGGCAGGCCGTCCAGCGGCACCGGCTCGGCGAGCGCCCGCACCACCCGGTCGGCCAACTCGCGGGCCTCGGCGACGTCGACGAGTCCCGTCATCACGATGGCGAACTCGTCACCGCCCAGCCGGGCCACCATGTCCCGGCCGGCGACCACGGCGGTCAGCCGCTGGCTGACCTCGACCAGCAGCCGGTCGCCCACGGCGTGCCCGAGGGCGTCGTTGACGTTCTTGAACCGATCCAGGTCGATCAGGAGCAGCGCCAGGTGCCCGTCGGGCTCACCGCGCGCCGACCGCTCGGCGTGCAGGTGGACCTGCTCGGCGACCTCACCCAACAGCGCCTTGCGGTTGGGCAGGCCGGTGAGCGGGTCGAGCGACGCCAGCTGCTGCTGCTCCACGGTCAGCCGGGCCATCCGGTAGACGGCGAACAGCGGCACCAGCACCAGCGGGATCAGCGCCGCGCTGGTGCGGGCCGCGGCGACCAGCACCGGCGCGAGCAGCAGCAGCGACCCTGTGGAGAGCAGCTCGAACGCCAGCCCCTCGCGGAAGCTCGGCCACCACCGCTCCCCGAACCGGAGCCGCACGGCCGTGCTGACCAGGCAGTAGTTGACGAGGAACCAGGCCGCGGTCGCCCCGCCCAACGCCACCACATCGGACCCGTGCAGCTCGCCGCCGGCGAAGACGGGCCCCGGGCCGAACCGGATGACCGCGTACGCCGAGGCCAGCGCGCACGCGTACTGGCCGACGTTGAACGCGGTGCGCCACGCGGCGTGGCGCAGGCGCCAGCCGGACACGACCACGGCGACCGCCTGCACCGCCACCGCCGGGCCCAGCCCCCAGCCGAGCAGGATGGCGAAGGTGAAGCAGGTGGACGGAAAGACCGCCGACGACTGCCGGCGACCGGGCGGAACGAACGGCCGGGCGTCACAGACGACGGCGAGCGCCGCCATCGTCCAGAACGCGACCGGCAGCTCGGCCAGCTGATCCGGCAACGTCGCCAGTGGACCGGCCGAGAACGCCAGGGCCAGTGCCAGGACGGCGGCGATGAAGGCGGCGAACGGCGCCACCCGCCCCGCCGGGACGACGTTGCGCGGGTCGGCGACCTCCATCACACCTCCCGGACAACGGTCGACGTGCCCGTTCACACGCCGTGCACCAATGAAACGCCCTCGGTGCCGGGTTCCCCGGTATGACAGTCACGAATCGGTCGTAGTCGTAATTAACTTGGTATACGCGGTCAGCCGTGCCTCGCGCCAGGGCCGGGACGGTCAGCCCTCGACCCGGGCCACCTCGCGGGCCGCCTCCGGGCCCTCGTCGAGCAGCAGCCGGAAGCCGTCCTCGTCGAGGACCGGAACCTTCAGGGATGCCGCCTTGTCGGCCTTGGAGCCCGGGTTGTCGCCGACCACCACGAAACTGGTCTTCTTGGAGACCGAGCCGCTCACCTTGCCGCCCCGGCTCTGCACGGCCTCGGCGGCCTGGTCGCGGGAGAACCCGGCCAGCGTGCCGGTGACCACCACGGTGAGCCCCTCCAGCGGACGCGGCCCCTCGTCGACCGCCTCCTCCGCCATGCGTACGCCCGCCTCGGCCCACTTGCGCACGACCTCGCGGTGCCAGTCGACCGCGAACCACTCCCGGATGCTGGCGGCGATGGTCGGGCCGACCCCGTCGACCGAGGACAGCTCCTCCTCGCCGGCCTTGTCGATCGCCTCCACGGACCGGAAGTGCCGGGCGAGCGCCTGCGCGGCGGTCGGGCCGACGTGCCGGATGGATAGCGCGACCAGCACGCGCCACAGGTCGCGTTCCTTCGCGACGGCCAGGTTGTCGAGCAGCTTGGTCGCGTTGCTGCCCAGGCTGCCGTCCTTGTTGACGAAGAACGGGGACGCGCGCAGCTGATCCGCGTCGAGCAGGAAGAGGTCGCCCTCGTCCTGGATGACCTCCGCGTCGAGCAGCGCCGCGGCACCCTTGTAGCCGAGCACCTCGATGTCGAAGGCACCGCGACCGGCCAGGTGGAACACCCGCTCCCGCAGCTGCGCCGGGCAGCTGCGCGTGTTGGGGCAGCGGATGTCGATGTCGCCCTCCTTGGCGGGGGCGAGCGGGGTGCCGCAGGCGGGGCAGTTCGTCGGCATCACGAACGGCCGGGCGTCGGCGGGGCGCAGGTCGACGACCGGGCCGAGCACCTCGGGGATCACGTCGCCGGCCTTGCGGACCACCACCGTGTCGCCGATCAGCACTCCCTTGCGTTCGACCTCGCGGGCGTTGTGCAGGGTGGCCAGCGCGACGGTGGAGCCGGCCACCCGGACCGGTTCGAGGACCGCGAACGGGGTGACCCGCCCGGTGCGGCCGACATTGACGTCGATGTCGAGCAGCTTGGTGGTCACCTCCTCCGGCGGGTATTTGAAGGCGATGGCCCAGCGGGGGGCGCGGCTGGTCGAGCCGAGCCGGCCCTGGATCGAGACCGGGTCGACCTTGACCACCACGCCGTCGATCTCGTGCTCGACGTCGTGCCGGTGCTCCGCGTAGTAGGCGATGTAGCCGGCGACGCCGGCCAGGTCGGGCACGACGCGCCAGCGGTCGCTGGTGGGCAGGCCCCACGCCTTCAACGCGGCGTAGGACTCGGACTGCGCCGCGGGCTGGAAGCCCCGCCGGGCGCCGATGCCGTGCACCACGAGGCGCAGCGGCCGCGACGCGGTGATCCGCGGGTCCTTCTGGCGGAGGCTGCCGGCGGCCGCGTTGCGCGGATTGGCGAACGGTGCCTTGCCCTGCTCGACCAGGCCGGCGTTGAGGTCGGCGAAGGCGGCCACCGGGAAGTAGATCTCGCCCCGGACCTCCAGGAACTCGGGCACCTCGGGAAACTCGGCGGACGGGGTGAGCCGGGCCGGCACGTCCCGGATGCTGCGCACGTTGGCCGTCACGTCCTCGCCGGTGCGACCGTCGCCACGGGTGGCCGCGCGGACCAGCCGGCCGCCCTCGTAGGTGAGATTGATGGCCAGCCCGTCCACCTTCAGCTCGCACAGGTAGGGCACCGGCCCGCCCGCGTCACGCTCGACCCGCTCGGCCCACGCGGCCAACTCCTCGTCGGCGAAGGCGTTGTCGAGCGAGAGCATCCGCTCGGCGTGGGTGACCGGGGTGAAGTCGGTGGAGAAGGTGCCGCCGACCCGCTGCGTCGGTGAGTCGGGGGTGCGCAGGGCGGGAAACTGCTCCTCCAGCGCCTCCAGCTCACGCAACTGCCGATCGAACTCGGCGTCGGAGATGGTGGGCGAGTCGAGCACGTAGTAGCGGTATTGGTGCTCGGTCAGCTCACCACTCAGCGTGGCGTGCCGCTCCCGCGCCTCCGGGGTCGGCTCGCCGCCCGCCGCCGCCTCCTGCGCCGCGCTGACCTGCTGGCCGATCTGCTCCTCGGACACGCCGCCACCTTCGGACACGCTCTGACCTCCCCTGATCACGCTACTCCGGCACGGTATCGGGCCGGTGAGACAATCCGCCGTCCACCCGCCGTGCCGTGCCCGGCGAACGCCTTGCTGACGTGCGACGATCGGGGACGCGTCGACGCGGGCATCGACGAGCACATCCGCCGGACACGGGCGAGAGGCGGGACAGAGATGCCGGAATGGGCGGTCTGGGCGGTGGCGATCGTGCTCGCCGTGGCGGCCGGTTGGCTCTGGCAGGAGCGACGGCAGCGCGCCGGCCGGCGAGACCGACCCGCGGATCGACCGACCGGCCGGGGGCCGGGCCGCACCGACGACGGGAGCGCCGGACGGGGGCCGGGCCGCGCCGCCACGGCGCCCCGGCCGCGGGCCGCCGACGACGTTCCCGCCGGGCTGCCGCAGCCAGGCGAGATCTGGTGGGCCGACGTCCCGTACGCCGACGGCAGCGGCTCGAAGGTCCGCCCCTGCCTGGTGCTGCGCGCCGGCGGGCGGGGCGCCGACGTCCTGAAGATCACCAGTCAGGACAAGAGCGGCCGCGACGACCACGTGCCGATCCCGACCCGGGACTGGGATCCGGGCGCCGAGCACGACAGCTACCTCGACCTCAGCGAGCCGATCCGGGTGGCCCGGACGGCCTTCCAGGACCGGGCGGGCGAGTGCGACCCCGCCCTGTGGCGCCGCCTACGCGCCCTCCCCCACCTCCCCACCTGACCCCGACCGGCACCACCCCCGCCTCCCGCCCCGGCCTGCCCGGCCCCGCCGCCCCCGCCGCCCCGCGGCAATAACTTCATGATCAACCGGGTCGGGTGGTCGGTGGGTGGGTGGGGGTGGTCAGGTGGAGAGGGCGGTTAGTTGGTCGGCGTACTCGATCTGGCTGGCCCAGGTGGTGGGCCAGGCGGACATGCCGGCGGCGGCACCGACGAACGCGCCGGCCAGCGCGGCGATCGAATCCGAGTCGCCGGCCGTGGTGGCGCCCCGGGCCAACGCGCCGACCGGGTCGTCCGCGTGGCGCACCGCGCAGTACAGGGCGGTGGCCAGCGCCTCCTCGGCCACCCAGCCCTCGCCGGTCAACCGGCACGGGTCGCCACCGTCGTCGGGACCTGCCAGGGCGTCGGTCAGCCGGGCGAGCGCGCCGAGGCACTCGTCCCAGCCGGCCGCCATGAACTCGGCCGGGTCGGCTGCGCCGGAGCGCCGCCACAGCTCACCCAGCCACTCGGCCCGATAGGTCCGGCGCTGCTCCCGCGCCCGCTCCGCGAGCAGCGCGGGCACGTCGGCGAGGGCGGCACCGTCGCGGAGCAGCCGCACCGCGTACGCGGTCAGCTCGCTGGCCGCCAACCCGGTCGGGTGACCGTGAGTCAGGCCGGCCTGGAGCTGCGCGAGCCCGGCCAGGGTGTCCAGGTCGACGTCGACCAGCCCGATCGGGGTGACCCGCATGTTGGCCCCGCAGCCCTTCGAGCCGGCGACGGTGGCCTCCTGCCACGGCAGCCCTCGGCTCAGCTCGGCGCAGGCTCGCAGGCAGGTCACGCCGGGAGCCCGGTTGTTGTCCGGGCTGGCCGCCCAGGCCAGGAACCGCCGCCGCAGCGCCGGCTCGACCGCCTCGGGGGTGAGCGCCGGCGCGTCGCGCAGCGCCCAGCCCACCGCGAGGGCCATCTGGGTGTCGTCGGTGACCAGCGCCGGATCACCGACGAGGTCACGGGGACCACCCGGGCCGTGGCGGCGAACGATCTCGGCGACGGGCAGGAACTCGGTCTCCTTGCCGAGCGCGTCACCGTAGGCGAGGCCGAACAGGGACCCGGCAGCGCGATGGAGCGTGGCGTCGGTCATCCGATGATCATGCCGGTCCGC
This sequence comes from Micromonospora sp. NPDC049366, assembly GCF_044466625.1. Taxonomy (NCBI): domain Bacteria; kingdom Bacillati; phylum Actinomycetota; class Actinomycetes; order Micromonosporales; family Micromonosporaceae; genus Micromonospora; species Micromonospora sp. NPDC049366. Next base: position 215,827 of record NZ_JBITMV010000014.1, read on the forward strand.
CGCAACGCGCGCCAGGCGCCAACCGCCCACCCCGGCCGGCCGCGGACGGCTCGACGCCCGTCAGTCCCAGCAGAGGCAGAACGGGTGACCGGCCGGGTCGGCGTAGACCCGGAAGCCCTCACCCTCGCCGGGCAGCCGCCGGGCGCCGAGCGCGAGCGCCGCCTTCTCGGCGACCTCGATGTCGTCCACGGTCACGTCGAGGTGGACCTGCTGGGGGCGCTCCGGATCCGGCCAGGCCGGTGCCCGCAGGCCGAGCGCCCGCTGGAACGCGACGCGCGGCTGGTGACCGGGGGGACCGCCGAGGACGACCCACTCGTCGCCGTCGGAGTTCTCCTCGATCAGGTCGAGACCGAGCAACTCCGCGTAGAACGCGGCCAGGGCCCGGGGATCGGGGCAGTCGATCACGGTGGAGCGCAGCTGTCCAATCATGGCCGTCATGCTGCCCCGGGGGTACGACGGGAAAACCTCAGCCCTCGGCGAGCCGTCGACCGGCGTCGCGGCAGGCGGTGAGGACGGCCCGGGCGTACTCGGGGGTCGCGCGGGCGAGCCCGCAGGCCGGGGTGACCACGACCTGCTCGGCGAGGCGTGCGCGCGGGAAGCTGAGGCGGTCCCAGAGCCCGCGTACGCGATCGGCCACCTGGGCCGACGTCGGCGCGCGACCGGCCGACGACGGCTGGGTCGGCGCGGCGCCGGCCAGCAGCCCGAGCCCGGCGTCGATGGCCTCGCCGAGCGGGTCCAGGTCGGTGACCAGCGACAGGTCCAGGGCGACGCCGACGGCGCCGGTGGAGCGGATCAGCGCGATGGGCACGTCCGGGGCGCAGCAGTGGACGACGGTGGGCACGCCGACGCCCGTGATGAGGTCACGCAGCAGCGACGCGACGACCCCGGACTCCGCGGCGGGGTAGGTGCCGAGGCCGCTCTCGGTGGGCACCCGGCCGGCCAGCACCGCCGGCAGGGAGGGCTCGTCGAGTTGCAGCAGCACCGACGCGCGCGGCAGCCGACGGGCGACGGCCGCGACGTGCTCCCGCAGCCCCTCGGTCAGGGAGCCGGCGAGGTCGCGTACGGCGCCCGGGTCGCGCAGCAGCCGGCCGCCGATCGGCCGTTCCACGCTCGCCGCCAGGGTGAACGGCCCGCCGGCCTGCACCTTGACCGGGCCGGCGTACTCCTCGGCCTGCTCGGCGAGCTGGTCGAGGTCGCGTTCCATCAGGTCGCGCGCCCGGCGCAGCTCCCGGCCGGGGCGGGGGGCGATCCGCCAGCGGGCCGCGTACAGCTCGACGGGCATCTCGACCAGCAGCCCGGCGGTACGACCGATCAGGTCCGCGCCGGGGCCACGCGCCGGCAGCTCCGGGAGGTGGGGCAGTGCGGGGAGTTCACCGAGGACGATCCGCTGCGCCTCGGCGATGTCGGTGCCGGGCAGCGATCCGATGCCGGTCGCCGCGCCCGCCGGCCACGGCCACGCCTGATCTGTCACGGCCGAAGGGTATCCGGTGCGCGGCGGGCGTAGGCCCGCCGCCCGAATCCCCGGGACGGCCCGCCCGGCGCCCGGCGCGCGATGCCCGGCGCCCCGGGCCGGCTCGCCTCAGGAGGCGATGGTCGCCGAGCCGAGGACGATGTCACCGGCGGGGTCGGGGCGGTAGGCCACCACGGCCTGGCCGGCGGCGACGCCGCGGACCGGGCGGCGCAGGTCGGCGTGGAGCGTGTCGCCGTCGAGGGCGACGGTCGCGGGCACGACGTCGCCGTGCGCCCGCAGCTGGACCTCGCACTCGATCGGCCCGTCCGGGCGCGGCCCGCCGGTCCAGACGGGACGCTCGCCGCGCACCTGGGACACCTCCAGCGCCTCGGCCGGGCCGACGGTCACCGTGTTGGTCTTGGGCGTGATGGAGAGCACGTACCGGGGGCGGCCGTCCGGCGCCGGTCGGTCCAGGTGCAGGCCGCGCCGCTGGCCGACGGTGTACGCGTACGCGCCGGCGTGGCTGCCGACCACCGCGCCGGTGGCCGCGTCGACCACGTCGCCGGGCGTCTCGCCCAGCCGCTGGGCGAGGAAGCCGCGGGTGTCGCCGTCGGCGATGAAGCAGATGTCGTGGGAGTCCGGCTTGTCGGCGACGGCCAGCCCTCGCCGGGCGGCCTCCGCGCGGACGTCCGCCTTAGTGGAGTCGCCGAGCGGGAAGACGGACCGGTCGAGCTGCTCACGGGTGAGTACCGCGAGCACGTACGACTGGTCCTTGGCGAGGTCGACGCTGCGGCGCAGCAGGCCGTCCGCGCCGAGCCGGGCGTGGTGGCCGGTGACCACCGCGTCGAACCCGAGGGCCACGGCCCGGTCGAGCACCGCCGCGAACTTGATCTTCTCGTTGCAGCGCAGGCACGGGTTCGGCGTACGTCCCGCCGCGTACTCGGCGACGAAGTCGTCCACCACGTCGGCGTGGAACCGGTCGGCCATGTCCCACACGTAGAAGGGGATGCCGATCACGTCCGCGGCCCGGCGGGCGTCGCGGGAGTCCTCCAGGGTGCAGCAGCCGCGCGCCCCGGTGCGGTAGGTCTGCGGGTTGCGCGCCAACGCCAGGTGGACGCCGGTCACGTCGTACCCGGCCTCGACGGCACGCGCCGCCGCGACCGCGGAGTCGACCCCGCCGGACATCGCCGCCAACACCCTCACCAGCCCGCTCCCTTCACCCCGTCAACCCTAACCGCCCCACCGTCGCCCCCACCCCGCCCGCCCCGCGCCCCTGCCCGCACGCCACCCCGGCCGTGCCCACGCCGGGCGATCATGCAGTTGTGGTGGGTGACAGAAGGCGCGAAACATCAGGAATCCGGCACCACAACTGCATGATCGTCGGGGGCCACGCGGGGGAGGGGGCGGGTGGGTCGGCGGGTGGGTCAGCGGGTGGGTCGGCGGGTGGGTCAGCGGGGGGGGTCAGCGGGGGGTGTCCCTATGGGTTTCGTCAAGCGGGGACGGGGCTGGTGGGGCGGGGTTGGTAGGGGATCTTGTCGCGGAGCATGGCGAACAGGACGT
>NZ_JBITMV010000015.1:0-161551 GCF_044466625.1 Micromonospora sp. NPDC049366
ACACCCCCAGCATCGACCTCGACCACGGCCTGGCCGAGACCGTCGCCTGGTACCGCGACAACCGGACCTGGTGGGAGCCCCTCAAGCCCAACGCGACCGCATGACGCGGCTGCTCGTCACCGGCGCCGCCGGCATGCTCGGGCGTGACCTGCTCGACGTGCTCGGCGGACGGCCCGACCTGAAGGTGACCGCGGCCACCCGCGCCGACCTCGACATCACCGACGCCACCGCCGTCCAGGCCGCCGTGGCGGGACACGACGTGGTGATCAACTGCGCGGCGTGGACCGACGTCGACGGCGCCGAGACCCACGAGGACGCCGCCACCGCCGTCAACGGACACGCCGTGGCGCACCTCGCCCGGGCCTGCGCCGACACCGGCGCCCGGCTCATCCAGGTCTCCACCGACTACGTCTTCCCCGGCGACGCCGACCACCCGTACCCGGAGGAGGCGCCGACCGCGCCGATCAACGCGTACGGCCGCGGCAAGCTCGTCGGCGAGCAGGCCGTCACCCGGCTGCTCCCCGACACCGGCTACGTCGTCCGTACCGCATGGCTCTACGGCGCGCACGGGCCGAACTTCGTCGCGACCATGCTCCGGCTCGCCGAGCAGCGTGATCACCTCGACGTCGTCGACGACCAGCAGGGGCAGCCCACCTGGTCGTACGCCCTGGCCACCCGCCTGGTCGAGCTCGCCGACGCGGCTCTCGCCGGCCGCGCCCCGGCCGGCGTCTACCACGGCACCTGCGCCGGCCGCACCACCTGGTACGGCCTGGCCCGCGCGGCCTTCGCGCTGCGCGGTCTCGACCCGGACCGGATCCGACCCACGACCAGTGACCGGTTTCCGCGTCCCGCACCACGACCGGCGTACAGTGTGCTAGGGCACCACCGTTGGACCGCTGCGGGCCTGACACCGTTGCCGGACTGGCACGACACCCTCCGTGCCGCGTTCGCATCCTCCGCTCCCCCGTGGAAGGTCTCATGAAGCTCACCCTCGTCACCGGTCTGACCGGTCTGATACTGCTCGGCACGATCATCGAGCTGCTGCGTCGCCGGCAGCTCCGCGAGAAGTACGGCATGCTGTGGCTCGGCGTGCTGGTGATCGTCATCCCGCTGTCGCTGTTCCCCCGACTGCTCGACAGCGTCGCCGGCCTCCTGGGCGTCGCCTCCGGCGTCAGCCTCGTCCTCTTCCTCGGCATCGTCTTCCTGCTGCTGGTGTGCGTGCACCTGAGCTGGGAGGTCAGCGCCCTGGAGGAGGAGACCCGCACCCTCGCCGAAGACTTCGCCCTGCTCCGCGCCGAGATCGACGCCGAGCGTGCCGCCCGGAACGAACTGGTGTCTCACGATGGTTAACGGCAAGCGTGTCCTGATCATCATCCCGGCCCTCAACGAGTCGGGATCCATCGGCGACGTGGTCAACGAGGTCCGCGGCGAGCTGCCCGGCGTCACCGTGCTCGTGGTCGACGACGGCTCCAGCGACCGCACCGCCGACGTCGCGGCCGCCGCCGGAGCCCGGGTCGCCAAGCTGCCCTACAACCTCGGCGTGGGCGGCGCCATGCGGCTCGGCTACCGGTACGCCTGGGAGCACGACTTCGACGTCGCCATCCAGATCGACGCCGACGGTCAGCACGACCCCCGCTACGTGCCCAAGCTCGTCGACCTGCTCGACGACAACGACCTGGTGATCGGCGCCCGGTTCGCCGGCGAGGGTGACTACAGCGTCCGCGGCCCCCGCCGCTGGGCCATGGTGATGCTCTCCGCGGTGCTCTCCCGGGTCGCCCGCACCAAGCTCACCGACACCACCTCCGGCTTCCGGGCCGCCAACCGCCGCGTCATCGAGATGTTCGCCCGGTGGTACCCGGTGGAGTACCTCGGCGACACGGTCGAGACCCTCGTGCACACCGCCCGCCGCGGCTACCGGATCCGGCAGGTCCCGGTCGCGATGCGTAAGCGCATGGCCGGCACGCCGAGCCACTCCCCTGCCAAGGCGATGATCTACCTGGGCCGGGCCTTCGCCGTCCTCACCCTCGCGCTCATCCGCCGGTGATCCGCCGTCTGCTGAACCTGGTCCCGCCCGGCACCATCGCCATCGGTGCCGGGCTGGGCCTGCTCGGGCTCGCCTCCTACGTCCACCTCGCGGTGGCCGGGCACAGCCTCGACAAGGCCGACTACTCGTCGCTCTCCGTGCTCTGGTCGATCGTCTTCACCCTCGGCATCGGCGTGTTCATGCCGGTCGAGCAGGAGGTCGCCCGGATCGTGGCCGGTCGGCGCACCCAGGGGCTACCGCCGGGTCCCGTGCTCGCCCGCGGCGCCGCCGTCGCCGCCGGGGTCCTCGTCGTCATGGTGGTCATCGTCCTCGCCGGCTACCGGGTCCTGGCCGACCGGCTCTTCGACGGCGACGGCGCGATGGTCTGGGTGCTCGTCGGGTCCCTCGCCGCCATGGCCGTCGCCTACACCACCCGCGGCGTCCTCTCCGGCCTCCAACTCTTCCCCTGGTACGGCGGCCAGCTCGGCGTCGACGGCGGACTGCGCATCGCGTTCGTCGCCCTCCTCGGCCTGGCCGGTGTCACCGAACCCGTCTGGTACGGCGCCGTGCTCGTCGCCGCGCCCCTGATCGGCGTCCTGGCGACCCTGCCGCCGGTGCTCCGCGCGATCGGCGGCGGCCTGCCCGTCGCCTGGCCGGCCCTGCTGCGCGGGCTGGGCCTGCTCACCGCCTCCAGCCTGCTCTCCCAGGTCGTCGTGAACGTCGGCGTGATCAACGCGCGGGTCCTCGCCCCGTCGGACGTGGCCACCGCCGGCGCGCTGCTCTCCGCGCTCGTCCTGGTCCGGATCCCGCTGTTCGTGTTCGCCTCGCTCCAGGCGTCGCTGCTGCCCGGGCTCGCCACCTCCGCCACCACCGGCAACCACGCCGCCTTCCACGGCCTGCTGCGCCGGGCCCTGGGTGTGGTCAGCGCCCTCGGTCTGCTCGGCGCGGTCGGCGCCGTCCTGCTCGGCCCCTGGCTCGTCGGCGCGCTCTTCGACGCGCCCGGCGTGCTCGACCGCGGCGACTTCGCCTGGCTCTCCGTCGCCACCCTCGCCTACTTGTGGGCGATGGTGCTCGGCCAGGCCCTGCTCGCGCTCGACCGGCACCGCGCCCAGGCCGTCGCGTGGACCCTCGGCGTGGCCGCGCTGGTCATCGCCACCCTCGCCCCGCTCTCCGTCGCGCTGCGGGTGGAGCTCGGCTACACCGTCGGCTCCGTCGTGGTCGCCGCCGTCATGGCCCTGTTCCTGCGCGGCGCCACCCGCACCACGCCCCCCGCCGCGCCGGCCCCCGCGGCCGCCACGACCCCCGTATCCGGAGGCGTCCGATGAACCGACCCCAGGTCAGCGCGGTGATGCTCGCGTACGGCGCCGAGCCGTACCTGGTCGACGCCGCCCGAGCCGTCCTGGACAGCACCGACGTCGACATCGAGCTGATCGTCGTCGACAACGGCTGCACCAGCGACAGCATCGACGTCGTCAAGGGCCTCGACGGCGTACGGGTCGTGCGGCCCGAGGAGAACACCGGCTACTCCGGCGGCTGCCGCGTCGGCGCCGCCGAGGCCGGCGGCGAATGGCTCGCCTTCGTCAACTCGGACGCCATCGTCGCGCCGGACGCGCTCGCGAAGACCGTCGAGGTGGCCGCCGAGCCGGGCGTCGGGGCCGCGATGGCCTCCATCCGGCTCGCCGACACCCCCGAGCTCATCAACACCTCCGGCAACCCGCTGCACTTCACCGGCCTGTCCTGGGCCGGCGGCAACGGTGAACCGGCGACCGCGCACGCCCGACGCACCACCGTCCCGTCGCTGAGCGGATGCTGCTTCGTCATCAGCCGCCGACGCTGGCAGGAGCTCGACGGTTTCGCCGCCGAGTACTTCGCCTACCACGAGGACACCGAGCTGAGCCTGCGGCTCTGGCAGCGCGGGCTGCGCCTGGAGTACGTCCCCGACGCCGTCGTCCGGCACCACTACGAGTTCTCCCGCAACGACCTGAAGCTCTACCTCGTCGAACGGAACCGGCTGGTCACCCTGCTCACCGCGTACGAGACGCGCACCCTCGTCGTCCTCGCGCCGGTCCTGCTGCTGACCGAGGCCGCCATGGTCGCGGCGGCGCTCGCCGGCGGCTGGCCGAAGCAGAAGGTGCGCGGCTGGGGCTGGATCTGGCGCAACCGGGCCTGGCTGCGCAGCCGCCGGCGCCAGTTGCAGGCCGAGCGCACCGTCCCCGACGGTGTCGTCGCCGAGCTGATGACCGCCCGGGTCGCCCCGTCGAACGTCGACGCGCCGCCCGGCATGGGCGTGTTCAACGCGATCGCCGCCGCCTACTGGGCCCTGGCCAAGCCGCTGCTGCGCCGCCGCTGACGGCGCCCGGGTAGCCACGGCGCTCGGGGAAGCCAACGCCGGGCCGTCGCGCTGCCCCACGAACGCGACGGCCGGGGCCTGGTGTCACCACCGGGCCCCGGCCGAGCGCCACAGCCACCTACTGCTCGGGCGTGTTCCCCGGCTTGTCCTCGAGGTCGGCCGAGCCCGCCGAGGTGGTGGGCTTCTGCGCCTCCTCCGTCGGCGTCGCCGGCGTCTCCGGGGTGGCCGCGGCGGACTCCGCCTTCGCGCCGTCCCCGTCGAGCAGCGCGGTCAACGCCGCGCCGGTGATCCGGCGGAACGTCCGACCGACCCGACGGCGGTCGAGGACCGCCACCTCCAGCTGGTTGGCGGCGATGGTGCGGGCGGCGCCGCCCTCCCCGCCGACGCTGCCCAGCGCCCGTACGGCCACCTTCACCGCCTCGGCCAGCGTCATGTCCGCCCGGTGCTCCGACTTGAGCACGCCGGTGATCGCCTCGGCCTGACCGCCCATGGCCATCCGGCCCGGCTCGTCGTTCACCGAGCCGTCGTACGTGAGCCGGTAGAGCTCGTCGGCGTCGGCCGTCGCACCGACCTCGGCCACGCAGATCTCCACCTCGAACGGCTTCGACTGCTCCGTGAAGATGGCGCCCAGGGTCTGCGCGAACGCGTTCGCGAGCGCCCGACCGGTCACATCCCGCCGGTCGTAGCTCAACCCGTTCAGGTCGGCCATCCGGACGCCGGCCCGGCGCAGGTTTTCGAACTCGTTGTAGCGGCCGACGGCGGCGAAGCCGATCCGGTCGTAGATCTCACTGACCTTGTGCAGGGCGCTGGAGAGGTTCTCGGCGACGAAGAGCACCCCGTCGGCGTAGCTCAGGACCACCGCGCTGCGCCCCCGGGCGATGCCCTTGCGGGCCAGCTCGGAGCGGTCGCGCATGATCTGCTCGGGCGAGGCGTAGAACTGCATAGCCACGGCGGCTGGTTCTCCTTAGCGCTGTGCGGACGACTGCTGACTGTGGACGGCTCAGCCGCCCGGGTTCTCCATGCGGCCGGAGACCACGCTCTCGGCGATCGCCGCGGTCTCGGCGTCGCTGAGCCGGTGGGTGCCCTCCGCGGTCGCCGTCATCACGACCGGGTAGATGCGGCGGGTCAGGTCGGGCCCGCCGGTGGCCGTGTCGTCGTCAGCGGCGTCGTAGAGGGCCTCGACCGCGAGCCGGACCGCGTCGTCGAGCGACAGCCCCGCCCGGAACCGCTTCTTGAGCGCCGACTTCGCGAAGAGCGAACCGGAGCCGATGGCGTCGTAGCCGGTCTCCTCGTAGGGGCCGCCCGTGACGTCGAAGCTGAAGATCCGGCCGGCCCGGGCCGGGTCGTTCGCCGCGAGGTCGAACCCGGCGAAGAGGGGGATGACCGCGAGACCCTGCATCGCCGCGCCCAGGTTGCCCCGGATCATCGCGGCGAGCCGGTTGGCCTTGCCGTCGAGCGAGAGCATCGCGCCCTCGATCTTCTCGTAGTGCTCCAGCTCCACCTGGAACAGTCGCATCAGCTCGATGCCGATGCCGGCGGTGCCCGCGATGCCGACCAGCGAATAGGCGTCGGCCGGGTGCACCTTCTCGATGTCGCGCTGCGCGATCAGGTTGCCCATGGTGGCCCGCCGGTCGCCCGCCATCACCACACCGCCCGCGGCGGAGATGGCCACGATGGTCGTGGCGTGCGGCGCCAGGTCGGCGGCCATGCCCGGCGGCAGCGGCCGACGGCCGGGCAGCATCTCGGGGGCCACCTTGCTCAGGAACGAGGTGAAGGAGGACGTCCCCGCGTTGGTGAACACATCTGGTAGACGCCCGGATGGATCAAAACCCGCTGCCACGTGGTTCCTCTCAGATACGTGATCGCCCTGGCCAGCCTCGCGGGACTGTCACGGAACCGGCCAAGACCACCGTTGCAGTTGAAGCAGAGTATCCCGCGCACCCATCCGGTGCGATGATCGTGGTCCACATGTTCCGGATCGGGGCCCCCGCAGACCACGCGGACCCCACCATGCTCGGCCGGGAGCGCATCGAAGCCCCACTGCCCGAGCGGTTACGCGGAAACCGATCGAGCGCTCGACCTCACCGCAGCCCGGACGACGGCGATGCCCTTCGGGCAGGCAACTCGTCGTGGTCGCGGCACCGGTGCGTGCCATCTCGATCATCCAAAGGCACGGGCGTGCCCGAACTGCCCCTCTATGTGCTACTGGCCCCCCTTTTGCACATAGCCCCGCACAAACTCTTCGGCGTTCTCCTCGAGGACGGAGTCGATCTCGTCGAGCAGGTCGTCGACGTCCTCGGTGATCTCGGCGTGCCGCTCGGCGACCTCCGGGTTCGCCTCGGTGGTGACGTCCTCGATCTCCTCGCCCTGGCGGGACTTGCCCGACTGCGACTGACCGCCGCTGTCACGAGTGGCCATGACTGCCTCCTCCACGATCTCCTGCGAGAAACTTACCTCGCGGGGGCGACGAAAGACCCCCCGCACGCCGTTGTCGGCGTGCGGGGAACGACCTTGGTGGGCGGTCAGCCTCCGGTCAGCACCTCGAGCAGGTCCTTGGCGCTCTCACAACGGTCGAACAGCGCCCCGACATGCTTGCGGGTGCCCCGCTCCGGCTCCATCATCGGCACCCGGACCAGCGACTCACGGCCCACGTCGAAGATGACCGAATCCCAGCTGGCGGCGACCACCTCGGAGGCGTACTGGGCGAGGCAACGGCCACGGAAGTAGGCCCGGGTGTCCTCCGGTGGCTCGGTCATCGCCGTGGCGGTCTGCTCGTCGGTGAGCAGCGTCTTCATGGCACCCCGGGAGACCAGACGGTGGTAGAGGCCCTTCTCCGGCCGGACGTCGGAGTATTGCAGGTCGACCAGTTGGAGCTTGTGCGAGCCCCAACCGAGCTGCTCCCGCTCCCGGTAGCCCTCCAACAGCCGCAGCTTGGCCACCCAGTCCAGCTCGTCGGCGCAGAGGAAGGCGTCGCGGCCGAGCCGGTCCAGGACGCTCTCCCAGCGGGCCAGCACGTCGGCGGTCTGATCGTCCACGTCGTTGCCGTAGCGGTCGTCGACAAAGGACCGGGCCCGTTCGAGGTACGCCCACTGCACGTCCAGCGCGGTGAGCCGGCGGCCGTCGCGCAGCCGCATGAGGTGGGTCAGGGACGGGTCGTGGCTGACCGCCCGCAGCTCGCTGACCGGGTCGGCGATCCCGAGGTCGGAACCGAGCGCCTTCTCCTCGATCATGGTGAGGATCAGCGCGGTGGTGCCCACCTTCAGGTAGGTGGAGATCTCGGAGAGGTTGGCGTCGCCGATGATGACGTGCAGGCGCCGGTACTTGTCGGCGTCGGCGTGCGGCTCGTCGCGGGTGTTGATGATCGGCCGCTTGAGGGTCGTCTCCAGGCCGACCTCGACCTCGAAGAAGTCGGCGCGCTGCGAGATCTGGAAGCCGTTCTGGCCGCCGTCCTGACCGATGCCGACCCGGCCGGCGCCGCAGACGATCTGCCGGGTGACGAAGAACGGGGTCAGGTAGGCGACGATGTCGGCGAACGGGGTCTGCCGCCGCATCAGGTAGTTCTCGTGGGCGCCGTAGCTGGCGCCCTTGTTGTCGGTGTTGTTCTTGTAGAGGTGGATCGGCTGGGTGCCGGGGATGGTGGCGGCCCGCCGCGAGGCCTCGGCCATCACCCGCTCACCGGCCTTGTCCCAGCGCACCACGTCCATCGGGTTGGTGACCTCGGGGGTGGAGTATTCCGGGTGCGCGTGGTCGACGTAGAGCCGGGCGCCGTTGGTGAGTATCACGTTGGCGAGCCCGAGGTCCTCGTCGGCCAGCGCCTCCGCCGGGTCGTACGCCGCGCCGGAGTAGGTGAAACCGCGCGCGTCGCGCAGCGGTGACTCCTCCTCGTAGTCCCAGCGGGCCCGGCCCCCGCGGTTGAGTTCCGGGCGCGCCCCGTAGGCGTTGACCACCTGCGATGAGGTGACCATCGGGTTGGCACCGGCCTGGCCGGGCACGGAGATGCCGTACTCGACCTCGGTGCCCATGATCCGCCGTACAGTCATACACCACTCGCTTCGCTCAGCCACGCGGCCGGCAGCCGCCGCACACCATCGAGACTAGTCTGCGCGGCGGGCCACCGGGCAGCGTGACCACGCGGGGAAACTCGGCCTACCGTGGTTTGGCGGGCTTGAGCGGCACGACGGTGAGCCCCTCGGCCAGGGAGGGGTCCTTCTTGAGCTCCGCGTCGATGGCGTTCTGCGCGGCCGGGTCGGCCACGATGAGGCGCAGCGGACGGGCGACGCGGCGCAGGATCTCCCCGGTGCGGGCGGGCTCCTCGTAGACCGGGAAGTAAATGCCGGTCTCGGTCTTTCCGCTGGTGCCCTGCAGGGCGGAGAGGAAGATCGACTCTCGGTAGCCGTGCAGGCCCTGCTTGTCCACCACGAGGGTGGTCGTGCCGGGGATCGCCGGGTAGTTGCGGAACGCGGCGGAGGTGACGGACGCCGGGCGGGACATCTTGCCCACGTCCCGCCGCGCCCAGTCCTTGGCCCAGGTGCCGTTGCTGCCGCTGCGGTGGAAGAAGCCGCCGGTCCAGCCGACCAGGCCGGTGCCGGCGAGCAGCGCGACCGTCACGAGGGCCGCCGTCGCGACCGCCGGGAGGCTCGCCGCCCAACCGCGGGCGTCCCGCGTCTCCGCCCGCGACGGCGGCACGGGGAGCAGGCTCAGCGGGGCGGCGACGCCGATGATCAGCAGCGCGAGGACCAGGTGGGCGGTCTTGCCGAAGTAGTAGGCCGGTTGCGTCCCGTTCAGGATGTTGGCCGCGGCGATGGCCGCCGCGAAGAGCGCGGCGATGGCGGCGACCAGCAGGAAGCGGCGCCAGACGCGCTCGGCGAGGTTGGCGCGGGCGAACACCGCGGCGAGCACGATCACGCCGAGGCCGAGCAGAGCGTTGTAGGTCTCCACCGGTGGCGTGCCGCCGGGCGCGGCCAGCGCCTCGCTCTGCCCGGCGACGAAGACGCCGAGCAGGGCCGTCAACGGCGCCAGCCCGGCGGTGAGCAGCGCGACGACCGCGACCGTGCCGGGGCGGGTGCGCAGCCGGCGGCGCTCGACCACGAGCCACCAGAGCACCATGGCTCCGGCGGGGAAGAGGAACAGGTAGTAGCTGAAGCCGATGCCGATCAGCAGCGCCCCGAGCAGGACGAGCTGTTCGCGGAAGCCGTCGACGGGCCGGACGACGAGGGCCGCCAGGACGACCGCGAGGCTGAGCCCGAACATCTCGCTGGGGTAGCCGGCGACCAGCAGCCGGGGCAGCTCGGTGCCGAGGACCAGGGCGGCGACCGCGACGACGAGCACGATCCGGCGCAGCGGGTGGAGCGGGCCGGCGACGTGCTGCGCGGCCCAGACCAGGGTGAGGATCAGCAGGCCGAGGCTGGCCAGGGTCCAGAACGCGTAGTGGTCGAAGAGGGCCTGCCCGTTGGTGGGGCCGGAGGTGTCGCGGAGGAAACCGTCCAGCAGCGCCACGTTGAGGTGCCAGCCCTGCGGGTAGTGGACGAGCTGGGTGAAGATCTCGCCCCGGGAGGCGGAGGTGTCGACGAACACGTAACCGCCGAGGCGCCCGATGGCGTCGATCAGGGCGGGGTGACGGCCGTTGTCCTCCCCGACCATCGCGAGGTTCAGCCGCTGGCCGAACCCGGAGGCCCGCAGGTAGGGCGTGGCGAGGTAGCCGATGGCGACGGCCGCGACGCCCGCGGAGAAGAGGTCGGACCAGCGGGGCATCGGCAGGGTGGGCATCCGCCGGTACGCCACGGCGAGCAGCGTCAGGACGGTGAACGCGAGCCCGGCGACGGGCACGGGGTCGAGGTGCCAGGGCCAGACGGTGAAGAGCAGACCGACGGCGCAGGTGAGCCCGCCCAGCAGGACGAGGGCCAGCAGGACCCGGTCGAGCAGGGTGCGGCCGCCGCGCAGCAGGCTCGCGGTGGCGAGCAGGACGAGTGGGGGCAGCAGCCAGGCCGCGTGGGCGAGGGACGCGGCGAGCGGGACGAGCCAGGCGGCGAGGAGGGCGGGCACGACGAAGCGGAGGCCCGGGCGGCGGCGTGCCGGCGGGGACGCCGGTGGGGTGGCGACCGGTCCGCGAGCCACCGGCCCGAGCGGCTCTGTTGGCTGATCGATGGCGGTGTCGACGCCCACGGTTGTCCCTTTTCTCGTGCTGACGGTCGCCGAAGTCTAGCGGGGAACCGTGGGGCCCTCGGTCCCCCACGGTGGCCGGGGGCGACGGTGCGCACGGCCGGTCGACGCGTGAAGCGGCGGCACCGGAAGGTTCCCGATGCCGCCGCTTCGCGGTCGTCCGGTCAGAGGTACTGGCCGGTGTTGCTGGCGGTCTCGATGGACCGGCCGGCCTCGGCGCCCTTGCCGCCGGAGACGAGCGTACGGATGTAGACGATCCGCTCGCCCTTCTTGCCGGAGATCCGGGCCCAGTCGTCCGGGTTGGTGGTGTTGGGCAGGTCCTCGTTCTCCCGGAACTCGTCGACGCAGGCGTCGAGCAGGTGCTGCAGGCGCAGCCCCTTACGGCCGGAGGTGAGGAACTCCTTGATGGCCATCTTCTTGCCCCGGTCGACGATGTTCTGGATCATCGCGCCGGAGTTGAAGTCCTTGAAGTAGAGGACTTCCTTGTCGCCGTTGGCGTAGGTGACCTCGAGGAAGCGGTTCTCCTCGGTCTCCGAGTACATCCGCAGCACGACCGCGTCGATCATGGCGGCGACGGTGGCCTGCGGGTCGCCGCCGTGCTCGGCCAGGTCGTCGGGGTGCAGCGGCAGGCCGGAGAGGATGTACTTGGAGAAGATGTCCTTGGCCGCCTCGGCGTCCGGACGCTCGATCTTGATCTTCACGTCGAGCCGGCCGGGGCGCAGGATGGCCGGATCGATCATGTCCTCCCGGTTGGAGGCGCCGATCACGATGACGTTCTCCAGCCCCTCGACGCCGTCGATCTCGCTGAGCAGCTGGGGGACGATCGTGTTCTCCACGTCCGAGGAGACACCGGACCCGCGGGTGCGGAAGACCGAGTCCATCTCGTCGAAGAACACGATCACCGGCGTGCCCTCGCCGGCCTTCTCCCGGGCGCGCTGGAAGATCAGCCGGATGTGCCGCTCGGTCTCGCCGACGTACTTGTTGAGCAGCTCGGGGCCCTTGATGTTGAGGAAGAAGCTGGTGTGCTTCTCCTCGCCCCGCCGCTCGGCGATCTTCTTCGCCAGCGAGTTGGCGACGGCCTTCGCGATCAGCGTCTTGCCGCAGCCGGGCGGGCCGTAGAGCAGGATGCCCTTCGGCGGACGGAGCTGGTGTTCGCGGAACAGGTCGGCGTGCAGGAAGGGCAGTTCCACGGCGTCGCGGATCTGCTCGATCTGCGCGTGGAGGCCACCGATGTCGGTGTAGTCGACGTCGGGCACCTCCTCCAGGACCAGCTCCTCGACCTCGCTCTTCGGGATCCGCTCGTAGGCGTAGGCCGAGCGGGGCTCGATCATGAGCGAGTCGCCGGCCCGGATCGCGCTGCCGATCAGGGTCTCGGCGAGGTGCACGATGCGCTCCTCGTCGGAGTGGGAGACCACCAGCGCCCGGTCACCCGACGCGCCGTCGGGCCCGGCCAGCACCTCCTTGAGCATGACCACCTCGCCGACCCGCTCGTAGCCGAAGGCGTCGACGATGTTGAGTGCGTCGTTGAGCAGGACCTCCTGCCCCCGCCGCAGCTCGCCGACGTCGAGCGACGGCGACACGGCGACCCGCAGCTTGCGGCCACCGGTGAAGACGTCGACAGTGCCGTCGTCGTGCCGGGCGAGGAAGACGCCGTAGCCACTCGGTGGCTGGGCGAGGCGGTCGATCTCCTCCTTGAGCGTCACGATCTGCGCGCGAGCCTCCTTGAGGGTGCTCACGAGCCGGTCGTTGTTCTCGGTCAGCCGCGCCAACTGCGCCTGGGTGGCTGCCAGCCGCTCTTCGAGCTGCCGGACGTGTCGGGGGCTTTCGGTCAACTTGCGCCGCACCAGAGCGAGTTCCTCTTGCAGGAACGCGACCTGCGTGGAGAGATCGTGGGCCTCCTTCTCCCACCGTGCGGCGCGCGAGTCCGCGTCGTCGCTGCGTGCCACGTCCCACCTCCCCGGGGGGCTTGAACGTTCTGCCCTAACACTAGCCGCTATGAGCGCGATTCGGTCCCACGCAACGCCCTCGTCACCGAACCTTGATCGCCAAGGGTGGCTCGCGGGACCGGTCTGGGCGTTCGGGTACCGTCGGGGCGTGGGACGGGAGAACATGGGGGGTGCTCCGGTGGCGGAGGTCGCGACGGACCAGCTCGAGGTCTGGGTCGACCAGGACCTGTGCACGGGCGACGGGCTCTGCGTGCAGTACGCCCCGGAGGTCTTCGAGTTCGACATCGACGGTCTGGCCTACGTCAAGGGCACCGACGGTGAGCTGCGGTTGGCCCCGGGCAGCCGGGTCGACGTGCCCGCCCACCTGCGGCTCGAGGTGATCGACTCCGCGAAGGAGTGCCCGGGCGAGTGCATCCACGTGGTGCGCGCCGACGACGGCCGCGAGGTGGCCGGCCCGGCCGCCGAGGACGCCTGACGCCGACCGCACCACCACGACCGCCGGGCAGACGACACCACCGCACGCCCGGGTCGGGCGGCCGCTCGACTGAGCCGGGTCGGGCCGCCGGGCCACGGAATCGACCCGGCCGGCCCGCGGATCCGGCCGGTACGACTCAGAGCACCGGACGGCCGACGACCGAGGCGACCAGCCGGGCGAACTCCTCCAGCCGCGCGATCTGCCCGGCGCCCCCGTCGTCGAGCGTCTTGCCGAAGCGCAGCGCGTCGTGCCGGGGCGCGCCCGCCGCCTCCTCCGGCGGCGGCGCCTCGTCCAGCGAGGTGAGCAGCAGGTAGACGTCGATGCTGTCGACCCGGATCGCGCCGCTGTCGCTGCGGGTGAGCCGGCGACGGCAGCCGACCTCGGTGACCGTGGAGACCGGCACGACCCGCAGCGACGAGGTCATCGCGCCGGGCGGCCCCTCCCCCGGCGGCACGTCCTCCCCGTGCCAGAGGATCAGCCGGCTGCCGTCGCAGACCACGACCTCCTGCCACACCCCGTTGACCTCGTTGACGAACCGTTCCAGGGTGAAGCCGAGCACGGACGCGCCCCGCAGCACCCCGCCGAGCGCCTCCAGGGCGACGTCCGGGTCCCGCAGGTAGGCCCGCGCGGCCGACTCGAGGTCCTGGTACGGCGACCAGTCCGGGAAGACCGCGGGCAGGTCGCCTCCGCCGTAGCCCGGGCTGCTCATGCCGTCGGTTCCTCCCGCTCGACGTCGTGCGTCTGGTCCGCGCCGCCGGTGCGTGCGCTCATGCCGGGCCGCCCGTTGCCGTCACGGCGTGTCCGTCTCCGTCGGCTCGGCCGGCGCCGCGGCGGCCTGCGCGGCCGCGGCCTGGCGGGCCTCCGCCTCGCGCAGCACCTGGCGACGCTGCACGTACGCCTCGGTGCCCTTGCTGGGCTTACGCCGCCGCGGCGGGGCGGTGACCCCGGGGGCGAGCTTGCGGGCCGAGACGAGGAACGCGGTGTGCGCGATCATCCGGTGGTCCGGGCGGACGGCGAGGCCCTCGGCGTGCCAGTCGCGCACCAGCGACTCCCAGGCGCGCGGCTCGGTCCAGCCGCCCCGCTCGCGCAGCGCCTCGACCAGTTCGGACAGCTGGGGGGTGGTGGCGACGTAGCCGATGAACACACCGCCGGGCACCAGCGCCCGCTCGACCATGTCGAGGTTCTCCCACGGGGTGAGCATGTCGAGGATGATCCGGTCGAACCCGGTCTCCGTGCACTGGCCCACGTCGCCGACGTGCAGGTGCCAGGCCGGGTGGGGCCCGTTGAAGAAGGCCTCGACGTTGCGCTTGGCGATGTGCGCGAAGTCCTCGCGCAGCTCGTACGAGTGCAGTTCCCCCTCGGTGCCGACGGCGCGCAGCAGCGAGCAGCTCAGCGCGCCGGAGCCGGCGCCGGCCTCGAGGACCTTCGCGCCGGGGAAGATGTCACCCATGGCGACGATCTGCGCGGAGTCCTTCGGGTAGATCACCTGCGCGCCGCGCGGCATGGAGAGCACGTAGTCGGAGAGCAGCGGCCGCAGCGCGAGGAACGCGGTGCCGCCCCCGGTGGTGGTGACGACGCTGCCGTCGGGCTGGCCGATCAGCGCGTCGTGCTCCAGGATGCCGCGGTGGGTGTGGAACGCCTTGCCGGGCTCCAGGGTGACCGTGTGCATGCGCCCCTTCGGGTCGGTCAGCTGCACCCGGTCGCCGACGCGGAACGGGCCCCGGTGCACCGGTGTCAGACCGGGTCGATCGGAGGGGGCGGCGTCGGCCGGCACGGCGTTGGGAGTTGCGGTCACGTGTTCATCTTCCGGTCGGGTTCGAGGAGCTGGGCGAGATCCGCTATGTGCAGAACGCCGACGACATCTTCGCCTGCCGTCACGACGTACTGCGCGCCCGGGTGGGTCTGCACGCTGTCCATGACCCGCTCCCCGTCCAGCTCCACCGGCAGGGTCGGCAGGGCGGTCAGGGGCCGGGACACCGCGTCGACCGGCAGCCAGGGCCGACGCTCGGCGGGCACCGCGGCCGCGGCGGTCGGGTCGACCAGCGCGACCGGTCGGCCGGCGCCGTCGGTGACGAGCAGCGCCGCGCCGGGTGGGCCGTCCTCGGCGCCGCGGCGCTGCGCCTCGGCGAGGGGGATGCCGGTCGGCACCGGCCAGACCGGTCGGGCCAGCCGGGTCAGGTCGATCAGCGGGAAGCGGCGGCTGATCCGGGCGTACCGGATCGACTGGCCGGCGCCGCGCCACAGGGTGAACGCGACCAGCAGCATCAGCGGCAGCGCGGGAAGGGCCAGCCGGTGGGTGAGGGTGAGCGCGGCGACCAGCAGGGTGGTGCCGACGGCGACGGCCCGGCCGACCCAGCCGGCGACCTCGGTGCCGCGGTGCCGGTCCCGGGTCAGCGCCCAGACGGCGGCGCGCAGCGCCCGGCCCCCGTCCAGCGGGAGCCCGGGCAGGATGTTGAACACCGCGACGATGACGTTGCTGACCGCGAGCTGGAAGGCGAGCTGGTTGGCGACGGTGCCGTCGGGCAGGGCCAGGGTCGCGGCGACCGCGAGGACGCCCAGCACCGCCGACACCGCCGGCCCGGCCAGCGACACGAGCAGGTCGACGCGGGGTGACGGCGCGTCGCGGTCCATCTCGGTGTAGCCGCCGAGCAGCTCCAGGGTGATCCCGCGCACACCGATGCCGAACCGGCGGGCGGTCAGGGCGTGGCCGAGCTCGTGCAGCAGCACCGACCCGAGCAGGGACACCACGAACCCGACGCCGATGACGTAGCCGCTGAGCTGCGACAGGGCGAGCTGGTTGCGGGCGAACTCGGCGTAGAGCACGGTCACCAGCACGGTGAGCAGGAGCATCGACGCGTTCAGGTGCAGCGGTACGCCGAACACCCGACCGATGGTCAGGGCGGGTCTGCGGCCGGGCCGGCGTTTCGGCCGGGACGTCTGCTCCATCGGGTCGATGCTACGGACTGATCGTCATGCGGCGCGCGGGCGGCGGGCGCCGATGCTGTCACAGGGGTCGCCTAGTGTTCCGGACATGACGGCGGAACCGGTGACGACCCAGCAGCCCGCGGCCCCGGCGGACGGGCCGCCGGCGGTCCCGCCGACGGTGCGGGCGTCGCTCTCGCCGTCGCGGGCGGCGGATTTCAAGACCTGCCCGCTGCTCTACCGGTTCCGCAGCATCGACCGGCTGCCCGAGCGCCCCACGGTCGAGCAGGCCCGGGGCACGCTGGTGCACGCCGTGCTGGAGCGGCTGTTCGATCTGCCGGCCGACGGGCGCACCCCGTCGGCGGCCGGTGACCTCGTCGCCCCGCAGTGGGACCGGCTGGTCACCGAGCAACCGGAGCTGGCCGGGATCTTCCCCGACGGCGATCCGGCCGGCGCGGCCGAGTTCCTCCGCTCCGCCGCGGCGCTGCTGGAGGGCTACTTCACGGTGGAGGATCCGCGCCGGTTGGAGCCGGCCGAGCGGGAGAGCCTGATCTCCGCGGTGGTCGACGACGAGCTGCTCATCCGGGGCTACCTCGACCGTCTCGACGTGGCGCCGGACGGCGCGCTGCGCGTCGTCGACTACAAGACCGGCGGCGCGCCGCGTGAGGCGTTCGAGGCGCGGGCGCTGTTCCAGCTGAAGTTCTACGCGCTGGTGCTGTGGCGCACCCGCGGGGTGGTGCCCCGGGTGCTGCGGCTGCTCTACCTGCGCGACGCCGAGGTCCTCGACTACGCCCCCGACGCCGACGAGCTGCTGCGCTTCGAACGGACGGTCGTGGCCTTGTGGCGGGCGATCGAGCAGGCCACGGAGCGGCAGGATTTCCGGCCCCGGCCGAGTCGTCTCTGCGACTGGTGCAGCCACCAGGCGCTGTGCCCGAGCTTCGGGGGCACCCCGCCGCCGTTCCCGGTCGGTGTCACCGGCGCCGACCCGCTGCGTGATGCCCGCACCCGGCCGGCCGCGCCCGGCGCCGACGAGTAACCCTCCTCCTCGGGGAGGAGACCGGGCTCCCCCTCGGCGACGATCATCACAGGGCGCCACGGCGACTAGCGTCGCGGTATGACCGAGGGCCCGATCGGGGTGCTGCGCCGGCACCCGCTGGCCGCCGACGCGTTGCTCGCCGCCGGCCTGGTGGCTCTGGAGCTGGTGTTCGTCCTGCTCACCCCGCGTGAACTGTGGCCGCGTGGGTTGCCGGCGATGCTGGGGTGGAGCGCGCTCAGCGCGCTGCCGGTGGCGCTGCGCCGGGTGGCGCCCTGGCCGGCGGTCGGCGTGGCGGTGGCGACGTTGGCGGTGCCGGTGCTGACGGGCACCGGCACGACGGCGCAGGGGCTGGCGTTCGCCGTCCTGACGTACACGGTCGCGGCACGCCGGCCGGCCCGGTCGGCGGCGCTGGCCGCGGCGCTGCTCTGGCTGCCGGTCGTGGTGGCCAGCCTGCTCGCCCCGCCGGACGGGGCGGTCGCGGTCGCCCCCGGCTACCTGGTGCTGAACAACCTGCTGGTCGGCCTCCTGTCGTACGCGGTGGGCCGGATCGCGCACGCCCGGCGGGCGGCCACCCGGGCGCTGCGGGAGCGGGCCCGGGTGGCGGAGGAGCGGCAGCGCGCGCTGGCCGCGCAGGCGGTCGCGGACGAGCGTCGCCGCATCGCCCGGGAGCTGCACGACGTGGTGGCGCACCACGTGAGCGTGATGGGGGTGCTGGCCACCGGGGCACGTCGGGTGCTGCGTCGTGACCCGGACGCCGCGGAGGAGGTGATCGGCACCGTCGAGGAGACCGGCCGGGCGGCGCTGCGGGAGCTGCGCCGGCTGCTGGACGTGCTGCGTACCGACACCGAGCCGGTCGACGACCTCGCGCCGCAGCCGGGGCTCGCCGGCATCGACGCCCTGACCGAGCAGGTACGCGAGGCGGGTCTGCCGGTGACGCTGCACGTCGAGGGCACCCCCGGCGTGCTGGAGGAGGGCGTGGCGCTCGCGGTCTACCGGATCGTGCAGGAGGCGCTGACCAACGCGCTCAAGCACGCGGGGACGGCGACGGCCGAGGTGCGGCTGACGCACGGGCCGACGGCGCTGGAGGTGGAGGTGACCGACACCGGGCGGGGGCCACGGCCGGACGGGGAGCGGGTGGGCCACGGCCTGGTGGGCATGCGGGAGCGGGTCGCGCTCTACGGTGGTGTCCTGCGGACCGGCGCGCGGGCCGGCGGCGGCTTCCGGGTGTACGCGAGGATCCCGGTGGAGGTGCAGCCGGGGCCGGTCCCGGCGGGACCGGTGGAACGGGGGACGAGATGACCGATCGGGCGGCGCGGCCGGTGCGCATCCTGCTCGCCGACGACCAGCCGCTGCTGCGCACCGGTTTCCGGATGGTCCTCGGCGCGGAGGAGGACCTGGACATCGTGGCGGAGGCCGGTGATGGGGTGGAGGCGGTGGAGCTGTCCCGCCGACTGCTGCCCGACGTGGTGCTCATGGACATCCGGATGCCACGGATGGACGGGGTGGCGGCGACGCGGGCGATCGTCGACGCCCGGCTGCCGGTGCGGGTGCTGATCCTGACCACCTTCGACCTCGACGAGTACGTGGTGGGGGCGCTGCGGGCCGGGGCGAGCGGGTTCCTGGCGAAGGACGTGCCGGCGGAGGACCTGGTGACCGCGATCCGGACCGTCGCCGCCGGGGAGGCGGTGGTGGCCCCGCGCATCCTGAAGCGCCTGCTGGACCGCTTCGCCGACGTGCTGCCCGACCCGTCGGCGGCACCGCCGAGATCGCTCGGTGTGCTCACCGAGCGGGAGCGGGAGGTGCTGGTGCAGGTGGCCCGTGGGCTGTCCAACGCGGAGATCGCCGCCGCCCTGTCGGTGAGTGAGACCACCATCAAGACCCACGTCGGGCATGTGCTCACCAAGCTCGGGCTGCGCGACCGGGTGCAGGCGGTCGTGCTCGCGTACGAGACGGGTCTGGTCCGCCCCGGGGCGTAGCGGGCCGGCTCGGCTAGCGCCCCGGGCGTACGCGCGAATCCCTCCCTGGTCCGACGGCGCTGTTGCCGTCGTCACCTACCGTGACCGCAAACGGTCTGGCGCGGTTGACCCTCACGTGGCGTCAGCTCCTAGCGTCGGGCACGGGGTGTCTGTCCGGCGGCCGGAGGTCGGTCGACGGGGCATGGGTCAGGGTCAACCCTGAGCCGGGATGGGGGGCACCCGCAGCGCGGAAATCCGCGCCGGTTCCACCCGAAGTCGGAGGGAACCGGGCCGGGGAGCACAGACGATGGGTGAGGTCGCGCCGGACCAGCGGGGGCGGTGCGGAATCGGACAGACGAAAAGGGAGACGACGTGACCGCGACGGTAGGCCAGCAGGCGCAGGCCGCGGCCCGGGCGAGCGACGTGTGGAAGGTGTACGGCAGCGGCGAGGCGCAGGTCGTCGCGCTGCGGGGGGTGACCGCGGAGTTCGAGCGGGGCCGGTTCACCGCGATCATGGGCCCGTCCGGGTCCGGCAAGTCGACGCTCATGCACTGCCTGGCGGGTCTGGACACGGTGACGCGGGGGACGGTGTCGATCGGCGAGACCGCGGTCACCGGTCTCGGCGACGCCGGGTTGACCAAGCTGCGCCGGGACAAGGTGGGCTTCATCTTCCAGCAGTTCAACCTGCTGCCCACGTTGACGGCGAAGGAGAACATCCTGCTGCCCCTGTCGATCGCCGGGCGCAGGCCGGACCCGGCGTGGTACGACACGGTGATCGACACGGTCGGCCTGCGGGACCGGCTGGACCACCGGCCGGCGCAGCTCTCCGGCGGGCAGCAGCAGCGCGTCGCCTGCGCGCGGGCGCTGGTGTCCCGCCCCGAGGTGATCTTCGCCGATGAGCCGACCGGCAACCTGGACTCCCGCTCCGGTGCGGAGGTGCTCAACTTCCTGCGCAACTCGGTCCGGGAGCACGGCCAGACGATCGTCATGGTCACCCACGACCCGACCGCCGCAGCGTACGCCGACCGGGTGGTCTTCCTCGCCGACGGGCAGATCGTGTCGGAGCTGATCGAGCCGACGGCCGAGACGGTGCTGGACACGATGAAGAAGCTGGACGCCCCGGCCGAGGTGAACGGCTGATGTTCCGGGCGACCCTGAAGAGCCTGCTGGCCCGTAAGCTGCGGCTCGTCCTCTCCGGCCTGGCGGTCGTGCTGGGGGTCATGTTCGTCTCCGGCGCGTTCGTGCTCACCGACACGCTGGGCCGCTCGTTCGACGCGATCTTCGCCGACGCGTACGAGGGCGTGGACGTGAACGTCGCGGCCAAGCCGAAGATCGCGCTGTCGGAGATGGAGGGCGAGCAGACCGCGCCCCCGTTCGCGGCGGCCACGGTGGAGAAGGTCCGGGCGGTGCCCGGGGTGGCCGAGGCCACCGGTGTGGTCGCCGCCGACGGCGCGCGGCTGATCGGCAGCAACGGCAAGGCCGTCGCCTCGTTCGGTCCGCCGCAGCTGGGCGAGAACTGGACCGGCGAGTCGGAGCTGGTGCGGCTGCGCGAGGGGCGGGAGCCGCGCGCCGACAACGAGATCGTGATCAACAAGGGTTTGGCGACCGCCGGGAAGGTGACCCTCGGCGAGCGCGTGGGCGTGCTGACGCCGATGTCGCCGAAGCAGGACTTCACGATCGTCGGGATCTTCGGCTACAGCGGCGACCGGGACTCGATCGGCGGCGCCAACGAGATCATGTTCACCACGCCGGTGGCGCAGCGGCTGATGCTGGGCGAGCCGGAGACGTTCAACAGCGTGTCGGTGAAGGCCGCCGACGGGGTGTCGGACGAGTCGCTGCGGGACGCGGTGGCCGGGGCGGTGGGCGACGGGTTCGTGGTGAAGACCGGCGAGCAGCTCTCCACGGAGGCCGCCGCGGGCTTCAAGGAGGCGCTGTCCTTCTTCAACCGGATCCTGCTGGGCTTCGCCGCGGTCGCGCTGCTGGTCGGCACGTTCCTGATCCTCAACACCTTCTCGATCGTCGTGGCGCAGCGCACCCGTGAGCTGGCGCTGATGCGGTCGATCGGCGCCAGCCGCCGGCAGATCATCGGTTCGGTGGTGCTGGAGGCCATCGCGGTCGGCCTGATCGCCTCGGTGCTCGGCCTCGCCGCCGGCATCGGCATCGGCGCGCTGCTGGCGTGGCTGTTCGGCAAGTTCGCCGGCGGGCTCAGCCTGGCCGGTCTCGGCGTACCGGCCGCCGCGGTCATCGGCGCGTTCGCCGTCGGCCTGATCATCACGGTGGTGGCGGCGCTGCTGCCGGCGCTGCGGGCGTCGCGCATCCCGCCGATCGCGGCGATGCAGGACGTGGCCACCCCGGACCGACCGCTCACCAAGATCACGGTGGCCGGTGGGCTGGTCACCGCGGTCGGGGCGGTGCTGCTGTTCCTCGGCCTGAGCGGCAACGCCGGGGACAACACCCTCGTGACGATCCTGGCCGGGGTGCTGTTCGCCTTCATCGGGGTGGCGCTGCTGACCCCGCTGATCAGCAAGCCGGTGGTGAGCCTGCTCGGCGCGATCTTCGCCTGGTCGGTGCCGGGCAAGCTGGGCCGGCTGAACTCCGGGCGCAACCCGCGCCGGACGGCGATCACCGCGGCCGCGCTGATGGTCGGCATCGCCCTGGTCACCGGCGTGACGGTGATCCTCGACTCGGCGAAGGGCAGCATCGGCAAGCTCGCCCAGGACACCATCAAGGCGGAGCTGGTCATCTCCGGGGTGCAGAGCGGCCCGCGTCCGCCGAGCTTCGACCCGGCGGTGCTGCAGCGGGCGGCGGCCATCCCCGGCGTCCGCCTGGTCGACGGCGAGTACGGCGACATGGCCGTGGTCGGCGGGGAACGCACCTGGGTGGCGTCCAGCAGCAACGTGGCCGCGCTGCGGCAGATCTTCGGGGCGCGGCCGACGGCCGGCGACATCGACCGGCTCGCCCCGGACCAGATGCTGCTCAGCTCGGACACCGCGAAGGCCCGCGGCCTGTCGGTGGGCTCCGCCGTGCCGGTGCAGCTGTCCCGGGGTGACGCGCGGACCTACACGGTCAGCGGCATCTACGAGAGCACCCAGTTGACCAATCCGGTGGTGCTGCCGCCGGAGGCGGCGCGCGACTTCAGCATCCCGCAGCCGATCCAGGGCTTCATCCAGCTGGCCCCGGGCGCGTCCGTCGCGGCCGTGCAGCCGCAGGTGGAGTCGCTGCTCGCCGACTCCCCCGAGGTGTCGGTGGCCGACCGGGACGCGTTCATCGACCAGCAGACCGGGCAGCTCGACGGGCTGCTCAGAATGATCCAGATCCTGTTGGCGCTGGCCATCGTGATCGCGGTGCTCGGCATCATCAACACGCTGGCGCTGTCGGTGCTGGAACGCACCCGCGAGCTGGGTCTGCTGCGGGCGATCGGCCTGCGTCGGGCGCAGACCATGCGGATGATCACCGTGGAGGCGGTGGTGATCTCGGTGTTCGGCGCGCTGCTCGGCGTCGCCGTCGGCACCGGCCTCGGCGCCGCGGTGGTCGAGGCGCTCAAGGACGAGGGGATCACCGACCTGATCCTGCCCTGGTCGCAGATGGGGATCTTCCTCGGTCTCGCCGCGCTCGTCGGCGTCGTCGCGGCGGTCCTACCGGCGGTCCGGGCCGCCCGGATCAACGTCCTGGGCGCCATCGCCCACGACTGACCGACGAAGCGGTCACGAGGGGTCCCGCCGTCCGGCGGGACCCCTCGCCGCAGGTCAGCGGGCGGCCGCGCGCCGCTCCAGCAGCGCGGCGAGCAGCTCCAGGTCCGCCGCGGTGAGGCTCTCCAACTGGTGTACGCCCTCCGTGATCGGCAGCGGCACCTCGGCCGGTACGGCCAGCACGGCGGCACCGGCCGCGACGGCGCTCGCCACCCCGGTCGCCGAGTCCTCGATCGCCACGCACCGCTCGATCGGCACGCCCAGTAGCCGGGCGGCGGTCAGGTACGGCTCGGGGTGCGGCTTGCCCGCCTCCACCTCGTCGCCGCAGACCACCACGTCGAAGCTGTCCCGGCCCAGCGTGTCCAGGGCGACCTCCACCAGGGGTCGGCCGCTGGACGTGACCAGGGCGGTGGGGATGGCCGCGTCGCGTACCGCCCGCAGCAGCGCCAGCGCGCCGGGGCGCCAGCTCAGCCCGGTGCGGAACAGCTCCAGGATCCGGGCGTTGATCCAGGCCGCGCTCGCCGCCGGGTCCCGCTCCGGCTGGCCGAGGGCGTCGTGGAGGATCCGCATCGAGTCGGCCATGCTGGTCCCGATGATCGCCTTTCGGGTCTCCTCGGACAGCGCGCCGCCGTACCGGGCGGCCAACTCCCGCAGCGCCACCGCCCACAGCTTCTCGCTGTCGACGAGCGTGCCGTCCATGTCGAACAGCACCGCGGCGGGGTGACGGCGCTGCAACTGGTCCGCGAGTGTGGTGGCCTGCATGGGCGGATCCTCTCAGGGCCGGGTCGGGTCGCTGACCCCGGCGTCGGCCGGGGTGACCCACGCCAACGTCAGCCGAGGTCGCAGGCCGCCAGGGACTGCTCGTAGCCGCGGAAGAACGAGTCGGTGCGCTGCTCGGCGGTGCCGTGCGACCCCTCGGCGAACCACGGCTGGTCCGGGTCGTCGCCCACCGCGGCGAGCCCCTCCCGGAACTCCTCCAGGTCGCCGTCCTCCAGCGTCAGGTCACCGGAGCGCACCGAGTCACCCAGGTAGGCGCCGGCCATGCAGTCGGCCTGCAACTCCTGCTGGATGGTGAAGTCGTAGCGGATGCCGAGGCGCACCTGGATGCCGTGGGCGTACTCGTGGCCGAGCAGGTAGAACACGAACGCGTCACCGACCTGCCGGAACGCGGCGACCGACCAGGTGACGTCGTAGGCGATGAAGTCGCCCTGCGAGCAGTAGACGGCGTTGTTGCGCGGCAGTGGCTGCCCGCCGCAGGAGACCTCCCCGG
Organism: Micromonospora sp. NPDC049366; assembly: GCF_044466625.1. Lineage (NCBI taxonomy): Bacteria > Bacillati > Actinomycetota > Actinomycetes > Micromonosporales > Micromonosporaceae > Micromonospora > Micromonospora sp. NPDC049366. The sequence goes on from NZ_JBITMV010000015.1 coordinate 23,826, forward strand.
ACCGCTGGTAGGGGGTGATTCGCCGGATCGGCTGGAACCGCTGCCCCGACTCCCGGAACCGGGCCGCCCAGTAGCGCTCGGCCACCGCCTGCGCGGCGGCGACGTCGTCGGCGAACTCCGCCACGCTGGTGGTGCCGTCGGCCCGGGTCACCGACGGGTCGGCCGAGCGCGCGGGGCGCTCCGCCCCCGGCTCGGGCCCGGACACCCCGCCGACGAAGCAGCCGGCCGAGACGAGCAGCGCCGCCAGCAGACCGGCGAGCGACGCACGAGAGTGACGTACCGAGCGTGTCCCCACAGTTGCCCTCCCCGGTTCGCGGCGCTGCCCGACGCTCTACCCCGTCGGCGCGTACGCCATGCGATCTTCCCTACGGCCGGACGGACCGGCCGGTTCAGCCGCCGGCCCCGCCGGTCGGCTCAGAAGCCACCCTCGTTGCGGCCGGCCTGCCACGTGTCGGCCTGCGACTGGTGCCGCTGGATCTCGTGCCGCTGCTGGGCGGCCCGGGCGTCGCGGGCGGCGAGGTCGTCGTCGCGGGAGGGCAGCCGGTCGCGGTCGCGCCAGCCGACGTACGCGGCCGCGCCGACCAGAAGCAGGGCCACGATCCCGAGCACCATCCAGGCGGACATGGGCCCACGGTAGAAGGGGCACGCTCGCCGGGGACCCTGACGACTAGGGTCGCGGGGCATGACGAGCTTCGACGAACACGAGCGGCGCCAGTGGGTGGGACGCGCCGAGGCGTACGTGGGCAGCTTCGCGCGGCTGTGCGCGTACCCGGCGGACGCGCTGCTGGACGCGGCGGGCGCCCGGGCCGGCGCGCGGCTGGTGGACGTCGGCACCGGTCCGGGCACGGTCGCCGCGGTGGCGGCGGGGCGCGGCGCGGCGGTGACCGCGGTCGACGCGGAGCCCAGCATGGTCTCGTGGGCGCGCAAGTCGGGCCTGGAGGGCCGGTGTGCGCTGGCCGCGCTGCCGCGGCTGCCGTTCCCGGCCGCAACCTTCGACGCGGCGGTGGCCAACTTCGTGGTGAACCACGTCGGCGATCCGGCCGCCGCGGTGGCCGAGCTGCGCCGGGTCGTCCGGCCGGGCGGGCACGTCGCCGTGACGCTCTGGCCGCACCCGCAGCCGCCGTTGCAGCAGCTCTGGGGCCGGGTCTACGAGGCCGCCGGCGGTCCGCCGCGACCGGACCTGCCGCGGGTGGCCGAGGCGAAGAACATGGCCCGGACGCCGGACGGGATCGTCGGGCTGCTGCGTGGCGCGGGACTGGACGCCGTGCGGTGCGAAACGTTGTCCTGGGTGCACCGCGCCGACCCGGAGGACTGGTGGGCCGGGCCGGCCAACGGCATCGGTCAGCTCGGCCACCTGCTGACGGACGCGCCGGACGCGCTGCGTCGGCGGGTCCGTGAGCAGTACGACCGGCTGACCGCCGACCACCTCGACGCCGACGGGTGGCTGGCGCTGCCCACCGCCGCCCTGCTCGGGTGGGGCCGGGTGGGGTGACGCGGTTCCGCGTCTACGGTTCCCGCATCCAGGTCTTCGGGTCGGTCACGAAGATGCCTTTGCCCTGGTGCCGCCGGATGACGCGCAGCGCTTCAAGCCGCACGTAGACCATCTGGATGGTGGAGGTGCCGACCCGATAGTCCGTCGCCATCTGAGCGATCGGCGGCAGTTTGTCCTCGGGCTTGAGCCTTCTGGCCCTGACCCCAGCGATGATGTCGTCGGCAATGCGGATGTAGTCAGGTGTTGTCGGCATGGCGCTCCTTGCGTGGCTCGCCAATTCGATCACGAACCGCCCGCACACGACAACAACCAGTGGTTGACTTAAACGACTAAGCCGTTGGTCTTGGTTCCGGGCCGCTCCTCGCGTGGCAACGAGTTCGGCTCATCCCCCAGGTCGGGACGGGTGCGCGTGCCCGTCCCGACCCACCGGACCGCGCCGCCGTCGTACCGCTGGAAGGGGTCGTCGTGGCTCAGGTGTATCGAGGCGGCCAGCCCTACCCGGCCGGTTACCCGGGGCGGTTGACGCCGCACGAAGTGCGGACCCGCGAGTTCGCCGCGCGCCGGCACGGCGTCGACCCCGACGAGGTACGCGAGTTCCAGGCCCGCGTCGCCGACGAACTGACCAGCCTGACCGAGACGGTACGGCTGCTCAGCCAGGAGAACGACCGCATCAAGCGGGCCCTGCGCGACTGGCAGACCATGCACGCGCGGGAGTGCCGGCCACCGGAGCAGTAAGGCCTGGGCGACGTTCTTCTCGACCCGGAGCGGACGGGCGCTGAATTAGGGTCGCGGCATGTCCGGAATCGTCGGGCGGCCTCGACGTCCCCGGTGAGCGGCGCCGCCGGCGCCGGCGAGGAGGGGAAGACCGTGAAGTACATGATCCTGCTGTACGGCTCGCAACGGGACTACGACGCGCTGTCCGGGCAGCCCGGTGACCAGCCGGCCATGACACCCGAGCAGGTCGCGGCGATGCACGCGCACATGGAGAAGACCCACCAGGCGTTGGTGGAGTCCGGTGAGCTGGTCGACGCGCAGGGCCTGGCGGCGCCCGCGCACGCCCGGCGGGTGCGGCTGACCGGCGGCGCTCCGGTGGTGACCGACGGACCCTACCCGGAGACCCAGGAGGTCCTCGCCGGTTACACGGTCGTGGAGTGCGCCAGCTTCGACCGGGCCACCGAGATCGCCGCCGGGTTCGTCAACCCCGACGCGCCCGGTGAGTACGTCGACGTGCGGCCGGTCCTCGACGGCATCGAGGACCTGGCCGGCTGAGGGTGACCGGGGACAGCGTCGAGGACCTGCTGCGCGGTCTCGCGCCGCGGGTTCTCGGCGCCCTCGTCCGCCGCTACGGGCACTTCGACACCGCCGAGGACGCCACCCAGGAGGCGCTGATCGCCGCCGCGTCGGCCTGGCCGCGCGAGGGCGTACCGGACGACCCCCGGGCCTGGCTGGTGGCGGTCGCGGCCCGGCGGATGACCGACCTGCTCCGCCGGGAGCAGGCGCGGGCCCGGCGGGAGGACCGGGTCGCCGGGTGGGTGCTGCCGGCCGACCGGGTGGCGCCCGGCGCCGACGCGCCGCCGACCGACGGCGACGACAGCCTCATCCTGCTCTTCCTCTGCTGCCATCCGGCGCTCTCCCCCGCCTCGCAGATCGCGCTGACCCTGCGCGCGGTGGGCGGGCTGAGCACGGCCGAGGTGGCCCGGGCGTTCCTGGTGCCGGAGGCCACCATGACCCGGCGGATCAGCCGCGGCAAGCAGCGCATCCGGGACAGCGGTCTGCCGTTTCGGATGCCGGCCCCGCCGGAACTCCCGGCGCGGCTGGCGGCCGTGCTGCACGTGCTCTACCTGATCTTCAACGAGGGGTACGCGCGGACGACCGGCCCGGGTCTGCTCCGCGCCGACCTGGCGGCCGAGGCGATCCGGTTGGCGCGGCTGCTGCACCGGCTGCTGCCCGACGATCCGGAGGTCAGCGGGTTGCTGGCGCTCATGCTGCTCACCGACGCGCGGGCGCCGGCCCGGCTCGGCTCACACGGTGAGCTGGTGCCGATGGCCGAGCAGGACCGCCGCCGGTGGAAGGCCGACCAGATCGCCGAGGGGGTGGCGCTGGTGACCGCCGCGCTGCCCGAGGGGCCGGTCGGGCCGTACCAGGTGCAGGCGGCCATCGCCGCCGTCCACGACGAGGCGCCCAGCGCCGCCGAGACGGACTGGGCCCAGATCACCGCCCTCTACGAGGTGCTGCGCGAGATCGCCGACAGCCCGGTGGTCGCGCTGAACCACGCCGTCGCGGTGGCCATGAGCCGGGGCGCGCCGGCCGGGTTGGCGCTGCTCGACGGGTTGGCCGCCGACGGCCGGCTCGCCGACGACCCGCGGCTGCCCGCCGCCCGGGCGCACCTGCTGGAGCTGGTCGGTGACCACGCCGCCGCGCGGGACGCGTACCGGATGGCGGCCGGTCGGTCGACGAACCTGGCGCAGCAGCGCTACCTGCACGCCCGCGCGGACCGGCTGGCCGACTGACCGGCGCGCGGTCGGTCGGATCCGAGCGCGTCCGTCGCGCGCCCGGAGCCGCGCCGCCTGCCGCGTCAGGGGCTGGCCGCGAGGAACACGAACGAGGCGAGCAGCACCAGGTGCGCGCCGGCCTGCAACAGGGTGGCCCGCCCGGGCACCACCGTGAGCACACCCGTTATGGCGGTGAGCGCCAGCAGCACCAGCTGGGTGCCGCCGAGGCCGAGCATCAGCGGGCCGTCCAGCCAGATCGAGGCCAGCGCGATGGCCGGGATGGTCAGACCGATGCTGGCCATCGCCGAGCCGAGGGCCAGGTTCAGGCTGATCTGCACCCGGTCGCGGCGGGCCGCCCGACCGGCGGCGAGGGTCTCGGGCAGCAGCACCAGCAGCGCGATGACCACACCGACGAACGACTGCGGCAGGTTCGCCGCGGCGACGCCCGCCTCGATCGTCGGGGAGACGGTCTTGGCGTCGCCGACCACGGCCACCAGCGCGACCAGCAGCAGGCCGAGGCTGAGCAGGGCGGCCTTGCCCGACGGGGGCTTGGCGTGCTCCTCGTGTTCGATGACCCGACCCTGGCTGTCGACGGGCAGGAAGTAGTCGCGGTGCCGGCCGGTCTGCACGAGGACGAACAGCCCGTAGAGGGCGAGCGACGCCACCGCGGCGAAGCCCAGCTGGGCGGGGCTGAACTCCGGGCCGGGCCGGCTGGTGGTGAAGGTCGGCAGGACGAGGCTGAGCGCGGCGAGCGTGATCACCGTGGCCAGCGCGCCGCCGGTGCCCTCCGGGTTGAAGCTCGCCACCTGGCGGCGCAGCGTGCCGATGAGCAGGGACAACCCGAGGATGCCGTTACAGGTGATCATGACGGCGGCGAAGACGGTGTCCCGGGCCAGCGCCTGGGTCTTGTCCCCGCCGCTGATCATGAGCGTGACGATCAAGGCCACCTCGATGACGGTGACCGCGACGGCCAGCACCAGGGATCCGAACGGCTCTCCCACCCGGTGGGCCACGACCTCCGCGTGGTGCACGGCGGCGAGCACCGCGCCGGCCAGGAAGGCGGCCACCACGAACGTGCCGATCGCCGGAAGTTCGCGCCCCCAGGTGAAGGCCAGGATCAGCACGGCCACCAGGGGTACGGAGACGGTCCAGTCGGTCAGTCGGGATCGGAGCAGCGCGGCCATCTACCAACCCTGCCAGAAAATTCGATCATGTGACCAGTGCCCGCCGGAGTCAGTTCCATACCGATCGTTACCGGTGAGGGCCGCCGCGCCGCCGCCGGCCCGAGCGGGGACCGACGGCGGCGCGGACCGGTCAGGAGTACGGCAGGCGGAGCACCGACTGGTTGCCGACGCCCAGCGTGCTGGGGTTGTTGCCGATCGCCGACCACACCTCGACCCGGACCGTGCCGTTGCTGAGCGTACCGAGCGTGCCGGTGGCCGAGGCCAGGCCGGCGCTCTGCGTGTAGTGCTCATAGCCGGGGACCGGGTCGGTGGCGAAGTAACGCCACGTCTCGACCCGTTCCCAGCTGCCGTTGCCGGTCAGGTCGTAGGAGACGCGCAGCTGCACGCCGTTGCCGACCGCCCGGTCGGCGTCGAGGAACAGGTCGAACGCGGTCTGTCCGCCGGCGTACGCCAGGTTCAGGCCGGTCGCCGTGAAGACCTGGGCGTTGGTGGGCGTACCGTCGTGGTTTCCGTTGGCCGCCGCGACGGTGACCGTGGCGGCGCTGCCGGCGGCGCCCAGCCCACCACCGGGCAGCAGGTACCGGGTCGGGTTGCCCGGGGTCGGCGGCGGGGTGGTGGGCGGGGTCGTGGTCGGCGGCGTGCCGCCCGTCGCGTTGCCGCCGCTCCAGGTGTACGCCCCGGTGGTGGCCGTCCGGCCGGCCCCGACGGTGAGCGTGGTGCCGTTGGAGAACGTCACCGTCACCGGCGCGGCGGTCGGGTTCGACGCCACGTACGTGCGCGCCCCGTTGCGCGAGAAGACCGCCGACAGCGGGTGGTTGCCGGTCACCGACGTGTCGACGGTGCCCAGCGCGGCCAGGTTGCGGATCCAGTGGAAGGTGTGCGCCCGGCTCTCGCCCTCCTCCGGGGTGTAGCCGGGGTTGGCGCGCAGGTTCGCCAACGCCGCGTCCCCGTCGCCGAGCGCCTGGAACTGCCACAGGATGTCCTGCCACACCGTAGGCGGGCCGCCGTTGTTGCGCACCAGTTCGGCGTAGTTGGTGCGCACGTAGGCCGGGTTGTTGCCCAGGTACAGGTGACCGCCGGTGACGGGCAGCAGGTTGATGCCCTGGATCATCTCCGGCTCGGCGCTGAACCAGGTCGCGTACGCGCCGCCGTCCCCCCAGACCATTCCGACCGTCGAGTGGCCGAACGCGGACGGGAAGTTCTGGTCACCGGCGTCGAACCAGTACTCCTGGATGGCCGCCGCCTGGGTGGTGTAGAGGAAGATGCCGGCGTCACGGACCGCCGTGTCGCCGGTCACCTGCCCCCACTGGATCAGGGCGTTGGCGAAGTTCATCCCCTCCGACGAGGACTCCTGGTTGTTGCCGGCGCCGAACGAGCCGTGCCCGGACGCCCAGTCGTGGCCGGCGTAGATGTCGAAGTCCCGCAGGTAGGGGAAGCGGGTGTCGTCGCGGCGGTAGTTGTTGGCGTCGCGGATCAGCAGGTCCACCATGCCGCCGTAGCGGCTGGCCGAGGCCCACGTCGGGTCGAACTTCGCCAGCGTCGCGGCCGCGGCGATGTAGTAGCCGTAGTGGAAGTGGTGGTCGTTGAGCTCCTGGTCGGAGCCGTAGGACGCCGGGTAGCCGATCAGGGTGCCCCAGTTGGCGTCGTAGTAGAAGACCCGGGACGTCTTGCCGCTGGACGCGGTGAACCAGTCGGTGAGGGTGGTCCGGATCGCGTTCAGCGCGCTGTCCCGCGTCGTGGTGTCGTTGACCAGGTCGGCCACCTCGGCGATCCGGGCGGCCCGGCCGAGGCCCTTGCCCGTCCAGTAGGTGTCGTTGCCGCGCTGGTCCATCGGGTTGCCTCGGGCGGCGGCCAGGTGGCCGGTGAGGGTCGCCAGGTCGGCGCCGCTGCCGTCACCCACCGCCGGCAGCTCCGGGAGCACACCCTGGAACTTCATCGCCGTACGGAACTGGGTGACGCCGGTGAGCACCTTCATCCGCCCCCGGGCCGACGGGTAGGTCGGCGTGATCGGGGTGGAGCCGGTCAGGAACTTCCACTGGTGCGGGTAGAGGCTGACCACGGTCTGCGTCGCGGACCCCTCCCGGGCGGTCGTGGTGAACGCGTACGTCGTGGTCAGGCCGCTGGTCGCCGGGTCGTAGACGTACGAGACCCGGGTGCCGGTGACGTGGGCGTGCGCGTACTGGGCGTAGGTGGCGGCCAGGCTCGCCCGCTCCGCGGCGCTGCCGGTCGGCGGCAGCAGCGCGACGGAGAAGTAGCCCCGCCCGGCCAGCGTGGAGGAGATCCGGCTCCCGCCGACGCTCCAGCCGGCGCCGCTCGGGGCGAACGCGACGTAGTCGTGGCCGTTGACCCGGAACCCGAGGGTGGCCCCGCTGCTCGACCACACCTCGGGGGCGCCGGAGGTGTTGATCACCGCGTCGCCGCCGCTGCTCTGGAAGTACGCGAACGGCAGGCCGTGGCCGATCGTGGCGCGCAGCGTGCGGGCGCCGTCGCTCCAGTACGGGCTGACCGTCCAGTCGGACCAGCCGTCGACCCGGACCACGGGCGCGGCGAGCCCGGCCACGCCGACCCGGATGTCCTGCACGTACGGGAAGTGGAACTCCCCTACGCCGGTGGCTGTACCGCTGATGGCGGGCGTGGAGTTGGCGGAGAAGCCGAGGCCGTCGCCGAAGGTGTCGTACGAGACCGGGTGCGCGTGCAGCGGCTCGCTGTAGGCGCAGTCGAGGCGCTTCCAGAGCAACGACGACCACCAGTCGTTGGTGGGGACGGCGCCGGCGGGCGCGTTGGCCGTGACGAACTGCCGGGGGTTGGTGGACATCTGGCCGCAGCCGCTGGGGAGCGGGCCGACCGGGGTCGTGGTGTAGCTGCCGGCGCCGACGGGCGCGGCCTCGGCGGCGCGGGTGAGGGGGACCGTGAGGCCGCCGACGAGCAGGGCCAGCGCGGTGCCGGCGACCAGGGCCCATCGGCGGTACGGGACGGGAGGTTTCATGCTGCCTCCATCGCGGGCCGGACCGGGGCGGGGGCGGCCCGGCCGGCACTCCAATGTTCGGTATGGACGGGAACGTCGGCTGAGAGAGCGCTCTCTCGCCCGCACGGTAATCGAGCACTGAGAGCATCGTCAATGTTTCCAAGGGGTTCCACGCTGATGTCGCGATTCGAAACCCACCCGTCGCCCGGTGCCCACGGAGTTCGTGGCCGAGCGGCTCCGCGGCCCTTACGCGGCCGTGCGGGCTCCGCGGCCGGGCCGGCTCCGCGGCCGGGCCGGCTCCGCGGCCGGGCCGGCTCCGCGGCCGGGCCGGCTCCGCGGCCGGGCCGGCTCCGCGGCCGGGCGGCTTACCTCGTAAGCCCTATGACTGTCCGTCATAGTTATGACGCACAGTCATGGACCTCATCGGACAACCGGCGGCCGCCGCCGCCCACGCGGTCCTATTCAGCGCTCAACTGCTGCGCGAGCCTCTCCAAGCCACCCTTGATCAGTTGGCCGTAGTCGTCATCGCCGAGCGCGCCGATCCCCGCCTGTGCTCGCTGGAGACATTCCCGCGCCCGTGCGAGATCGCCGAGCTTGCGGTAGCACTCACCCAGGTTGACATGCAACGACGGATACAGGCTGGCCACCGACATCGGCACCCCCGCCTCGGCAACCCGCGCATCGGTGAGCAGGTCGGCCGCCGCCAGCGCCCGCCGGTCCCAGACCAACTCCTGGTGGACGTCGTCCTGCACGTCGGCCATCGAGTGCGAGGACGCACACGTGCAGGGGATCACCCTGCTCCCCGCCGATCCCATCCCAGAGCTGGGCGAACACGTCGCGGGCAGCCGCACGCCGGCCCTGCTGATGATGCAACTGCACACCGTCATTGATACGGGCGAGCGTCGCATCGCTCATCACCGGTTGCTCCCGCACAGTCGTATCGCGACAGTGACGTTGATCGTACTCCGCCGCGCTGTCGGGCTGCCGGCCGCGCCGCCGTCGCGTCGTCTGCCGATTAACTCACGCAACGGCTACCGTGGCCGAAAAGAACAATCACCAGTGACTGTCGGCAAGAGCGGGTGACCATGGACCACATAATTCGATCAACGCTCTCCAACACCATGGCCTGCATCGGCGCCGAGCTCAAGCTGATGCCACTCAGCCGCTGGAACGAGTCGATCTTTCGCTACTTCTTCTGTCGGCAACTCGCAGGCACAAACCCGAGCGTGAATCAGTTCGTAGAGTGCGACCGCATCGACCTTGTGTTGCACAGCGCAGAGGAGAAGGCGTTCGTCGAGTTCAAGTTCTACCTGCACCCGCGCAAGTTCGATCCCTACACGGGTAACTCGCTGGGGTTCAAAGGCGGCCCGAGCCTTCAGAACCTGGCCGAGTTTCGGAAATGCGTCGATCACCTCCACGGGCGAAGCCTGACGCCCGGCCTGTCCAAGTACATCATCCTCGTCTACGCCGATCCGGCCGACGGAGGCAGCACCGGGAGCAGGTACTCGGTTCACTACGACAACTATCTCCATTCCGACGAGAAGGTCATCCTTGACCTCCTGTCGGCTGAAGGGCCCGTCGAGTCGGAAGAGGGCCACGTGCGGGCCAGGCTCTTCGCCGTCCGTTGACCGCACGTTCCGCGGCGGCCCGCACGCTGGTCGACCTCAACGTCTCCGAGCTGGCCGTCCCATGATCTTCACCGGCGAAACCTATCAGCGCCTCGCATCCAGCGGGTGCCCTGACGGCGGGTGCCACGACTTGACACGCATCGACCGTGAGGACTGCCCGAGCGGCCGATTCGCCGCCGCATTGATCCGCAGGAGGGTGGGGGCCTGACCATCATCGGACCGACGGCAGCAACGGAGGTCGCCGTAATGGACTCAACGAGGCGGACGGCACTGGTCGCGGGCGGATTCTACGTCCTCACCTTCGTGTCGATACCGACCGTCGCCCTGTACGGTCCGGTGCACGACGCCGACTACATCGTGGGCACCACCTCAGATAACCCTGTCGTCGTCGGCGGAATCCTTGAGGTGATCGTCGCGCTCGCCTGCATCGGCACGGCCGTCGCGCTGTACCCGGTGCTCAAGCGACACGGCGGAACCCGCGCGCTGGGCTTCGTCAGCGCCCGGATCCTCGAAGCCGCCGGCATCTTCGTCGGCGTCGCGAGCCTCCTGACGGTCGTGGCGCTGCGACGGGCCGACGTGGGAGCGGACGCGCTGGTCACCGGGCAGGCGCTGGTCGCCTTCTACGACTCGATCTTTCTGCTCAGCCAAGGCTTCCTGCCAGCCGTGAACGCCCTGCTGCTGGGCTCCCTGCTCTACCAGGCACGCCTCGTGCCGCGGGTGCTCCCCGTGCTCGGGCTGATCGGAGCTCCCCTGCTCGTCGTATCCGACGTCGGCACACTGTTCGGAGCCTGGGACCGGCTGTCGCCGGTGGCGGCGGTCGCGGCCCTGCCGATCGCGGTGTGGGAGTTCTCGCTCGGCGTATACCTGATCGTCAAAGGCTTCAAGCCCACCGCGCCCACCGCGGGAACGGTCACCGCTGACGCCCGGCCCATCCAGGACGCCGCCGTCTGAGCACCCTCGAACGGCGACCATGACGTCTTCGGTCGGGTCCCTCAGCGGCCCTCTACAAGGGGCGTCGAGCGCGCAACCCCGTCCGACAACTGCCCGCGTCCGCCGCAATACGCTGCACATCATGCATGGGTTCACCGACGTCGACCGCCAGTCGGACCCGGACTCGTGGGTCGACGTACTCGACCGTCTCACGGAGGAGCCTTTCTACCGGGCATACCAGGAGCGGGTTCGCGAGTTGCTTCGTCCGATGCCCGGCCGTCGATACGTCGAAGTCGGCGCCGGCGCAGGGGCGAGCGCGGCCCGCCTGAGAGACGCACACGATGTCAGTGTGACAACCGTGGATCGGTCGCTGACCATGGCTGCTGCCATGCGGGCCCGAGGACTCACCCAATGCGTGGTCGCCGACGCCCATCAACTCCCGTTCCTCAGCAACTCCTTCGACGGGGCATGGGCCGATCGCACGGTGCAACATCTCGCCGACCCGCACACCGCGGTTGAGGAACTTGTCAGGGTCGTACGTCCACATGGCCGCATCGTCCTCGCGGACCCCGACTACGACACTCAGGTGCTCGACATCGCCGATCAGAATCTCGCCCGGCGCGTGCTGAGGTTCCGGGCCGATGTCCTCCTCCGCAACGGCACCCTGGCACACCAACATGCTGGTCTGCTCGCCGCACTCGGCCTGGTCGACATCACCGTCGAGCCCCGGACGCTCCTGGTTCGGGACCCGACCGCGGTCGACAACGTTCTCGGCCTCCGCAGTTGGGCGGCCACGGCGGCTCACCGCGGAACACTCGACCCCACTGAGGCTCGGGCGTTCGAAGAGCAGTTCGACGAGGCCGTCAAAGCACACCGGTTCACCTACGCGGTCACGTTCTTCCTGACCGCCGCCACCGTCGCCTGAGACGGAAAGCGCCCGCTAGGAAAACATCAGACGCGCCCGTACGCCCAGCTAGATCTCCAGCCGCAGTCCAGCCCACCGGTCCAGCCATCCCTTGGCCTCGACGCGACGCCGCACCTTCGCGCGGCCCTCAGCGTTGTTGAAGGCTGGAGACGGGCGAACAACCATTCCCACGAGATCGGCCAGCCCATGGCAGGACACCAGGCGAACAGAGTCACCCCGCAACGTAACCGCGACGCACGTTGCCGTCTCGGGCCAGCGCGATATCGCGTCCACGGCGGACGTGTAGGGCTCATCACCGTTGCGCAGATGCATCCGTGCTTGATTACGAATCTCCCACGGCACCCCGGGCAGGGCCACCGAGGCTCGGGCTTCGGCGCGGGCGTCCTCGCGTAGGTCCCGCTTCTCCGGGTCGAAGTAGGCGACATCAACGTCGCGCTCCGGCGAGACCGGGAGGTTGCTGATCGTGTCCCAGACGCGGTTGCGTACGAAGCCGGCACCGATCCACCAGTCCGGTAACCCAAGGTCGGCCGCAACCCGAAGGACTCTCATCGCTCCCGGGTCTGATTCGATGACGCCCACCACGTCCTGCGCGCTCATGACCATCCCGCACATCAATCCACGGAGGACAGGAGGCAGTCCACGCGGCCGGAAAAGACTACTTGGCGTTGGAATGATGCGCGATCTTCCCTGACCAGCAGAAAGGGCCGCCGTAGCGGCCCTGACCTGCGGTTTTGGCTCTTAGGATCTTCCGCGAACTTCCACCGTCTTCCGGGCGCATGTGCCCCGGATGTGCCCCAACACGGAGGGTGTCACTCCCCCGCCGACGACCCGTCCGGCCTCTTCGGCATCTTCGCCCCGGGCATCCGCAGGTACCAGCGGATGAAGTCGCGGATGAGCGACGACCTGTCGGCGCCCTGCTTCGACGCAGCCGCGCCGAACCGCTCCCAGACATCAGGGTCTACGCGAATCGGCCGCGTCGGAGTGCCTCTCGTCGGTGCCATCTCATCTCCCGGTCATCGAAGTTGACCAGAGGCTATCCCCTTGCGGTGTAGCTACACAAGCCGCTAGGGTGTAGCTACACCCAACCCCATAAAGCGGCCCCCGGCGGTGCGGTCACACCAACCGAGGGCCTTGATCGCCTAGTAGGAGGCGACCCGTGAACATCTTCGCATCCGCACCCGTTCCGCCGGCGAACCGGCTCATCGACGCTCCCACCACCGACCTGGCGGCGCTGCGCCGTAACCGGCCGGCGGACTCCCGCTTCCCGACGAACGGCACCTACGTCAGCCGCGGCGCCCGCCCGACCATCTGCCCCACCTGGTGCAGTGAGGACCACCGCGGGCAGGTCACCGAGGTCGACGGCTTCTCCGTCGGCGTCGGCCACGAGCAGATCGTGCTCGACCTGACCGCGAGCGACCCGGCGTGGACGAGCCGGCCGGCGACCGCCCGGGTCCTGGTCGAGTCCACCACCGAGCGGGGTGAGGTCGTCACCGAGCCGCGCATCGTGCTGACCGTCGCCGAGGACGACCACGGCCACTACGCCGGCGGCGAGGACGTGCAGGGCTGGACGGGCACCCCCGAGCAGGCCGTCGCGCTGGCGTACGCGCTGATCGAGGCCGCGGCGATCCTGCGGGGTGACGCCCGATGAGGTGGCTTCTCCTGATCATCCCCGGCGGCCTGGCCGTGCCGACCGCCGTGTTCCTGATCGCCCGCGCCCTGGTCCACCGCGACACCGCCTCGGTCTACCAGGCCCGGTACGTCGGTGAGGTTCGGGTCGCCAACGCCGAGGCCGCCGCGCGTGCGGCCCGCCGCCAGAAGGAGACGGTGTGATGACCGCACGCAGCAACGGCCTCAACCTCGCCCAGAAGGGCATCCTGTGGGGCCTGCCCATCGCGCTGACGGCGCTCGCCGTCGCGTGGACCCTCGTGGCCGTCGGCGGCCTGCTCGCCACCCAGGCGCCCACCTGGGTTGCCTACAGCGCGGGCGCCCTGTTCGACCTCGTGTGGGTGTCGGCGATGCTGCACGAGCGGGCGCACCGCCGGTCCGCGTCGGTGTCCCGCACGCCCACCCTGCTCGGCTGGCTGCTGCTGGCCGTGTCCGTCGCCGCCGTGCTGGTTCACGGCCTGGCCGCCACCACCGTCCCGATCGCCGTCATCGGCGCGGTCATCCCCGTGCTCGGCAAGCTCACCTTGCAGATGGCCCTGTCGACGGCCGCGGTGCGGATCACCGACGACGCGCAGCGGAAGGTCGACATGGTGCGTTCCCGCGGCCGTGACGCGATCGCCGTGGCGCGTGCCATCGACGAGGTGAAGGCGGCCAGCGAAGCGGTCGGGGCCGAGCACACCGCCCGCGACTACCGCTCCCGGGTTCGGGCGCACGCCCAGGTCGACGACGCCCGCAAGGCGTACGAGTCGGCGTTGCGGGACCGTGCCGACGACGCTGGCACCGTGCCGGCCGGTGAGCTGCCGTCGTTCGGCCTGATCTCCGACGACGACATTCGGGCGCTGCTCGACTCGATGACCGTCGCGGCCGTCACCGCTGGTGGCACGCCCGGCGGCACGGGCGAGGACGGCTACGGCACGCCCGACGACAAGGCCCTGCAGATGCTCGCCGCCGAGGTGTACGCCGCCGCCGAGGTGGACGAGAACCCGCCGAGTCTGCGGGAGTTCCGCCGGCGGATGCGGGAGGCGCTGACCGAGCGCCGGTGGAAGGCGTCGACCGCGCTGGTCGACCAGCTGTACCGCCACGAGAAGGCCCTCCGCACCGGACAGGAGCACTGACTCATGAGCAAGTTCTCGTTCGGCAACGTGTTCGGCGACGGTGGCGTCAACCGTGGCGGTCAGACCATGAAGTGCCCCTGCGGCAACGAGACCGACTGGGTGTGGATGTACAGCGACTCGGAGAAGACCGAGGGACTGTGCGGCAAGTGCGGCCGGACCGTGACCATCCGGGACAAGCGCTGATGCCCGACGGCGACTGCACGCTGTGCCCCGAGCTGCTCACCCGGCTCGGGGCCACGGCCGGCGGCCTTCGGGCCCTGGCCGACCTCATCGAGTCCGAGACGGTCGAGCCCACGATGCCGTGGCGCGACCTGCTCCCCACCATCGCCCTCCGGGCACGCAACCTCGCCGAGCAGGCGGAAGGACGGTACTGACCATGACGACCCTGCCCATGGAGTACGACGACGAGCGGCACGTCATCGAGGCCGACCAGCTCGGCGGCCCGGTCGACGCGCCAGACCGCAAGGCCACGTTCGCCGACGTGGTGTCCCGCACGGACGCCCGCCGGCCGATCGTCCCCGCGGTGCTGCGTTCCCCGGACGGTCGCCGGGCGCTGGCCCGCTGGTCCGCCGGCTACGGCGCCCACACGGCCGCCTATCACCTCACCCGCACGCCGAAGTACATCGCCAAGGTGGCGATGTACGCGCCTCGAGGGGCGTGGCGGGCCACCGCCAAGGTGGTGTGGTGGGGTGCCGGTGGCCGCGAGAACTTCCACCTGCGCCAGGAAGCGGCCAACAAGAACGACCCGCACACCTGGCAGGCGCTCAACCGCACCCGCGCCAAGGAGTCGGGCGCCCGCTGGTGGGTCATCGGTGCTGGTCTGCTGCTCGCCCTGGCGGCCGTCGTCGGCGCCGCGGTCGCCGGTATGCCGCCGGTCGGTTGGTACGCCGCCATCGTCGGCCTGGTCCTGCTCGCCGCGCACTACGGGCGGCCGGCGGACAAGCCGATCCTCGACCGGGTGACCACCAAGGCGGCGTTCACCAAGCTCACCGCCGAGATGGTCCGCAACGCGGTCGTGGCGCTGTCCATCGGCGTCAAGGAGCCGGGACAACTCACCTTCCCGCCGCCCGGCATCCACAAGGACGGTCCGGGCTGGCTCGCCCGGTTCAACCTGCCCGGCGCCATCGTCGCCACCAAGGTGCTGGAGAACCGCGACGGCCTCGCCGCGGCGCTGCGGCTCCCCGTCGACCAGGTGTGGCCCGAGGTCGGCCCCGACCACCCCGGCCAGGTCGACCTCTGGGTTGGGTATCAGCCGTCGTCGAAGATGGGTCAGCCGCGGTGGGCGCTGGCCGCCGAGAACGCCCGCACGTCGGTGTTCGAGCCGCACCCGTTCGGCACTGATGCACGGCAGCGTCCGGTGTCCACGGTGCTGTTCGAGCGGAACTTCCTGGTCGGTGGGCAGCCTGGCAGCGGCAAGACGTACGCCGCCCGCACGCTGGCGACCATCGCGCTGCTCGACCCGACGTGCGAGGTCAAGATTGCCGAGTTCAAGGGCGTCGGCGACTTCCTGGACGTCGCGCCGCTGTGCTCGACGTACGTGGTCGGTGTCGATGATGAGGCGTTCGAGCAGGGGCGGAGCATCATCGCGTGGGCGCTGGCCGAGTGCGAGCGCCGCGGGAAGCGGATCCTGGCCGCCAAGCAGCGCGGCGACGCCCCGCACGGGAAAGTAACCCCGGAGCTTGCTGGCAAGCGCGGGTCGGGCCTGCACCCGGTGGTGATCGTGCTCGACGAGGTACACGAGCTGTTCGCCGCCTGCCCGGACGCCGCCGAGATGGCCGAACGCGCCATCAAGCGCGGCCGCGCGTTGGGCATCATCTTCGTGCTGGCCACGCAGATCCCCGACCGGACCAGCCTGCCGCCGAACATCACCCGCTGCGTCACCGGCCGGTGGTGCCTGTCGGTCGGCGACCAGGTAGCCAACGACATGATCTTGGGTACCGGCGCGTACAAAAGGGGCTTGACCGGCACCGTGTACCGGCCCGGCGTCGATGCCGGGTGGGGCGTGCTCACCGGCATCGACAAGCCGGGGTCGGTGCGGTCGTTCTTCCCCAAGCCGGAAGTCACCGCGGCGATCGTGGCCCGCGCCGCCCAGCTGCGCGGCCAGGCCGTCATCGGTGAGGACGTCGAGCGGGTCGAGGCGCGCGACATGCTCGCCGACGCCCGCGCGGTGCTGCAGCCGGGTGAGTCCGGTCTGCCGTGGGCGGTGCTCGCCGAGCGTCTCGCCGAGCTGGCGCCCGAGTTCTACACGGGACTGACCGCCGAGATGGTCCGCGAGTCGCTCGCCCGCTACGGCGTCGAGTCGCAGGACGTGAAGTTGAAGGGCAGCCGCAGCAACGTCAAGGGTGCTCGCCGGACCGCGCTCGACGCGGCCCAACAGCGCCAGGAAATCACCGCCGAATAGTGGTCGCGGCGCTGGTCGCGGGACGCACCCTGGTCGCGGAAGTGCGACCACACCCGCGACCAGCCCTGGCCAGCGCAAACCCCCGATGGTCGCGTGGTCGCGGCACCCCCGCCGCGGCCCCGAAAACACCCCCAGGAGGCACCCCGTGAGAGGCACCCTGACCGCGACCGGCATCATCCTCGCCGTGCTGGCCGCCTACGCCCTGTCGTGCGCCGTGAGGCCGTTCCGCGACTGCTGGCTGTGCGACGGCAAGGGCCACCACCGCAGCAAGCGCAACGCCAAGCTGAGCCGCCCGTGCCGCTGGTGCAAGAGCAGCGGCAAGCGCCTCCGGTTCGGCCGGCGGGCGTGGAACAAGGCCCGGGACAAGTACCGGGCAGCCTGACCAGACACAGCGAGAGGCCCGCCAGGCGCGATCCTGGCGGGCCTTTCGCTGTGTCTACGGGGCGTGACGTCCCCTTGGGAAAAAACGCCGGAGAAAGATATTCACTAGGCCGGGAAGGGCGCTGCCGGGCCGGAGGGGCGGTGGTCCCCCTGGGTCATCCGGATCGCCTCAGGCTGCCCGAGCGGCGCAGGGCTGGCGGGCCGCCTGCGCGGTCGCCCTTCGTCCTGTTGCACGCCTTGTGGCTGGCGGCGGCGTTGCTGATGTGGTCTGCCCCACCGCGGGCGAGCGGGACGACGTGATCGAGCTCGAAGCTCATCGGGTCGGTGTGGGGCAGGTCGTAGTCGATCGGCTCCCCGCAGAGGTGGCACGGAGGGCGACCGCGGGCGAGGGTCTCGCGGATTCGTCTGCGGATGGTGAGGTTCCGAGCAGGCATGGCGGCCTCCTCTCGTCCTGCCCCCCTGTGGCGTGGGGCTCTGTGTGTGTCAGCGATCTAGGCCGGGAAGTGCAGGGGCGGCCCCCATCACGGGGACCGCCCCCAGGGGGTCACGCCGCGGCCTGCCGCATCGGCTTCATGGCGTTGCGCTGTGCCGTCTCGGCGGCGATGACCGCCTGCTGCCGCTGTCCGTCGACACGCCGGCACCGTCCGACGAACTCGGCGGGGCTGGCGAGGCTGAGCCTGTGCCCGGCGGCGATGACCTGGCTCGGCTTGGGTCGGTAGCCAAGGTCGTCGAGCTGCTCGGCGGTGAGGTTGGCGAGGATGAGCGCCTTCTTGTTGTGGTCGATGTTGACCAGCCCGGCGGACTGGGCGGTGAGGACCCAGCACTGGGCGACCATCTCGACCCGGGCGGCGGCTTCGCGTGCGGTCGCCCAGGGCGTCATCTGGGCGGGCCGGAGCTCGGCCATGGCGTTGGCGTCGTCCAGGTTGAGGCCGTCGCCGATCATCTCTCTGGCGGCGGCGATCACCTTGTCGGCTTCGACGATGACGGGGGTGAGCGCGTCGAGGATCGCGGGCGCCGCCTCGTCGAGGGCGTTGCGTCGTCGCTGCTCGATCTCGTCGCCGAGGATGGTGGCAACGCCGGAGTCGGTGAGTTGCTGCCGGGCCAGTTCGGTCAGCACGGTCTGATCGGTAGCCAGGTCCCTGTCGGCCAGGAGGGCGTCGAGGACGGCCTTGCGGAGGGCGCCGGGGCGGGGGAGCTTCGTGGCGCGGGAAGCTGCCGCCTCCAGCTCGGCGAGGGCGTCGGTGAGGGTGGCCGGCAGGGTGAGTCCGAGGTTGCGGAAGTGCTGCCGGGTGAGGCTCAGTGCCGCGCGGGTGTTGAGGATGGCGCTCACGGTGTGGGTGCTCCTTAGGTGGTCTGGGTGATCAGGGCAGTTGGAGGTTGGCGCGGTGGAACAGCTCGGCGGCCCATTCGCGGGTCTCGGCGTCGCCGGTCAGCGGTCCGGGGCCGACGGTCGCGCCTTCGCGGGGAACCACGTTGCCTGTCTTGGGGTCGGCCGGCGGCTTGGCCGGCTCGGCAGGCCGGGCGGCCCAGTTGTCGTCCTCGTGCTCGGCGAACAGGTTGCGGGTGTACTCGCGCATCTCGCGCTCGTCGTCGGTCATGCCTTGGTTCCTTCCTGTCGTCCCCGGCCGCGGCCTGTGCCGCGTCTCGTGCGGGGTTTGGTGCGTCGGCGGGTGGTGCCCGTACCCCTCGGGAGGGCGTTTTCGGCCATCTCCGTGGCTCTCAGCGGGCCGTTGCTGGTCATGGTCAGTAGCAGCACTTGGAGCAGTGCGGCGCTGGCTCGGCGAGGACGTTGGAGGCGGCGACGGCGAGGGTTGCCCACACCTGCGCCTTGGCGGTTAGGCCCTCGCCGATGTCCTCAAGGGCCTGCGCCTTGAACGCCTCGTACTCCCTGTAGGCGCGGCTCCATCGCTTGTTGAGGGGCGGCAGATCCTGCTGGTCGGGGTTGCTCATCAGGCGGTCACCTTCATCGCGTTGTAGGTGGGGCACCAGTCGTCGTGGTGGACGGTGATGGCGTGCACGTTCGCCCCGTAGGCGTCCGCGCGGATGGTCTGGTAGGCGTTGCAGGTGTCGCACCCGCCGGAGATGCGTGCGCCGTCCTGGGCGCGGATCAGCAGCGAGAGGGCGGGGGTGCGGCGGAGCTTCTTCCGGTTGCTCACGGCGCCTCCTTCAAGGCCTGGGGGTGGACTTCGTAGCGCTCGCTCGGGCGGCCGGGGCCGCGGTGCTCGGGCGGCGCCGCGAGCCGCACCCATCCGAGGTCTTCCAGGTCGGCGATGGCCTGCCGGATGGCCTCGGTGTCGTCCGCCCACCTCTGGCCCGACAGGTCCCGCCATGCCTGCCGCACGGTGAAGCTGGCGGGCTTCTTCTTGTGGATCCAGCGCAGGACGGCGCGGGCCGGCTCCAGCGGGCTCCGCCGCCCGGTCATCAGGTCGAACGCTGCTTGCGCGTGCGAGATCAGGTAGGGGGCGAGGTCCACCGCTTCCCGCATCGCCGTCTCGTCCACCTCGTCGGCGGCCGGGTCGGTGAACAGGGTGAACAGGGCCGCGACGCGCACCAGCTGGCCGGGCAGCTTGTTCGACCAGTCCGCGATGCCGGCGAGGTCGCCATGCTCGGGGTGCAGTCGGGGTTCCAGCTCCTGCCGGAAGGCGTTGAGCACTGCGCGGGCCGGTTCGGTGAGCTTCATGTCGACCGTCTCGGCGGTGGCGTGAACTCGCCGGGCCAGCTCCTGCACGGCGTCCGCGTAGGCCTGGGCGACCGGCTCCGGCAGCGGCGCGGGGTCGACGTTGCGGGTGCCAACTAGGGAGTCAGGCAGCGCGTACAGGAACCGCGCCAGCAGACCGGAGCCGCGGAAGCTCTTGGCCTCGGCGAGGGTGGCGAGGATGTCCGGCTGCACCGCGAGGCCGATGGACAGGACTGGCTCGGTGAGCGTGATGGTTTCCCGCGAGATCCGGTCGACCCGGCAGAAGTCACCGGACCAGGACTTGAGCACCAGATCCAGGTTGGGGATGCCGCTGGAGTACCGGCCGGCGAGGGTGGAGAAGAGACCGCCCTCGGCGGACAGCACGCCGAGCCGGCCGCCCTGCTCGGCCATGAGTCGGGCCATGGCTTCCGGGGTGGAGTCGTCGGCGAGCAACCGCGGCAGGGCCGGGACGACCGTTTCCTCCAGGTCCGCGACCGCGCCCTCCAGCTCGGCGATGCCTGTCGCCGAGGTGTCGCCCTTGCGCTTGAGCTTCTCCACCGCAGCGGCGCGCAAGTCCCGTAGGGCGCGCTGCCTGGCCACCTCCGGCGCCATCTGCTCGGCGAGTTCGCTCTCCACCTCCATGAGGGGGCGGGACAGTGCGGCCATGACGGGCGACTTGCGCTCGCCGGAGGGGACGGCGGCGGCGGTGTAGAGGGCCAGGACCTCGGTCCAGTCGGGGGCAACTCGGACGCGTCTGCGACCCCCGATAGAGGCTGCCAATATTGCCAAAACCAGGAGTAGCGGCAGGGCGCGCGGCACCTGGTACGCCTCGGCGACGGCGTCGACCATGCGCCAGAGCCGGGCAGGCTGGCGGCCGTCGGACGCCGGTAGCGGGGTTTTGGCATTTTTGGCGATGCGTTCCGGGGTTCCCCAACCGACGGCCGCGAGCCAGCCTGCGGGGTCGCAGAACTCGCACTCAGCGGTGCGGCAGGGCTTGGAGGGGGTGCAGCTCATGCCGGCGTCTCCTTCCGGGCGATGCCGACGCCGGCGACCAGCCAGCGGATGACCTTCCGGGGCTCCAGCGGCTTCACGCCGAGTGCCTCGGTGATCTCGTTGGCGATGGCCTGCTCAGCGGCGGCGTAGCCGTCCGCGTAACCCTCGGCGTACTGGTGCCGGCCTTCCCATTCGGCCTGTTCGTGCCAGGCGGCGGGGAGACGCGTAGAGTGACTACCGGTCTCGCCGACCTGCTCCGCCGCCTCGGACTTCGCCGGTCCGGGGCGGTTCTGTGTCTGGGTCATCTCAGGCAGCCACCTTTGACTGCTCATCGAGCCACTTCTCGACGTCGGGCCACCGGTACCGCAGGTGGCGGCCGACCTTTGACGCGCGGGGACCGATGCCGCGGTGCCGCCACTGATAGAGCGTGGCCACCGGAACGGTCAGGTACTCGCTCACCTCTTCCGGGGTTGCGAGTCTGCGACTGTCGCCCACCGTTGTGCTCCTATCGCGCAAGTTCGTGAGTTGACAGCATCTTGTGCCGGTTCTTGCTCTGTGTCAAGTTCACTCGCTAATGTGCTCTCGTGACACAGACATCAGCGACGCCTCACCGCGTCATCGCCGATCGCGTCCGGGAGCTGCGCAAGGGCCGGGGGTGGTCCGCTCAGCGGCTTGCGGAGGAACTGGCTCGGGTGGGTACGCCCTGGGATCGGTCGGTCGTTGCCAACCTCGAGAACGGCCGCCGTGCGAGCGTCAGCGTTGAAGAGCTGTTCGCGCTGGCCTACGTGCTCGACGTGGCGCCGGTCAACCTGATGGTGCCGACGGAGCAGGACCCGCCCCCCTACGCCCCAACGCCCGGCCTGGCCATCTCCGCCGAGGATGCACGGGAGTGGATCCGCGGTCGGAAGCCGGTCGGCGAGCAGGACATGGACACCTACTTCAGCAAGATCGCCGGAAGCGACTTCAGCTCCATCTACGGCGCACTGAAGGCGGCCCACGAGCGGCGCGCTAAGGAGCGAGATGGCGAGCGTTGACAAGCGCGACGACGGGCGCCCGCGGCCATGGCTGGTGCGCTGGCGGGACGAGGCGGGCGCGCAGCGGAAGAAGTCGTTCGCGCGGAAAGTTGACGCCGACAAGTTCCGCGCCGAGGTCGAGCACAGCCTGAACGTGGGGACGTACGTCGACCCGGCCGCCGGTCGGAAGTCGTTCCGCGAGTACGCCGAGGCGTGGCGCCTGGCGCAGCCTCACCGGCCGAACACGGCCGCCCGTACGCTCTCCCAGCTCGGGAAGCACGTCTACCCGGTGCTCGGTTCCCGGCCGATGGCTGCGATCCGCCCCAGCGAGCTACAGGCGTTCGTGACGGGGCTGTCGGCGAACCTCTCCCCCGGCTCGGTCCGGACCGTCTACGCGACGGTGCGGGCCATCTTCAAGACGGCGGTGCATGACCGGGTGATCGGCCGCGACCCGGCCGCCGGTGTGAAGATGCCGGAGCGGCCACGCGAGCAGATCGTGCCGCTGACCGTCGAGCAGGTCGACCAACTGGCGGCGGCGATGCCGGGCCGGCATCGCGCCCTGGTGGTCGTCGCCGCGGCGACCGGGCTGCGGCAGGGTGAGCTGTTCGGCTTGCAGGTGCCCGATGTCGACTTCCTCCGCCGGACGGTCACCGTAGAGCGGCAGGTGCAGCCGACGCCCGGCGGCGGCGTGGTGGTCGGGCCGTTGAAGAACCGGGCGAGCTACCGGACGGTGCCGGTCGGCAGGGTGGTCACCGAGACGCTGGCCGCGCACCTGGCGGCGTACCCGGCGGCCGAGCCGGACCGGTTCGTCTTCACCAGTGCGGCCGGCGTGCCGCTGGCGCGGAGCGGGTTCAACGCCTCGGTCTGGCGGAAGGCCACCGAGGCGGCCGGGCTTTCGGGCGTCGGGATGCACGACCTACGGCACTTCTTCGCGTCGGCACTGATCCGAGCCGGGCTCAACCCGAAGGTGGTTGCCACCCGGCTCGGCCACGCCAACGCCGCGATGACCCTGAATACGTACAGTCACCTCTGGCCGGACGATGAGGACCGGACCCGGCAGGCTATCGACGACCTGCTCGGACCTGATGTGCCCCAGATGCGCCCCACGAAGGAAGCGTGATCTCCGTTGTCGCAGGTAGAGCGGCTGCTGATCTCTCTGGGGCCTATTTGGCGTTGAAGTAGCTCGCCTCCGGGTGGTGGACCACGATCGCGTCGGTGGCCTGCTCCGGGACCAGCTGGAACTCCTCCGACAGCTGCACACCGATGCGCTCCGCGCCGAGCAGGTCGACCATCTTCGCCCGGTCCTCCAGGTCGGGGCAGGCCGGGTAGCCGAACGCGTAGCGGCAGCCCCGGTAGTCGGTGCGCAGCAGGCCGGCCAGGTCGGCCGGGTCGTCGTCGGCCACCGTACGGCCGCCGGGCAGGGCCAGCTCGCTGCGGACCCGCCGGTGCCAGTACTCGGCGAGCGCCTCGGTGAGCTGCACGGACAGCCCGTGCACCTCCAGATAGTCGCGGTACTCGTTGCGGGCGAACAGCTTCGCGGTGTACTCGCTGATCGGCTGACCCACCGTGACCAGCTGCAGGGCCACCACGTCCAGCTCCTCACCGCGGGGGCGGAAGAAGTCGGCCAGGCAGAGCCGGCGCTCCTGCCGCTGGCGGGGGAACGAGAACCGGGCCCGCTCACTCTGCCCGTTCTCGTCCAGCACCACCAGGTCGTTGCCCTCGCTGTACGCGGGGAAGTAGCCGTACACGACGGCCGCTTCGAGCACCTGGTCGGAGATGAGCCGGTCCAGCCAGTACCGCAGCCGCGGCCGCCCCTCGGTCTCCACCAGCTCCTCGTACGACGGGCCCTGCCCACCGCGCGAGCCGCGCAGCCCCCACTGGCCGAGGAACGTGGCCCGCTCGTCGAGCAGCGCGGCATAGTCGGCGAGGGGTACGCCCTTGACGACCCGGGTGCCGAAGAACGGCGGGGCGGGCACCTCCACGTCCCGGGCGACGTCCGAGCGCACCGAGGCGTCGGTGAGCTCCGGCAGCGCCTCGGTGACCATGGCGCGCTGCCGCTCCCGGCGGGCCCGCCGCGCGGCCAGGGCCGCCTCCCGCTCCGGGTCGACGACCGGCGCGCCGCCCCGCTTGGCGGTCATCACCTTGTCCATCAGGGACAGACCCTCGAAGGCGTCCCGCGCGTAGTGGACCTGCCCGGGGAACATCGACCGCAGGTCGTCCTCGACGTACGCCCGGGTGAGCGCGGCGCCACCGAGCAGGACCGGCCAGCGGTCCGCGACCCCGCGACTGGCCATCTCGGCCAGGTTCTCCTTCATGATGACCGTGCTCTTGACCAGCAGGCCGGACATGCCGATCGCGTCGGCGCGGTGCTCCTCGGCGGCGTCGAGGATCGCGTTGATCGGCTGCTTGATGCCGATGTTCACGACCTCGTAGCCGTTGTTGGACAGGATGATGTCCACCAGGTTCTTGCCGATGTCGTGCACGTCGCCGCGCACGGTCGCCAGCACGATGCGGCCCTTGCCGCCGTCCTCGACGGCCTCCATGTGCGGCTCCAGGTACGCCACGGCGCTCTTCATCACCTCGGCGGACTGGAGCACGAACGGCAGCTGCATCTGGCCGGAGCCGAACAGCTCCCCGACGACCTTCATCCCGTCGAGCAGGATGTCGTTGATGATCGACAGCGGGGAGCGGCCGCCGGCCATCGCCGCGTCCAGGTCGGCCTCCAGGCCGGTGCGCTCACCGTCGATGATGCGCCGCTTGAGCCGCTCGTCCAGCGGCAGCGCGGCCAACTCCTCGGCCCGCCCGGCCCGCGCCGACGCCGCGTCGACGCCCTCGAACAGCTCGATGAACCGCTGCACCGGGTCGTAGCCCTCGCGGCGCCGGTCGTAGACCAGGTCCAGCGCCACCTCACGCTGCTCCTGCGGGATCTTCGACATCGGCAGGATCTTGCTGGCGTGCACGATCGCCGACGTCAGACCGGCCTGGACGCACTCGTGCAGGAACACCGAGTTGAGCACCTGCCGGGCGGCCGGGTTGAGGCCGAAGGAGATGTTCGAGATGCCGAGGGTGAAGTTGACCCCCGGGTAGCGCTGGGCGATCTCCCGGATCGCCTCGATGGTCTCGATGCCGTCGCGGCGGGTCTCCTCCTGGCCGGTGGCGATCGGGAAGGTCAGCGCGTCGATGAGGATGTCCGACCGGTCCAGCCCCCACCGCCCGGTCAGGTCCTCGATCAACCGGACCGCGACGCGGACCTTCCAGTCGCGGGTGCGCGCCTGCCCCTCCTCGTCGATGAGCAGCGCCACCACGGCCGCGCCGTGCTCCTTGACGACCGGCATCACCCGCGCGTACCGGGAGTCGGGGCCGTCGCCGTCCTCGAAGTTCACCGAGTTGACCACGCAGCGGCCGCCGAGCATCTCCAACCCGGCCTCGATGACCGCCGGCTCGGTGGAGTCCAACATGATCGGCAGCGTGGACGCGGTGGCGAACCGGCCCGCCAGTTCCCGCATGTCGCGGGTGCCGTCGCGGCCCACGTAGTCCACGCAGAGGTCCAGCAGGTGCGAGCCGTCCCGGGCCTGGCTGCGGGCGATCTCCACGCACGCCCGCCAGTCCTCGGCGAGCATCGCCTCGCGGAACGCCTTGGAACCGTTGGCGTTGGTCCGCTCCCCCACCATCAGCACCGAGGCGTCCTGGGCGAACGGCACCGGGTGGTAGACCGATGAGACACCGGCCTCGTGCCGGGGCGTACGCGGGGCGGGGCCGGTGCCGTGCAGCCGCTCCGCCAGCACCCGGATGTGCTCCGGCGTGGTGCCGCAGCACCCACCGACGAGCCCGACGCCGTACTCGGTGACGAAGCGCTCCAACGCGTCGGCCAACTCCACCGGGGTGAGCGGGAAGTATGCCCCGTCGGCGGTGAGCACGGGCAGGCCGGCGTTCGGCATCACCGACACCGGGATGCGCGAGTGCTGCGCGAGGTAGCGCAGGTGCTCGCCCATCTCGGCCGGGCCGGTCGAGCAGTTCAGCCCGATCAGGTCCACCCCGAGGGGCTCGATCGCCGCGAGGGCCGCCCCGATCTCGCTGCCCACCAGCATCGTGCCGGTGGTCTCCACGGCGACGTGGCAGATGATCGGCACGACCCGGTCGAGCTCGGCCATCGCCCGCTTCGACCCGACGATCGCCGCCTTGACCTGGAGCAGGTCCTGGCAGGTCTCGATGATCAGCGCGTCCGCACCGCCCTCGATCAGGCCGGCCGCGTTCTCCTGGTACGCGTCCCGCAGCTCCGCGTACGGGGCGTGGCCGAGGGTGGGCAGCTTCGTGCCCGGGCCGATCGAGCCGAGCACGAAACGGGGTCGCTCGGGCGTGCTGTAGGCGTCGGCGGCTTCCCGGGCGAGGCGGGCGCCGGCCTCGGACAGCTCCCGGATCCGGTGCGGGATGTCGTATTCGCCGAGGTTCGGCAGGTTGGCGCCGAACGTGTTCGTCTCCACGCAGTCCGCGCCGGCGGCCAGGTAGGCCTCGTGCACCCCCCGCACCACGTCCGGCCGGGTCACGTTGAGGATCTCGTTGCAGCCCTCAAGCCCGTCGAAGTCGTCCAGGCCGAGGTCGGCGGCCTGCAACATCGTGCCCATCGCCCCATCGGCGATGAGGATCCGATCGGCCAGCACGTCGAGCAAGGAAGTCCGCACGGGTTCAGGTTAGTGCGGCGCCGGCCGGTCGTTCGCCGCGCGACGCGCCTTCCCACATTGTGTCAGCGGGATCACCTTGTCCGGTTGGAGCCCCTCTGGCGGGTTGTCCCGGGGGCCGTCCGGCGCGGCCGACGGGCCCCGTCCCGGCCCGGCACGTAGGCTGACGGACGTGAAGGACTACAGGGACGCCACGGTGCACCGGGGGCGGACGGCCGGGCCCCGCCCCGACGGTGTCCGCCACGAGCAGGGCGAGGTGACGGCGTGACCGAGTTCGACGGGCTGCCGGTGCTGCGGTCTCCGGTGGCCATCGCCGCGTTCGAGGGCTGGAACGACGCCGCGGACGCGTCCACCGCCGCGGTGGAGCATCTGGAGCAGGTCTGGCAGGCCCGGCAGGTCGCCGAGCTCGACCCGGAGGACTTCTACGACTTCCAGGTGAGCCGGCCGACGATCACGATGGCCGAGGGCGAGACCCGCCGGGTCGAGTGGCCGACCACGCGGTTCATGGTGGCGAGCCCCGAGGGCACCGAACGCGACGTGGTGCTGATCCGGGGCATCGAGCCGAGCATGCGCTGGCGCACGTTCTGCGAACAGGTGCTGGAGATCTGCCACAGCCTGGAGGTGGAGCGGGTGGTGCTGCTCGGCGCGCTGCTGGCCGACGTGCCCTACACCCGGCCGTTGCCGATCAGCGGCAGCGCCTCCGACGCCAAGGCCGCCGAGCGCTACCAGCTGACCCCCACCCGCTACGACGGTCCGACCGGCATCGTCGGCGTGCTGCACGACGCGTGCGCCCGCGCCGAAGTCGACGCGGTGTCGTTCTGGGTGCACGTGCCGCACTACGCGAACAACCCGCCGTGCCCGAAGGCGACGCTGGCCCTGCTGCACCGGGTCGAGGAGGTGCTCGACCTGCCGGTGCCGATGGCCGACCTCGCCGAGGAGGCCGCCGAGTGGGAGCAGCGGGTGCGCAACGCCGCCGAGCAGGACGCGGAGCTCGGCGAGTACGTGCGTGAGCTGGAGGAACGGGTCGGCGACGCGGGCATCACCCCGCTGACCGGTGACGAGATCGCCCAGGAGTTCGAGAAGTACCTGCGCCGCCGTGGCGGGTCGGCCGGCCCGACCGCCGGCTCCTGGTAGCGCACTCCCGCTGTCACAACGGGCCCCGGGACGGACACTTCGTCCCGGGGCCCGGTCGTCTCTGCGTGTCGGGGTGGCGCGGGACACACCCTCTACGCCATCCTAGGAACCTAGATGTGATCAAGGAGGCGGGTGTGCAGATCAATCCGGGTGCCGCCGAGTTCCCGCACCGGCAGATCGCCGCACAGCTCAAGGCGCAGGTGCGGCGCGGCGACTGGGGGCCGGGCGAGCGGTTGCCGTCCATCCCCGCCATCGCCGAGATGTTCGGCGTGGCGAAGCAGACCGTGCAGCGCGCCGTCGACCAGCTGCGGGTCGAGGGCATCCTCATCACCAAACCCGGCTCCGGCACGTACGTCCGCGGCACCCGGCGCCGACTCAACCGCCTCGCCCGCGGCCGGTACGGCGGTTTCCGCGGCTACCACACCGACCTCGCCGCCCGGTACCGGCAGCAACTCGTCTCCGTCGGCCGCGCCCCCGCCCCGCCGGAGGTGGCCGACGCGTTCGGCGTGCCCGACGGCACCGACCTGCTGTGCCGCCGCCACCTCGTACGCACCGAGGACTCCCCGGTCGAGGTGGGTGCCTCCTGGTTCCTGCCCGCCGACACGGCCGGCACGTCCCTGGAGCGGACCGAGGCGTTCGGCCGGCCGCTCTACCAGGAGGCCGAGGAGGCCACCGGCCGGCGGTACGTCTCGGCGACCGACACGATCAGCGCCCGCCAGCCCAGCCGGGATGAGGCGGAGACCCTGCAGATCCGCCCGGACACGCCGGTGCTGCACCTGCTGCACGTCGCCTACGACGGGTCGCGCAAGCCGATCGAGGTCGCCCAGGCCACCTGGCCCGGCCCCATGACCACCCTCACGGAGGAGTACCAGATCCCCGCCCCCACCGCGGAACCCGACCCCGACCCCGGCCTGGTCCTGGGCTGAGCGAGGCCACCCGGCCGCCGGCTCTCCAGCGCGCTCAGCGCCCATGGGCGACCTGGTTCCGCAGCGGCTCACCCGCCAGGTAACGGCGTAGTTGCGCGGCCACCAGTCGGTACACGCGCGGCAGCAGCCCCTGCACCTGGGCGCCGACATGCGGCGTGATCAGGACGTTCGGCAGGTGCCACAGCGGGTCGCCGGGCGGCAGGGGTTCCGGATCGGTGACGTCGAGCACCGCAGAGATCCGGCCGGTGGACAGCTCGGCGAACAGGGCCACCGAGTCCACGACCGGGCCACGGGCCGCGTTGACCAGCATCGCGCCGTCCCGCATGGCGGTGAGGAATCGGGCGTCCACCAGCCCACGGGTCTCGGCGGTGAGGGGCACCAGCAGGACCACGATGTCCGCGGCCGGCAGCAGGCGCGGCAGCTCGGTGACCGCACGCACCCCCTCGGCCGGCCGCGCGGTACGCGCGAGGAGCGTCAACTCCACCTCAAACGGCGCCAGCCGGGCGGCCACCGCGGACCCGATCGAGCCGGCACCGATGATCAGCACGCGCTTTCCGGCGAGTTCCTCGGTCGGCAGGTACGGCTCGGTCGTCCAGACTCCCCGGTCCTGAGCGCGCAGGAACGATGGGAAGGCGCGCAGCTGCGACAGGATCCCGGTGACCACCCACTCCGCGGTGGATGAGTCGTGCAGCCCGCGGCCGTTGCACAGGGTCACCCCTGCCGGCATCCGGTCGACCCAGGCTTCCGCCCCGGCGCTCGGCAGTTGCACCACCCGAAGGTCCGGCATCGCGCTGAGGAGGTGCCGCGCGTCAGGCTGGCCGAGAAACGTGGGCAGCCAGAACTCGACTCCGTCGGGCGACGACGGGAGCTTCTCCGGGTCGTCCGCGACCTCGACGACGACGCTGTCCGGCAATTCGCCGAGAAGCGGAATGCCGGTCTTATGGGGGATCCACACCTTCACGTCGCGCAACGGTAGCCAATTCAGGCCGCTCGATACCCGTCCCGAAGATCAAATGTGCTGGTCAACACCGTTCGACGGGTGAACCGAGTGTCAGGTGCGGAGCCGGGCCTCAGAGGCGTACGCCGAGCAGGGCGTCCACCGTGTCGGTGAAGAGCGCCGGGGCCGCCGGGTCGTCGCTCCCGTCGGCGAGGGCCGCCTCGGCCCAGTCGTCGAGGATCGCCAGGGCGCCCGGGGTGTCGAGGTCGTCGGCCAGCCGTGCGCGTACGCCGGCCAGCAGCTCCATCCCCGACGGCCCGGCGGGCGCGGCGGCGGCCCGCCGCCACCGGGCCAGCCGCTCCTGCGCCGCGGTCAGCAGCTCGTCGGTCCAGGAGCGGTCGCTGCGGTAGTGCCCGGCCAGCAGGGCGAGCCGGATCGCCATCGGGTCGACCTTGTCGGCGCGCAGCCGGGACACGAAGACGAGGTTGCCCCGGGACTTGGACATCTTCTCGCCGTCCAGGCCGATCATGCCGGCGTGGACGTAGTGCCGCGCGAACGGCGCCTCACCGGTCAGCCGCTCGGCGTGGGCCGCGGAGTCCTCGTGGTGGGGGAAGAGCAGGTCGTTGCCGCCGCCCTGCACGTCGATCGTGTCGCCGAGCAGGTTGAGCGCGATGACCGCGCACTCGATGTGCCAGCCGGGCCGGCCCGTCCCCAGGTCCCCGCCGGGCCAAGACGGCTCGCCCTCGCGGGCGCCCCGCCACAGCAGCGGGTCGAGCGGGTCGCGCTTGCCCGCGCGGTCCGGGTCGCCGCCGCGCTCCGGGAAGATCTTCAGCATCTCCTCGCGGCTCAGGTTGGACTCGTAGCCGAACCGGGGCGCGGTGGAGACGTCGAAGTAGACGTCGCCGGTGCCGTCGTCGAGCTGGTAGGCGGAGCCGTCCTTGAGCATCTGCTGGACCTTGTCGGCGATGTCCGGGATCGACTCGACAGCGCCCACGTAGTGCTGCGGCGGGATGATCCGCAGCGCCTCCATGTCCTCGCGGAACAGCGCCGTCTCCCGCATCGCGAGGACCACCCAGTCCTCGCCGTCGCGCGCCGCCCGCTCCAGCAGCGGGTCGTCGATGTCGGTGACGTTCTGCACGTAGTGGACCGGCCGCCCGGCGTCACGCCACATCCGCTGCACCAGGTCAAACGTGATCATGGTGGCGGCGTGACCGAGGTGGGTCGCGTCGTACGGGGTGATGCCGCAGACGTACATCTTCGCCGCATCCGTCGGATCGCTCGGGTGGACACCCTGTCGCGCCGAGTCGTACAACGCCAGTGGGCTGCCCTTGCCGGGCAGCCGCGGCACCTCGTGTCCCGCCCACGCTTCCATGACCGCCAGCCTAACGAGCCGTACGACGACACGAGGCCGGGCCCACGAGTGATCAACATGACAGCCGGGGCCGCGCCGCCCACCGATCAGGTCACATCGGCGGCCAGGGCACCGCCGGCCACTCCTGCGGCGGCAGCGGGAAGCGGCCGGTCTCCCGCAGCCGGTCGACACGGGCGGCCAGCTCGGCGATCTCGCTGATCGTCAGGTGGTCGGCGAGCTCCGCGCCCAGCGGGCCGGCGACCTGCCCGGCCAGCCCGTCGAGCATCTCCACGGCGTCGGGCGGCAGCTGACGGCCGGCCCAGCCCCACAACACCGTCCGGAGCTTCTCCTCCACGTGGAAGGTGACGCCGTGGTCGACGCCGTAGATCCGGTCGTCCGGGCCGATCAGCACGTGCCCGCCCTTGCGGTCGGCGTTGTTGATCACCGCGTCGAGCACCGCGAGCCGGGCCAGGCGGGGGTCGTCGGCGTGCGCCAGCGCGTAGGGGGTGCCGTCGTCGTCCCGCGCCGCCGCGATCGGGAACCAGCGGGGCGGCAGCTCGTCGGCCGGGACGAACCCGACCAGCGGCTCGCCGTCGTCCGGCTCGTCGATCCACAGCTGGCAGGAGCCCGGCCCGAGCGGGCCGTCGCGCAGCACGGTCGGCGGCACCAGGTCCCAACCGGTCGCCGCCGAGACCAGGTAGGCCGACACCTCTCGCCCGGCGAGCGTGCCGTCCGGGAAGTCCCACAGCGGCCGCTCGCCGCGCACCGGCTTGTAGACGCAGCGGGCGGTCATCCCGTCCAGCGTCAGCACCCCGCGCAGTGTGGTGTTGGACGCGTCGACCAGCCGACCTTCCAGCTCCAGGTCACCGTCGCGGAGCAACCGGAGCGCGGCGCTGCCGTCCTGGCGGGGTTGGATGCCGGACGAGGTCACCGGTGGTAACCGTTGTGCCGCGGGCAGAGGTGCCCGGCGGGGTCGAGCGGTTGGCCGCAGAGCGGGCAGGGCGGACGGCCGGCGTTGACCACCCGGCGGGCCCGCTCGATGAACTCGCGGGTCGCCTGCGGGGTCAGCCGGACGCGCAGCCGGTCGAGGTCCTCGTCCGGCTCGTCGTCGTCCTCGTCCTCGTCCTCGTCGTCCAGCTCGACCTCGGCCTCCGCCTCACCGGCGGCGATCGCCTCGATCACCACGGTGGCGGAGTCGACGTCGAAGGCGAGCCCGAGGGTGCCGACCCGGAACTCCTCGTCGACCGGTGTGTCCAGCGGCTCGTTGTCACCCGCCGCGACCGGCGCCTCGGGCAACTCCACCCCGAACCGGCGCTGCGCCTCGGTGAGCAGCTCCTCGAGCTTCTCGGCGAGCAACGAGACCTGAACCTTCTCCAGCGCGACGCTGACCAGCCGGCCACCGCCGCGCGCCTGGAGGAAGAACGTGCGCTCCCCCGGCGGCCCGACGGTCCCGGCGACGAACCGCTCCGGCGGCTCGAAGGCGTGCACCTGGTGGGTCATACCCACGACCCTATCCGGCCCGCCGAGGCGCCGCGCACCCCACCGACCCGAATCGCGCCCGGGCGGCGGCCCCCGGTGTAGCGGGGCTCACGACACCGCAGGTGGGGTGGTTCCCCGGGCCCGGGGCGGCGTCAGGCGGTGGCCCCGGCACCGCCGCCCACGGCGGCGTCCGAGTCGGCCGGTCGGGCCGGCCGCCGACGCCGCTTGCGCGCCGGCGGGACCAGGCCCGCCAGGTCGCCGCCGGTGTCGTTCAACCGGACCAGGAACGGGCGCAGCGGCGTGTAGCGGATCGCGGTCACCGACGCCGGGTCCGCGACGATCCGCTGAAAAAGATCAAGGTGTACGCCGAGCGCGTCCGCCACGATGGCCTTGATCACATCGCCGTGGCTGCACGCCAACCAGATCGCCTCCGGGCCGTGCTCGGCGGTGATCCGGGCGTCCCAGGAGCGGACGGCCGCGACCGCCCGGGCGGCCATCGCCGCCATCGACTCCCCGTCCGGGAAGACGGCCGCGCTGGGATGCTGCTGGACCACCGGCCAGAGCGGCTCCTTGGCCAGCTTCTTCAGCGGCTGCCCCTCCCAGCTGCCGTAGCCGCACTCGATCAGCCCCTCCTCGACCACCGGGGCGGCCTCGGGCAGCGCCAGCTCCAGGGTCTGCCGGCAGCGGATCAGCGGGCTCGTGACGACCGCGGCCAGCGGCAGCGCCCGCAGCCGTACGCCCACCGCCGCGGCCTGCGCCCGACCGGTCTCGTCCAGCTCGACCGGTTGCCGGCCGGCCAGCCCGCCGTCGGCGTTCGCGGTCGTCCGGCCGTGTCGCAGAAGCAGAAGGGTCGCCACGGTCCCCACCCTAGGGCCTCGCCGGCCGGTGCGACCGGCCCGCCCGTCGGGCGCGCCACCGGCCCGGTCCCGGGCACCCGGCGAGGGCATGATCGGCTTCTCCGGCGCCGACGGATGTATGGGCTCGGGGCCGGTCCGGCCCGTATGCGATGTGTCGGCGTCGGCATGTCAGGCCGCATCGCGGCCCATGGGGTCCGAGCCGCATCGCGGCCTATCGGGTCCGAGCCGCATCGCGGCCTATCGGGTCCGAGCCTGTCAAGCTGCCCCAGATCTGGGACGGACCCCGATTCGGGGTGTCATTCGTGTCGTTGCCGGCCTCGGTGTTCGGCCACCCCGAGATCGCATCCGCAGGGCGCGCCGCCGTCGGGCGCGGACTCGACGGGCAGCCGCTGCCCACCGCCGGGGCGACGCGAGGCTCACTCGCGGGGAAGGCGTGATGTCACCGGTCGCCGGGCCGAGCAGGATCGACTCCCTTCTCGTGATGTCACGGTGTCCGGCTCGGCCGGATAGCGCGGCATCAAGGAAACGGTGTGGATCACCTCGGCCTCAGGGGGGCCTGTGTTGGGTCACCTCGGCCCCGTTGGCCCCGACGGCGGGGAAGCATGGTGCCGGCCGTGACGTTCAGTCGGATTTGTCCGGCTCCGGAGGGTCGGATCGGGGTGCCCAAAGCCCGGTCGTCTCTCCCAGACCTGCTGCGGATCAACAGGCCCGCACCGTGATCCGGACGATGCGGCGGATCGGGAGACGCTGGCCGTAGATCTTGGTGAGTTGTGGCCCCTCTGGGGGCCTCAATCGTCCAAGATCTGCAAAACCTCGGGTTCGCGCCGCCGGGGGTGGATCGCTGCGGACGCGTCTGTCCGCGTGGTGGTTGGTTGGGGGGTTGTCTGGTTTCGGGTGGGTGGGGTGTCGGGTTTGTGGCGTGGGGTCCTGTGGTCGGGGCCACGGTGGGGTTGGAATGGTGGCTGGGTCGGGGGCGTTGAACATGCTCTGGCGGCCGAGGTAGCAGCCCTGGTTCCGCTGGCCCGGTGGGTTGGTGGGTGCGGGTGAGCGGCCCGGAATGATGGCCCCGCCCCGGTCGTTGGACATGGACCCGGCGATCGGCGAGCCCCGGAATGACGGTGGGCTGCGGGTCGTTGGACATGGACCCGGCGATCGGCGATCCCCGGGAATGACGGTGGGCTGCGGGTCGTTGAGCATGGACCCGGCGATCGGCGGGCCCCGGGAATGACGGCGGGTCGCGGGTCGTTGGACATGGACCCGGCGATCGGCGGGCCCCGGGAATGACGGCGGGTCGCGGGTCGTTGGACATGGACCCGGCGATCGGCAGACCCCCGGGAATGACGGTGGGCTGGCGGTCGTTGGATAGGGACCCGGCGCGGTGAGCCCCCCGGCTCGACCCGGTCGCCGGAACATCCGGTCCAGGTGAGCAAACCTTTCTGCTCCCGGGCCTGTCGGGTCAGGCACACCGCCGACCCACACACCCAAGACTTTCCCCCTTGCTTTTCAGGGCGCCGGTTCCCCGGTGCCGTCCCCGTGCCGATCCTTTCCCCCTGGTCGGTGTGGGCTCCCCCGAGCATTGGAGCTTCTGACATGAACACGATCATGCGTAAGAGCGTTCTTGGTATCGCTGGTCTGGCTTTCGCCGGTGGGATCGCCGGTGGTCCGATCGCCGCGCACGCCGCCACCCCGGCGGTGGACGCGAAGCCCGTCGCCGTCGTGCAGACCGACAAGGTCGATGCGGCGAAGTTGATCCCGCATGGTGTGCAGGGCGCGCAGTCGCACATCGACCTCAACGATGAGCAGGTCGGCAACGTGAAGGCGATCATCGCCGCCACGAAGAAGTCGGGCATGGACGAGCGGGCCGCGGTCATCTCGGTCGCGACGAGCCTGCAGGAGTCGAAGCTGGAGAACCTGGGCCACCTCGGCGACCGTAACGACCACGACTCGCTGGGCCTGTTCCAGCAGCGCCCCTCCTCCGGTTGGGGTAGCCCGGAGCAGATCACCGACCCGATCTACTCCACCCAGGCGTTCCTCAAGGGCCTCAAGCAGGTCGACGGTTGGAAGGACATGCCGCTGACCGAAGCCGCCCAGACGGTGCAGGTGTCGGCCTACCCGGACGCCTACGCCCAGTGGGAGCAGCAGGCCGCCGACCTCGTCGCCCACTACTGGAACAGCTGACCAACAGCAAGAACCACAGCCGCTGGCCGGCACCCCACCACAGGGGTGCCGGCCAGCGGCATGTTCGGCGACGGTCAGGTGGCGCTGATCGTGCCGGTCATGAGCAGGGCCAGGACCAGCGTGCCCAGCGCGACCCGGTAGAGCACGAAGACGTACAGGGTGTGGTGCGCGACGTAACGCAGCAGCCAGGCGATGGCCGCGTACCCGACGCCGAAGGCGATGATCGTGGCCACGACCAGCATGGCGACGGTCGGGGCCGCCGTGCCGGGCGCCGCCGGCTCGAAGACGTCGCCGAGGCTGAACACGCCGGAGAGCACCACCGCCGGGATGGCCAGCAGGAACGAGTACCGCGCGGCCGTCTCGCGGGTGAGGTTCAGCAGCAGGCCGGCGGTGAGCGTCCCGCCGGAGCGGGACACGCCGGGGATCAGCGCCATGGCCTGGGCGAAGCCCATGACGATGCCGTCGCGCATCCGGAAGTTCTCCAGGGTGCGGGTCTGCCGGCCCCAGTACTCGGCGAAGGCGAGCACGAACGCGAACACGATCAGCGTCGTGGCCACCAGCCAGAGGTTGCGGCCGGCGGTGCGGATCTGGTCCTTGAACAGGAAGCCGAAGATGCCGATGGGGATGGTGCCGACGATGACGTACCAGCCCATCCGGTAGTCCAGGCTGCTGCGCACCGAGCGGTCCCACAGGCCCACCACCCAGATGCGGGTGATCCGCCAGATGTCCTTCGCGAAGTAGATGAGCACCGCCGCCTCGGTGCCCAGCTGGGTCACCGCGGTGAACGACGCGCCCGCGTCCCGGCCGAAGAAGATCGCCGAGGTGATGCGCAGGTGCCCCGACGAGCTGATCGGCAGGAATTCCGTGAGCCCCTGGACCAGGCCCAGGACGATGGCCTCGATCCAGGTCACTCGCCCACTCCGGAGAGCTCGAGGGCCTCGGCGACGGTACGCAGGGTCTGCACGCCGCTGTCCCGGTCCGCCACGAACAGGGTCACCGACAGGGTGGTGACGCCCGCGGCGGCGTACTCCCGCATCCGCTCGGCGATGCGCTCCTTCGGGCCGAGCAGCGAGGTGCGGTCGATGAACTCCATCGGCACCGCCGCGGCCGCGTCGCGCTGCCGCTTGGCCAGGTAGAGGTCCTGCACCTCGCGGGCGGCGTCACCGTAGCCCATCCGGGTGGCGAGCTGGTTGTAGAAGTTCTGCTGGCGGCTGCCCATCCCGCCGACGTAGAGCGCGGCGTACCAGCGGACCAGCTCGGCGCAGGAGGCCACGTCGTCGCCGACCACCACCGGCACCGACGGCACCACGTCGAAACCGGCCAGCTCCTTGCCGGCCCGGGCGCGCCCGGCGCGCACCGAGTCGAGCTGCTCCTGGGCGAACTCCGGGGCGTAGAAGACGGCGAGCCAGCCGTCGGCGATCTCACCGGCCAGTTCGAGGTTCTTCGGGCCGACGGCGGCCAGGTAGATCGGGATGTGCTCGCGCGGCGGGTGGAAACCGAGCCGCAGCGCCTTGCCCGGCCCGTCGGGCAGCGGCAGGGTGTAGAACTCGCCGTCGTACGCGACCTCCTTGCGGGAGATCGCCAGCTTCACGATGTCCACGAACTCCCGCGTACGGGCCAGGGGCTTGCCGAAGCGCACGCCGTGCCAGCCCTCCGAGACCTGCGGGCCGGACACCCCGAGGCCGAGCCGGAACCGACCGTCGGACAGCGCGTCGATCGTCGCCGCCGTCATCGCGGTCATCGCCGGGGTGCGGCCGGGGATCTGCATCACCGCGCTGCCCACGTCGATCCGCTCCGTCTGGCCCGCGATCCAGGCGAGCATGCTGGGCGAATCGGAGCCGTACGCCTCCGCAGCCCACACCACCGAATAGCCGAGCCGATCCGCTTCCTGAGCCAGCGCCAGATGATCGGCGGGTTTACTCCACGCCGTCTGGTAGCCGAGGCTGAGCCCGAGTCGCACTGGTCCTCCCCCATCCGCACCACAGGTCGCATCAGGTTACGCAATGGCGGCTGTGCGCTCGATCACCGGCTCACCGACGGCGCCGAGCGGGCCCGGCCGCACGGAGAACCGGCAGAAGTCCAGACATGACGGGAGCGAGGATATCGGTTGCGGCGGGTTCGAAATAAGGTTCACCCATGCAACAGCGACCGCTCGGCCGAAGCGGGCTGGCGGTTTCGCGGCTCGCGCTCGGCACCATGACCTGGGGACGGGACACCGACGCCGACGATGCGGCCGCCCAGCTGAAGAGTTACCTCGACGCGGGCGGCAACCTGATCGACACGGCCGACGTCTACGGCGACGGTGACGCCGAGTCGGTGATCGGGTCGCTGCTCGGCACCCTCGTGCCCCGCGACGAGCTGCTGATCGCCACGAAGGCGGGGCTCCGGCCGGGCAACGGCCGGCGCCGCGACAACTCGCGGGGCCACCTGCTGCGTACGTTGGACGCCTCGCTGCGCCGGCTCGGCACCGACCACGTCGACCTGTTCCAGGTGCACGGGTACGACCCGGACACGCCGCTGGAGGAGACCCTCGCCGCGCTCGACCACGCGGTGGCCAGCGGTCGGGTCCGGTACGTCGGTGTGTCGAACTTCTCCGGCTGGCAGACCGCCCGTGCCGCCGCCTGGCAGACCGCCTGGCCGGGTCGGGCGCCGGTGGTGGCCGCCCAGGTGGAGTACTCGCTGCTGGAGCGGGGCGTGGAGCGGGAGGTGCTGCCCGCCTGCGACGCGCTCGGTCTGGGCGTGCTGCCGTGGTCGCCGCTCGGGCGCGGGGTGCTCACTGGCAAGTACCGGCACGGCCGGCCCGCGGACTCGCGGGCCGCGTCGCCGCACTTCGAGCGCTTCGTCGCCACGTACCTGGAGCCGCGCTGCTCCAGCATCGTCGAGGCGGTGGCCACGGCCGCGGGCGGGCTCGGCGTCTCCCCGCTGGAGGTGGCGCTGGCGTGGATCCGCGACCGGCCCGGCGTGACCGCCCCGATCCTGGGCGCCCGCACGGTCGGTCAGCTGCTGGGCGCGTTGCAGGTGGAGCGGATGACCCTGCCGGAGGAGATCACCACCGCGTTGGACGACGTGTCGGCGGTGCCGGTCGGCTACCCCGAACGCGACAGCTGACTCTCCGGGGCCGACCGGCTCCGGAGGCGACGCGGCGGGCCGGCGGCCGACGCGACAGAGCCGGCCCCGGGGGGCCGAGCCGGCCAGCGGTCAGGTCAGACGGTCGGCCGACGGCCCGGGATCTCCCGGATCGCGGCCAGGAAACGGTAGTGGTCGTCGCGGATCGTCGGGTGGACCACCCGGATCCACGAGCCGTCGTCGAAGACGATGGTGGACGGGAACTGCACCAACCGCGCGTTGCCGTGCTCGGAGTCGATGCGGGCCACCCGGCTGCGCTCCACGCTCCACAGGATCCTCGGCTGCCGCCGGTCGGGCTTGTCCGGCGGCGGGCGCAACCCCATCCGCAGCAGGTAGAGGTGGGTGTCCGTTACCGCGAGCGGCGTCCCGGTGTAGCGCTCCAGGAACAGCAGGAGGCTGCCGGCGAGGCTGGCGAGGTCGCCGCTGAAGACGTAGCGACGCCGGTAGGCGATCTCGGCGAGCTGGTCGGCCAGCGGCCGGTAGAGACTGAGCCGGAACAGGGCGCGGAACGCCTCCTGCTCCTCGGTCAGCGGGATCGGCTCCCGCTGCGCCGGCAGGTGCGGCGGGACCGACAGCGGTGCCGGTTCGTCGCCGGCGCCGGCGGCCACGGCCGCGGCCTTGCCGGGCAGCAGCAGCACGCCGGCGGCCATCCGCACGGGTGTCATCACCGCCTCGACCCAGGCCACCGGGTTGACGATGTTGAGCAGACCGAACAGCAGCCGCGGGTCGAGCGAGTCGGCCAGCTCACCGGCAACCTGGTCGGCGAGCTGGCTGCCCGCCCGATGCGTCTCCGGCGTACGGATCGGAATGACGCCGGCGTAGCGCAGCTCCTGACCCGGCAGCAGCGGCGCGACGAGCGCCCGCTCCGGCTCGTCGTTGCCGCGCAGCTCCTCGCGGAGTTCGCGGGCCTTGTCGCGCGCGGCGCGCGCGCCACCGACCACCGCGTCGGCGAACCGGCCCAGCCGACTCCGCTCCCCAGACGTCACGCGTTACCTCCTCGACCGGTCAACGACCCGCGGGCTGCTCGGAGGGCGGCTGCCCGAAGACATTCTGGTCGATCCAGTCGGCGCCGTCCTGCACCGCCTGGCCGACCTGGTCGCTGACCAGGTCGGAGCCCGGCACCGACAGGCCACTGACGAGGGCCACCGAGCCCCAGGTGACACCGTGGACGACCGAGTTCGGCACGTTCCACGGCAGGTTGGTCGCCCAGTCCCGGGCGATGACCCGGGCGCCGTCGGTGAGGCCGTGCGCGCGCAGGGCGGCGGCCCGGTCGAGGGTGCCCATGTCGAACGGCGAACCGGACTTGCCCAGCTTGAAGGTGCCCTTGGCCGGGTCGGTGACCTTGTGGTACCACTTGTCGGCCTTGCCGGCGGCGCGCCGCTTGTTGACGGACTTCATGCCGCGACGCAGCGCCCGCTGCTTGTCGACCAGCTTGTCGAGGTGGCTGCGCAGGCGGTGCAGGTGGTGGAGCACCTTCTGCAGCAGTCGGATGACCTTCTGCAGGTGCATGGCGAGTGGCCGGATGAACTGCCCGAGCGCCCGGGTCACCGTGATCATGCCGCGGGTCACGGACATGGCCACGCCGGTCGCCCAGGACGCCCCCATCGTGAACGGCGCCATCAACAGGGCGGTGACCAGCGTGACGAGCAGCCAGTTGACGAACTCGACGCACAGGTCGACGAGGACGTCGTGGGTGACCTGGAGGGCCTCGGCGACGTTGCGCAGGTACTCCGCCGTCGCCGCGAACTGGTCGGCGACCTCCATCAGCTGCTGCTCGACCTCGTCGAGCCGCCGCCCGTACGCCTCGCCGGCCGGTGACCGCCACCCCACCTGGGCGGCCTCGCGGGTGCCGCGGTGGTTCTGTGCCAGCTCGCGCACCTTCGTGGCGAGCGCGTCCCACTCGACGGCCTTGGCCTGCAGGGCGGCCGGCTCCCCGTCGACCATGTCGACCAGTTGGATCAGCGGCCAGGCGAGGGTGCGGCAGACGCTGTCGACCGCGGCCTCCACGCCGGAGAGCGCGTTGTCGAGGCCGTTCCAGAGTTGGACGGCGCTGCCGGCGGGCCCGCTCACCGGCCCATCCCCGACTGGATCGCCTTGAAGCCGGCGTCGATGTCCTGCTCGTTGCGCTCGTAGGCGTCGACGGTGTCGGACAGCGCCGAGGCGACCCGGCCGAACGCGGCCTGCGCGGCGCGGAACAGATCCGTCCCGCCGGTGACCTGCTCGGCGTACTTGGCGCGGAGCATGTCGCTGGCGAACGGCAGGTGACCGAAGGCGTCCGACGGCACGTCACCGGCGGCGGTGAGCTGCGCCTCCAGCGCGGTGAGCGTGCTGGTCACCTGCTTCGCGGCGGCCTCCAGCCGGCGGACCGCCTGCTCGTCGACCTCGATGTCCGATGGCATGCCGTTCCTCCCCCGTGTGTCCGGCGCTCCGACGATACGATTCCCCGGCCACCGGGCACCACCCCGGTCCACCGTCCACGGGGGAGGGACCTCATGACTGATCCGATGTCCGCGTTCGACGCGCTCGCCGGGCGGATCGCCGACATCGAACGCCGGTTCGCGGGGCTGCGCGACGATCTGACCGAACTGTCCGCCACGGCGTCCGACGAGAGCGGGCTGGTGTCCGCGACGGTGGACGCCACCGGCGCCCTCACCGGCGTCACCTTCGCGCCGGCCGCGCTGCGCGCCGGCACCGAGGCGCTGGCCGAGCTGGTGCTGGAGGCGTACGGGCGGGCCCGGGCGACCGCGACGGAGCAGGTCGAGGAGCGCACCGAAGGGCTGGACGCCACCCTCGGGGCGGGGCTGGGCGAGCTGTTCGGCAAGCCCGGCGACTTCTCGGCCCTGGGCCGTCTGGAGGAGACCATCGGCCGGCTGGGGCGCCTCGACGGCCGCCTGCCGGGCTCGCCGGCATGACACCGACCTGGCCGGAGATCGTCACGCGGCTGCGGGACACGCTCGCCCGCTGTGACCGGGACACCGACCTGGAGCTGTCCACCGGGGCGCGGAGGATGCGGCTGCTGGTGCGCCGCGACGTCATCCGGGTGGTCTGCCCGGGCTACGACGAGGCACGCCTGGCCGCGCTCGGCTGGCACCGTCCGGTCGGCGGGGCGCAGTGGTGGTACGAGACACCGCGCACCCCGCAGCGGCTGGAGCCGCTGAGTGTTCTGGTCGCCCGTACGGCCGCCGAGGTGCTGACCGACGACCCGGGCACGCTCTCCTGCCGACCGGTGCCGGCGGCCGGCGCTTCGGCCGCGGGCGGGGCGCACCGGGCAGACCCGGGCGTCATAGCGGCCGTGCCGGGGCCGCGCCACGCCACGGCCGCCGAGCCGGCGACCGGCGCGCCCGGCGGCGGCGCGGGACCGGTCGCGCCGGCGACCGGGGTGCCCGGGGGCGCCGTCGGGTCGGCCGACCCGACAGTGGTGGAGCTCCTCGACGCGGCCGCCGACCGGCGGGACCTGCCCGGCTACCTCGGGGTGCTGGCCGGGGCCACGGTGTGCGTCCCCCTGGCGGGCGAGCCGACGCCGGGCGGCGACTTCCCGTGGACGGTCGTCGCCGACGCGACCGGCGGGCACCTGCTGCCGGTGTTCACGTCGCCGGCCGCGCTCACCGCCTTCGCCGGGGACGGGGTGCCGTTCGTCGCGCTGCCCTGCGCCGAGCTCTTCGAGGACTGGCCGGACCCGTCGTGGGGGCTGGCGGTGGACCCGGGCAGCCCGCGCGCGGTGGCCCTGTCCGCGCCGGCCCTGGCGGCCCTGATCGTGGCCAACTCCCCGACCGGCTGACGGGCGCCGCCCACCGTCGCCGGGCGGAACGGACGCGGCGCGGAATCGACCGGCCGGCCCCAGGGTGGCACGAACCACCGCGAC
The DNA here is from genome assembly GCF_044466625.1 of Micromonospora sp. NPDC049366. Taxonomy (NCBI): domain Bacteria; kingdom Bacillati; phylum Actinomycetota; class Actinomycetes; order Micromonosporales; family Micromonosporaceae; genus Micromonospora; species Micromonospora sp. NPDC049366. Next base: position 66,213 of record NZ_JBITMV010000015.1, read on the forward strand.
GGCGGCGTCGGTCACCCCGCCGGGGGTGGCAAACGGCCGCCGAGCTGGGCAGCATAGGGCCATGGACTACGAATACGCGCCGCTGCGGTTGCCGCCGAACGTCGACCGGTTGACCGCCGCGGCGCAGCTGGCGATCCAGGCGGAGTTCTCCGGATGGGAGTTGGCCCGGGTGCGGCTGTTCCGCGACGGGACGCGGCAGGTGATGCTGCGCCGCCGGCGGGTCAACCAGCCGCAGCCGGGCCTGTCGTACTGAGCGGCCCGCCCGGCGTACGCCGGAGGCCGTGCCCCCGGGGCCGGGCCGGATCGGCCGGGCCCCGGGGCGTCGCGCCCTAGTGGGCGTGGTCGTGCTCCTCGTCGAGGTCGAGGAACGGGTGCTCGTCGAGGCGGCCGATGAGCCGGTCGTCGGCGGCGGGCTGGAAGGGCCCCGCCGGGTCGTCGTCGTCGAACGACTCCAGGTCGACGGGCGTGCCGACCTCGCTGACCATGACCACGCCGTCGAGCGGCTCCAACTCGGGAACGTCGAGCGCGCTGAGCGAACCGTCCCCGTTCTGCAGCAGCTCCAGCACCGCCTCGCCCACGCCCTCCACGGGCGCCGGCTCGTCGTCCTCCGGGGTGCCCTCGCGGCGGGCGATCTCGGCGACCCGGATCAGCGCCGAGACGCTGGGAACCCGGTAGTCCCGGCGCTGGCGCACCGAGATGACCCGCGGGTGCGGGTCGGTGGCCTCGACGCCCTCGCCGCCACCGAAGCGCTCGTCGGCCTCGTCGGGGTCGATCGAGTCGACGTCCCACGGGGTGACCTCGCCGAAGGCGTCGAGGAGTTGCTCGTCGTACGCGTAGGAGGCGTTGTTCAACGCCACGTACGCCTGCCAGACGTCGTCGTCGTCGATGCGGCCCTGCGCGGCACGTACGGCGGTGAGGTGCCGGCGGGCCGCCTCGATCACCCGCTCGAGGGCGGCGTCCAGCTCACCGTGCTGGTCGGTCATGGGAGGGTGTCCCTTCACGATGGGGAGGTTCCGCGCCGGGTGCGGCTAACGGACACGGGCTAGCAGGTGCGGAGGAACCGGTCCAGAACCCGCACGCCGAACTGTAGCCCGTCGACCGGAACGCGCTCGTCGATGCCGTGGAACAACGCGGAGAAGTTCAGGTCGGGCGGCAGCCGCAGCGGGGCGAATCCGAAGCAGCGTACGCCCATCTGGGAGAACGCCTTGGCGTCGGTGCCGCCGGAGAGCATGTACGGCACCGGGCGCGCCCCCGGGTCCTCGGCGCGCAGCGCGGCCGACATCGCGTCGACCAGGTCGCCGTCGAAGGTGGTCTCCAGCGCCGGCTGCCGCTGGATGTACTCGATCGCGATGTCCGGGCCGACCAGCTCGCGCAGCTGCTGTTCGAGCAGCTCCGACTGGCCGGGCAGGCTGCGGCAGTCGATGGTGGCGGTGGCCCGGCCGGGGATGACGTTGTCCTTGTAGCCGGCGGCCAGCCGTGTCGGGTTGGCGGTGTTGCGGATCGTCGCGCCGATGAGGTTGGCGATCGGGCCGAGCTTGGCGATCGCGGTCTCCGGGTCGTCCGGGTCGAGCGCGACGCCGAGCAGGTCGGAGACCTCATCCAGGAACGCCCGCACGGTCGGGGTGACCACCACCGGGAAGCGGTGCCGGCCGATGCGGGCCACCGCCTCGGCGAGCGCGGTGACCGCGTTGTCGTCGTGCACCATCGAGCCGTGCCCGGGGCGGCCCTTGGCGTGCAGGCGCAGCCAGTCGAGGCCCTTCTCGGCCGTCTCGATCAGGTAGAGGCGCTGCGAGTCGTTGATGGAGTAGGAGAAGCCGCCGACCTCCCCGATCGCCTCGGTGCAGCCGTCGAAGAGGTCCCGGTGCCGCTGCACCAGGAAGTGGGCGCCGTAGTCGCTGCCCGCCTCCTCGTCGGCGGTGTAGGCCAGCACGATGTCGCGGGCGGGGCGGACGCCGGTGCGCTGCCAGTGCCGCACCACCGCGAGCACCATCGCGTCGAAGTCCTTCATGTCGATGGCGCCGCGACCCCACAGGTAGCCGTCGCGGAGCTCACCGGAGAACGGGTGCACCGACCACTCGTCGGCGTCGGCGGGGACGACGTCGAGGTGACCGTGCACCAGCAGAGCGCCCCGGCTCGGGTCGGTGCCGGCGATCCGGGCGATCACGTTGGCCCGGCCCGGCGCGGACTCGTGGATCTCGGCGGCGATGCCGACCTCGGCGAGCTTCTCCGCCACGTACTCGGCCGCGCGGCGCTCCCCCGCGCTGGTGTCGTTGTCGCCGGTGTTGGTCGTGTCGATCCGGAGCAGGTCGCGGCAGAGGTCGACGACCTCGTCGGTGGGATCGGGTCGGGCGGGGGCGGCGTCGCTCGTCATCGCTTCTTCATACCAGCACCGCCCGCGCCCACCGGCCTCGACCGTCCGGCCCGCGTCGGCCGCGCCGCGGTGCGGCGTCGCCCCGCCGCCCGCGCGTCCCGACCAGCGGACGGTTTCGCGGCGTGCCCGCCCGGGTAGAGCCGCCCGCGACCGAACGTCCCCGCACCGCCCCCGCGCGAGGAGGGCAACCATGACCGTCCCCCTGCCGCCGCTGCCTCCGGTCCCCGACGAGGGCTACCGGCCCGGCGGGCGCAGCGTCGCCGACATCGTCGACCGGGAGCACCGGCAGCTGCTGGAGCTGGTCGCGCAGCTCACCGGCCCGGACGCGGTGCCCGCCGAGGGCCTGCCGGTGCTGACCGCCGCGCTGTCGCGGCACCTCTCCGGCGAGGAGCAGTACCTGTTGCCGGCTGTCCGCTCGGCGCTGCCCGACGCGACCGACCGGGTGGAGCGGGAGATCGACGCCGACGCCGCCCTGCTCACCGCGTTGCAGGCGCTGACCGAGGACGGGCTGGCGGAGGTGGCGCAGCGGGTCCGCCGCCACGTCGACGGGGTGGGCGCGCTGGTCCGGGAGCTGCGCGCGGTGGCCACCGAGGAGGAGCTGATCCGCCTCGGTAACCGGCTGGAGATCGCCGAGGAGGCGGCACCGACGCGTCCGCACCCGGGCACCCCGGCCACCCCACCCTGGAACCGGGTGGTGGAGCCGGTCGTGGGTGTCGTCGACAAGGTCCGGGACGTGGTGACCGGTCGTCCGACGTACCTCGCGGACCTGCCGGAGCCGCCGCGCGGCTGACGGGCGCGACGGCGGGTGCGGTCCGCGCAGGTCGCGCGGCACCGGTCATCCACCGTCACCGATCCATCCAGGCCCTTCCGCAGGTCCGGCTGTGGTCCTACCGTCACCGTATGAATCTGGAGCTGCGACACCTGCGGGTGGTCTGCGCGATCGCCGAGACCGGCAGCGTCACCAAGGCGGCCTCCACCCTCGGCCTGGCCCAGCCGGCGCTCACCGCCCAGCTCCAGCGGATCGAACGGACGCTCGGCGGCCCGCTCTTCGAGCGGGACCGCCGCGGCGCCCGGCCGACCGCGCTCGGTGAGCTGGTGCTCGCCCGAGCCCGGGTGCTGCTGCCGGCGATGAAGGGGTTGCAGGACGAGGCGGCCCGGCTGGCCGGCGCCGCCGACGCGCCGCGCCGCTACCGCTTCGGCGGAGTCAACAGCCCGATCCTCGGTCGGCTCGTGCACCGGCTCGCCGCCGAGCAGCCGCAGGCGCAGATCACCACGTACGCGTCGTGGTCGGTGGACGAGTTGGCGCAACTGGTCGTCGGCGGGCGGCTGGACTTCGTGCTGACCGGGGTCTGCGGCGATTCGAGCCCGTCGGCGGCGTCCGGGCTCAGCTGGCGGGAGGTCGCCGTCGACCCGGTGCTCGTGCTGCTGCCGGAGACCCACCCGCTGGCCGGCCAGGAGGAGGTACGCCTCGTCGACCTGCGCCACGAGCAATGGGTCGCCGCGCCGGGCGACGGGTGCTTCGGCGACTGCTTTGCCGCCGCCTGCGCCCGGGCCGGTTTCACCCCCCGCAAGGTGTACGAGGCCGACATCCGCGCCTGCATGGACCTGGTGGACGCCGGCGCGGCGGTCGCGCTGTGCCAGGCCACGTTCCGTCCGGTGGCCGGCCTGGTCACCCGGCGGTTGGCCGGCGTGCCGCTGCGCTGGCGGCTGATGTTCGGCTGGCACCCCGACTCCCCCGCCGCCCGGGTCGCCGAGCTGGTGCTGGAGACGGCGAAGGCGGCGTACACCGATTCTCTGGCCGCGCACCCGGACTACCTCACCTGGTTGACCCGCAATCCCGCGTTCGGGGTGCGCCGGCCGGCGACGGCCGGCCCGGTCGGCGGCACCGGCGGGGTGCGAACGGCGTGACGCCGGGTATCACCGCCCCATGACCGACCCGAACAACGCCTCCGACGACCGTCAGCTGCTGCGCCGGGCCGCCGCGGCCCACTCCGCCGCCGCCCAGGACGTGGAGGCGTTCCTCCGCCGGCTCCCCGACGTGCCCGGTCCCGCCGAGATCACCGAGTACGCGAACCTGCTCACCCGGGAGGAGCAGCTGCGCAACGACCGGGCGACGGCCGCCGACGCCGCCGGCCTGACCATCGGCAGCCTCGAACCCGACCAGGGCCAGTAACCCCACCCACCCACCCTGGACCCGGTGAGGCCGCGCGCGGGTGGGTGGGTGGGTGGGTCAGCGTTCGATGAGGATGTCGTGGCCCAGGTCGAGCAGGGAGTGGCGCCACTCGTCGTCGGCGTTTCCGCGCGGCGGCCGGGCGTCCACCAGGGACTGGATGCGGTCGATCGCCTCCCGCATCACCTCGATGTCCTCCGGCGTGATGTCCACCTTGCGCTTCGTCAGCACCTGGAGGATCTGCCGGCCCGGCTCGGGCAGGCCGAGATCCGGGTCCGCGCCGAACGCCTCCTCGCCGGAGCCCCGCGTCAGCAGCCACTGCCGCAGCTGCGCGGACGGGACGTTGACCTGGGCGTGGAAGTCCTCCCAGAGCACCTCCACCTCGGGATCGAGTCGCTGCTCGCGTGCCATCAGCTCTCCTCTCCGGGTGGCGGCCCGGACTCCTCCGGGTCCCCCTCGTGCTTCTTGCGCGGACCGTCCGCCGGCATCCGTACGCGCGACGGGTTGGCCGTCGGTCGGGCATGGATGGGTTCGACGTGCTCGTCCTCCGGCGACTTCCCCGGTTCGCGGTGCTCCTCCGGCCCGCTCATCGCGGGTGCGTCGTCGTGGCGGCGCTGTAGCCACGCTCACCGGCGCCCACGTCGATGGTCAGCTCCCCGTCCCGAGCGTCCACGGTGACCCGCTGCCCGGGCGAGACCTGCGACTCCAGCAGCATCCGGGACAGCCGGTTGTCCACCTCGCGCTGGATCACGCGGCGCAGCGGGCGGGCGCCGAACTCCGGCTGATAGCCGTGCTCGGCGAGCCAGTCGATGCCGGCGGTCGTGAAGGTCACCTCGATGTCCTGGGCGTGCAGCCGTCGCCGGGTGTCCTCCAGCAGCAGCTCGGTGATCTGGCGCAGCTGCGCGGCCTCCAGCCGACGGAAGATGATCACCTCGTCGATGCGGTTGAGGAACTCCGGGCGGAAGTTCTCCTGGAGCCGGCGCATGAGCCGTTCCCGCAGGTCGTCGCTCTCCTGGGCGCTGCCCGGCTCGCCGGCGCCGAAGCCCACCGAGCGCTGCGCGCCGGTGATCAGCTCGGAGCCGAGATTGCTCGTCATGATCAGTACGGTGTTCTTGAAGTTCACCGTCCGGCCCTGACTGTCGGTGAGGCGCCCGTCGTCGAGCACCTGGAGCAGGATGTTGAACACGTCCGGGTGCGCCTTCTCGATCTCGTCCAGCAGCACCACCGCGTACGGGCGGCGACGGACGGCCTCGGTCAGCTGTCCCGCCTCCTCGTAGCCGACGTACCCCGGAGGCGCACCGACGAGCCGGCTGACCGTGTGCCGCTCCTGGAACTCGCTCATGTCCACCCGGACCATCCGGTCCGACTCGCCGAACAGCGCCTCCGCGAGAGCCCGCGCCAACTCGGTCTTGCCGACACCGGTGGGGCCGAGGAACAGGAAGCTGCCCATCGGCCGGTTCGGGTCGGCGAGGCCGGTGCGGGAGCGGCGTACCGCCTCGGCGACCGCGGAGACCGCGTCGTCCTGACCGACCACCCGCTCGTGCAGGTGCCCCTCCAGCCGCAGCAGGCGGTCCCGCTCCTCCTCGGTGAGCTGGGCGACCGGGATGCCGGTGGCGCGGGAGACCACCTCGGCGATCTCCTGCGGCCCGACCTCGGGCACCTGCGAGCCGGTCCCGTCCTCCCCGTGCGCCCGCCGGATCTGCTGCTCCAGTTCGCTGATCCGGTCGCGCAGGTCGGACGCCCGCTCGTACTTCTCGTCGGCGACGGCCTGCTCCTTGTCGCGGCGGACCTCGTCGAGCTGGCGCTCCAGGTCGCGCACGTCGGCGTCGGGGGTGCGGGTCCGCAGCCGCACCCGGGCGCCGGCCTGGTCGATCAGGTCGATGGCCTTGTCCGGCAGGTACCGGTCGGTGATGTACCGGTCGGACAGCTCGGCCGCGGCGATCAACGCCTCGTCGGTGAAGCGCACCTGGTGGTGCGCCTCGTACCGGTCGCGCAGGCCGCGCAGGATGGCGATGGTGTCGTCGACGCCCGGCTCCGGCACCAGCACCGGCTGGAACCGGCGGGCCAGCGCCGCGTCCTTCTCGATGCTCTTGCGGTACTCGTCGAGCGTGGTCGCGCCGATCACCCGCAGCTCACCGCGGGCCAGCGCGGGCTTGAGCATGTTGGACGCGTCCATGCCCCCCTCGCTGCCGGCCCCACCGGCGCCGACGAGGGTGTGGATCTCGTCCAGGAAGATGATCAGCTCGTCGCGGTGGGCCCGGATCTCGTCGATCACCTTCTTCAGCCGTTCCTCGAAGTCACCCCGGTAGCGGGTGCCGGCGACCAGGCCGGCGAGGTCGAGCTGGACGACCCGCTTGCCGAGCAGGGTCTGCGGCACGTCGCCGTCACAGATCCGCTCCGCCAGCCCCTCCACGATCGCGGTCTTGCCGACACCGGCCTCGCCGATGAGCACCGGGTTGTTCTTCGTCCGCCGGGAGAGGATCTCCACCGCCTGCTCGATCTCGTCGGCTCGCCCGATCACCGGGTCGATCTGGTCGTTGCGGGCGAGGTCGGTGAGGTCCTGGCCGTACTGGTCGAGGGTCGGCGTGCCGCGGTCGGGCCGGGGGCCGGTCATCGGGCCCCGCTCGGCGTTGGCGGCCTGCAGCGACTCCGGTTGGATGCGGCCCGCCGCGAGCATCCGACCGGCCGGCGACTCCGGGTTCAGCGGCAGCGCCATCAGGATGTGCTCGGGGCCGATGTAGTTCGCGCCCATCGCCCGGGAGAGCTGGTGGGCGTCGAGCAGGGCCCGCTTCGCCGCCGGGGTGAGCGACAGATTCGGCGGCACCTCCCCGCGCGGCGCGCCGTCGCCCTTGCCGCCCAGCGCGTTGAGCAGGGTGTCCGGGTCGGCCCCGGCGCGCCGGACCAGGTCACGCAGCGGCTCGCGCTGCAATGCCGCCCAGAGCAGGTGGTCGGTGTCCAGGTCGTTGCTCTGCTTCTGGGCCGCGCGCCGGGCCGCGTCGGCGAGCATCTCCCGCGCGTCGGCGGTCATCAGCCGGGTGATGTCGACCCGGTGCGCCGGCCGGCGCCCGCCCTCACCCCGGCCGAAGTACCGGGCCAGGAACTCGTCCCAGGGGTCGGTGCCGAAGTCGCCGGGTCCCATCATGCTGTCCTCCGCAGTCGGCGGCACGGTCGGCAGGGGCTACCCGGCGGTCGGCCCGACAAACGCCACCGGCCGCGTGACGGTGTGGATCCGACACACCGGGCGACCCGCCCGGGAGACCGCGCCAGCCGCTTTTTCGCCCCCGCCGGTGGCAGGCTGGAGACCATGGAGATGCCGCCGCTGCTGATCGTGGACGCCGCCAACGTCGTCGGGTCGCGCCCGGACGGCTGGTGGCGGGACCGCCCCGGCGCCACCGCCCGCCTGCGGGACGCGATCGCCGGGGTGGGCGATTCCGGGCTGCCGGAGCTGCCACCCCCGGTCGAGGTGGTGCTGGTGGTGGAGGGGGTCGCGCGGGACGTGCCGGCCACTCCCGGCGTCGCGGTGGTCGCCGCCCCGGGGTCGGGCGACGACGCCATCGTCGACCTGGTCGCGGCCGCGCCGCAGCGTCGACGCCTGGTCGTCACGGCCGACCGTGAGCTGCGGGAACGCGTCACCGCGCAGGGCGCCGAGGTGTACGGGCCGCGCTGGCTGCGCGACGGCGCACGGGACCAGGCGCCGGCCGTACGGGAGTGAGGCAAGTTGGCCCCGGGTCCCGCCAATCGGACTCGCGGCGCTTCCTGGTGACAAGCGGTCACCGGGGCAGGAACACTGACAGGGCGGATGTTCCCCCGCCGTCCGAATAGGCTCTAATGAAGGCCTCCCCGCCCCCAGGAGGTACGCCCCGTGGCGAGCGTCGCCGAGCTCAAGGCAGCCATCGACGTGGCACTGCAACAGATCGGCGACGGCCAGAGCGCCGTGCAGGCCGCCGGTGAGAAGCTCGCCGAGGCCCAGCAGACCCTGGCCGGCGCGCTGGAGGGCAGCGGGCACGAGACGGTCGAGGCGGCCCAGGCGTCGCTGACCCAGGCCAGCCAGGAGCTGGAGGAGTGCCTCGCCGCCACACTCGTCGCGGTCGAGCAGGCGCAGCTCTACGTCTCCGCCCTCTGAGGCCGGCCGTGTCCATCGTCGAGGATGTGGCTGCGCAGGTGCGCGCCGCCGCCGAGGAGCTGCCCGTCGGCCTGCTCGGGCAGGCGCTGGAGAAGTTCGGGCTGGCCAGCGAGCGACTGCGCTGGGTACGCCAGGAGTCGGCCAACCCGATGGGGGTGCCCGAGCTGTCCGCCGCGACGGAGCACGCCGAGACCGCGGGCTACGCGCTACGGCTGGCGCAGGAGCAGCTCGCCGCCTACCTGGCGGCGATCGGGGTGGGCGCGGGTGGTGAGGCGCCGCCACCGCAACAGCGCCGGGAGCCCCGCCACGACGCGCCACGCGAGGGGGCTCCGGTGGCCGTGCCGCCCGAGCCTGCCGAGCAGGTGCGGCTGCGCCGCTGGTGGGCGGTGCGGGTGGCGGAGCTGACCGGAGGTTCCGAGGGCACCGACGAGCTGGACGAACGGATCGACGACTCCGCCGAACTGCTGCGCCGGGTGGTCCGCGGGGTGCGCGGCGGCGACCGGGACCGACTGCGTACCGAACTGCGGCGGGCACACGCGGACGTGGGGTTGGGGCTGGCGGCCATCGCCCCGCCGCTGCTGCGTGACCTGGCCGGTGAGGTGCTCGGCCACCCGCCACGCGCAGACGACCTGGGGCGGCTGCGCGGCGTGGTGGAGGCGCGGGTGCGGGACCTGCTGCCCGGTCTTCCGGCGCCGGTGCTGGAGACGCTGCTGACCCGGGTGTGCCGGATGCCCCCGCCCCGGCGCTCCGGCGAACCGCCGCACGCCGCCGACTCGGCCGTTACCGCCGGGGTCCTCACCGGTGTGCTGCTGGCCCGCCTCGGTCGGGACCTGCCCGCCGACGCCGGTCGGGCGGCCACCGGCGCGGGGAACGCCCCGGGCGACGGGCGGGCCGCGGCGACCGACGCCGGCCGGCCCGGAACGCGCGACGCCCGGGTGGGCGCGGGAGGCCGGAGCCGGGACGCGGCGAGAGACCGGGCCGGGGACCGTGAGCGGCGCACGGAGGGGTCCGGCGCGGGACACCCACGCCTGCCGGGTGACCGCACGGCGGCCCGACCCGGCGCGGCGTCGCCCGTCACGGAGTCCCGGGCCAGGTCGGGCGGGACGGTGGGTGGCGCCGGGCGGGTCCCGCCCCGGTCCGGCCCGTGGCACGACGCGCCGCAGCGCCGGAGCTCCGATGGCTGACCGGCGCGCCCAGCTGGTCACCCGGGTCCGGGACACGCTCGCCGACGCGCTCGGCGCGACCCGCACCCGGCTGTCCGCCGCGCAGGCCGACCTGACCGCCGGACGTGAGCGGCTGACCCGGGTGCGCCGCGCGGCGGCGGCCGTGCCGGAGCGGGTCGGCGCCGAGCGCGACCGCCGGCTCGCCGAGATCGACGAGCGGCACGCGGCACGCCTCGCCGAGCTCGCCCGCCGGGCGGCGGCGGCCGCCGAGCGGGAGGCGCCGGGCGCGGCCAGCGAGGAGTGGCCACGTTGGAAGGCCATCCCCGCCGGGCGGGGCGAGCCGGCCGGCGCGCTGCGCATCGGCGCCGTCCGCATCCCCGGCGCCGAGCCGGTCCCGGCGCTGGTGCCGTTGCTCGACAGCGGGCACGTCCACCTCAGCGGCGACGACCGCGACGGCTGCGACGCCGTGGTCTCGGCGCTGCTGCTGCGGGCCATCGGCCGGGCCGAGCCGGGCGCGGTCCGGCTGATCGGGTACGACCCGGAGCACCTGGGCGGCGGGCTCGCCGGGTTCGCCCCGCTCGGCACCGCCGGGCTGCTCACCTTCGTCGGCCCGGGTGGCCTCGCCCGGCTCCTCGACGACCTGGTGGAGCAGATCCGCCGGATCAACGAGACGGTGCTGGCCGGCGAGCACGGCTCCCTGCGCGAGCTGGCCGCCGCGACGGGCCGCCGACCCGAGCCGTGGCGGGTGGCGGTGCTGCTCGGCGGCGACGAGCTGTCCCGGCACGAGCGCGGTCAACTCGACCGGGTGGTCCGCACCGGCGCGGCGTGCGGGGTGCACCTGGTCGTCCGCGGTGTGCCGCTGCCCGACGACCCGACGGTCACCCGGGTGGTCGCCGGGGTGGACGGCGCCCGGGTGGGCGGCCCGCCCGGCCTGCCCGTACGGCTCGACCCGCCGCCGCCGGCCACCCTGCTCACCGAGACGTGCCGGGAGGTGGCGTCCCGGGTCAACGCCGGTCCTCCGCCGACGCCGTTCACCGACCTGCTGCCGACGCCCGAGCGGATGTGGCAGGAGGATTCGGCGACCGGGCTCACCGCGCCGATCGGCGAGGGCCCGCACGGCCGGCCGGTCCACCTCACCCTCGGCGACTATCCGCCGCACGCGCTGATCGGTGGGCCGTCGGGCACCGGCAAGACCAACCTCATCTTCGCCTGGATCGGCGCCCTGGCCGCCCGCTACTCCCCCGCCGAGCTGGAGTTCTACCTGCTCGACTTCAAGGAGGGCGTGTCGTTCGCCCGGTTCGCGCAGGGTCGGCGCGACCCGAGCTGGCTGCCGCACATGCGCCTGGTCGGCATCAACGTCAACACCGACCGGGAGTTCGGTCTGGCGCTGCTGCGCTTCCTCGCCGAGGAGCTGCGCCGGCGTGCCGACGCGGCCAAGAAGCACGAGGTCACCAAGCTCGCCGAGCTGCGCGCGGTGGACCCGACCGGGCGCTGGCCCCGGATCGTCGCGGTGGTCGACGAGTTCCAGATGCTGCTCGCCGGGCGGGACGTGGTGGCGCGGGAGGCCGCCGACCTGCTGGAGGACCTGGCCCGCCGGGGCCGTTCGCAGGGCATCCACCTGGTGCTCGCCTCGCAGGACGTCCGGGGCATCGAGGCGCTGTGGGGCCGGCCCGCGCTGGTCGCCCAGTTCACCCTGCGCATCGCGCTGCCGAAGGCGCTGCGCATCCTGGCCGAACGCAACGACGCCGCCCAGTCGCTGCCGCGCTGGCACGCGGTGGTGAACGCCGAGTCCGGTCTGCCGGAGGGCAACGAGGTCGCCCGGATCCCGTCGGCCAGCGACTGGGAGACGTGGAGCGGCCTTCAGCACCGGCTGTGGCGGATGCGCCCCCAGGACGCCGCGCCGGCCCGCCTCTTCGACGGTGACGCCATTCCCCGGCTCGCCGACGCCCCGGACTTCCGGGCCCTGCGCCCGGAGGCCGGCACCCCGCGCGGCCCGGTCGCGCTGCTCGGCGAGATCATCGACGTGCAGGCCCGGTCGGCGGCGCTGCGGCTGCCCCGCGCCCCGGGCCGGAACCTGGCGGTCCTCGGCACCCGGGTCGACGAGGCGTGCGCCGTGCTCGACGCGGCGGCGCGGTCCCTCGCCCGCCAGCACCGGCCCGGCACCGCCCGGTTCTCCATCGCCTGTCTCGACCCGGACGCCGACCCGGTGGCCCGTGCCCTCTACGAGGACCTCGCGGAGGACGCCGCCTGGTACGACGAGGAGACCGTGCCGGAGCTGATGGCCGAGACGGCGGACGGGCTCGCCGCCGCCGGTGACCCGCACTACCTGCTGCTCTTCGCGGTCGACGCGGCGGCCGGCTCGCTCGCCGCCCGGGTCGGCCGGCGCACCGGGCTGGAGCAGCTGCGCCGCATCCTGCACGACGGGCCGGAGCGGCGGACGCACGTGCTGGCCTGGTGGCGGGGGGTGGCCCGGATGCGCGCCGACCTGGGCGGGCCCGCGGCGCGCACCGACCAGATCGGGGCGTGGGTGGCGCTGGACGCCCACGGCGGCGAGCTGGGTTCGTCCCTCTATCCCGGCACCGGGGGCCCGGACTGGTATCCGCGGCCGTGGCGCGGCCTGTTCTTCGACCGCGCGGTGCACCGCACCGGCCAGGTCATCATCCCCTATGGACCGTCACGATGAACGAGCCGGTGACCAGCGAGACGTACGCGGCCCAGGTGCGTCGCCTGGCCGACCTGAGCGCGCGGGTGCACGCCCAGCGGGCGGAGGCGCACGCCTGGTACGAGCGGCAGTGCGCGGCGGCCGAGCAGGCGGTGGCCGAGGCCGCCGAGCAGGTCCGGCACGCCGAGCAGGAGCTGGTCGACGCCCGTGAGCTGCAGGAACGCGTCGACGCGGAGGCGGCCCACCTGTGGCAGCAACTGCGTGGCCGGCTCGGCGGCGCGGGCCGGCGCCTCGGCGGGCCGCCCGCGCCGGCGACGGGGGTGGACGGTGACCCGCGTCCGCTGCTGGCCGGGGTACGGGATCTGCTGGACCGCACCCGCCAGCGCGGTGAGCTGCCCGGATCGGTCAACCCGCTGCTGGCGCTCTGCGGGGTCGCCGGCGCCGGCGTGGCGTACGCCCTCGGGATGGGCGCCCGGGCGGCCGGTGTCGGCTACGGCGGCGACCTGGCCGTCGGGATGCCGGTGCTCGCGCTGGTCGTGACGCTGCTGGGCCCGGCGGCCGGCCTGGTGCCGGCGAAGGTGCTGGCCGACCGGCGGCACGCCGTGCTCGGCCCGCGGGCGATGACCGTGGTGCTGGCCGCCGGTCTGGTCACCACGGCCCTGCTGCTGGTGCTCGGCCGCTGACCCGACCCGGCCCGGATCGGGACGGGACAGCGGCGTGGCGACGCGGACCCGGCTCAGGCCGGGACCACGACCGCCTCCCGGAGCAGCCGGCGCGCGAGGACCAGCCGGTCGTCGTCGTCCGGCAGGCCGGGCAGGTCGCCGACGCGGGTGGCGGCGCCGGTGAGCAGCGCGCGCACGGCCGGCTCGCACTGCGTGGGCAGCGTGATCGTGCGGTCGAACAGGCGCAGCGCCACCCGGTCGCCGTCCTGCGGCACGAGCTGCCAGCGCAGCCCGGCGCGTGGGCTCAGCCGGGCGTCGGCGTCGAGGGCGGCCAGCGCGGCGGCCTGGGCGAGGGGCCGGATCGGCGCGGGTCGGGACGCCGGCCAGGCCCGCTGCCGCAGGCGGCCGGCCACCGCCGCCGGGTCGGCCCGCAGCAGCCAGGCGCGCAGCGCCTCGACGGTCTCGGTGAGCTCCGGCTCGATGGCGTCGGGGTCGGCCACGTCGGTGCCGAACGGCAGGCTCGCCCGCAGCCGGGGATCCTCGGCCGCCAGCGCCAGCAACTCCTCCACGAGCGCGTAGCGGGTCAGCGCGCGGACGCCCACCGTGAGGTGCAGCGAACTGGATTCCTGCGCCTGGGCGCTGTGCAGCCAGCCCCGGGGCAGATAGAGCGCGTCGCCGGGGGCGAGGACGACGTCGAGCGCGGCGGGCCCCTGCGCGGTCGCCGCCACCTCGTCGGCGCGGCCGCCCCAGGGTTGGCGCTCCAGCGGGTCCGGCAGCACCGGCGGGTGGATCCGCCAGTGTTTGCGGCCGTCCACCTGGAGCACGAACACGTCGTGGGTGTCGTAGTGGGTGGCGAAACCCTGGTTGCCGGGCGGGGTGAGGTATGCGTTGACCTGCAACGGCTGGGCGAGCGCGAGGCTCAGGTCGCGGGTGAAGTCGATCAGGGCCGGCCAGAGGCGGTGCAGTCCCTGCAGGACCAGCGTGGCGCCGCCCGCGTACTGCTCCAGCACCCGCTCGTCGAGCACCTGGTCGCCGATCTCGGCGCCGGCGCCGCCACCGCCGGTCCAGCGGCCCGCGGCGACGAGGTCGCCGTCCTTCGCGATCCGCAGGAAGGGGGTACGCAGCCCCCGGCGGCTGAGCAGTTCGTCGGCGTCGGCGGGGCTGAGCAGGTCGGTGAAGCCGGCCGGGTTGGGCAGCTCGTCGGCGCGGGACAGCAGCGGCGTGCGCCCCCAGTGCGCGGCGGCGAACTTCGCGGGCTCGACGGACACGCAGCGGGCGAGCGCCGCGGCCGGTTCGGCGGACGCGACCGCCGGGCGGCCGTGGCCGCCCGGCGGGTCGAGGTGCGTCACGGCCCGCTACCGGGCGCTGCCGTCGGCACCGCCGTCGTGCTGGCCGGGGGTGGCGCCGCCGTCGGCGGGACCCTCGGCGCTGCCGTCCGCGCCACCGTCGTGCTGGCCCGGCGTGGCACCGCCGTCGGCCGGTCCCTCCGCGCTGCCGTCCGCGCCACCGTCGTGCTGGCCCGGCGTGGCACCGCCGTCGGCCGGTCCCTCCGCGCTGCCGTCCGCGCCACCGTCGTGTTGGCCCGGCGTGGCACCACCGTCGGCCGGACCCTCCGCGCCCCCGCCGCCGGTGGTCTGCATGTCATCGTCGTTGAGTGGCATCGGTGCTCCCTCGGATGTGCCGCCCCGCCGTACGCCGGGGTCCGTCGTGCAGCGGGTGGTACCCCCCACGATCTTCTCTAACCCACCGTAGACGCCGGAACGTGCCGGCACGGGCGCTTCCCGCGGGGCCCCGGGGCGGGCGCGGCCGGCGGGCGCGTCGGCGCCGGCGGTGCCAGGATGAGGGAGATGATCCTGGTGGGCACCTCCGGCTGGCGGTACCGCGACTGGCGGGACCGGTTCTATCCGGCCGGCCTGCCCCAGCGGTTGTGGCTGGAGCACTACGCCGAGCGGTTCGCCACGGTGGAGGTCAACGGCGACCGCGCTCGGCGACCGGCTCGGCCCGGCCCTGGTGCAGCTCCCGCCCAACCTCCGCGCCGACGTGCCGGCGTTGGACGCCACGCTGCGCCTCTTCCCGGCGCGGGTGCGGGTGGCGGTGGAGCCCCGTCACCCGTCCTGGTGGACCGCGCAGACCCGGGCGCTGCTGGAGCGGTGCCGGGCGGCGCTGGTGTAAGCCGACCGGTCGGGCCGACCGATCGCCCCGCTGTGGCGGACCACCGACTTCGGCTACCTGCGGCTGCACGAGGGGCGGGCCCGGCCGCACCCCCGCTACGGGCGCGCGGCGCTCGCCTCCTGGGTGCGCCGGCTCGCCGACACGTTCGGCGACGCCACCGCGTACGTCTACTTCAACAACGACCCGGGCGGGGCCGCCATCGTCGACGCGACCGCGTTCGCCGGTCTCGCCCAGCGCGCCGGGCACCCGGTGAGCCGGGTCCCGGCGGCGTGAGCGGCACCGCGGCCCGTCCCCGACGCGGGGCGGGCCGGCGGCTCGTCAGGGCATCATCCTCGCCAGGTCACGCGGCATGGTCTCCTTGACCTCCTGCCACTCACCCTGGGTGACGTGCTTGCGCAGCGTGTCCAGCACCACCTGGGTGACCCGCTCCGGGCCGCCCTCGACGTCGTACGGGAAGCCCTGCCGGACCTCGTAGAGGAAGTCCTCACGGTTCAGCTTCACCGGCACGTCCGACGGACGCCAGCCGTCGAAGTAGATGCCGCGTACCAGGATCGGCAGCTGCTGCGCGAACTCGACGCTCTCCTGCACGGGCAGCCGGTCCCGCAGCAGGTGCAGCACCGTCCGCAACGCCGCGTAGGACTGGTTGCGCTGTGCCTTCGGCCAACCGTAGGCGTTCTCGATGTCCTTCAGGATCAGGTTCGTCTTGTCCAGCGAGGACTCGAACGCCGATATCAACTGCTCAGCCATGTTCCCACCCCCGGTCCTGGGTCTCCCAGCGTCGGTCGTCGTCGCGCCGTGGCGGCCCCGCCGGGCCACCGCGCGCGCGTACCGGGCTCCGCCGGCCGGCGCGCTCGCCCCGCCGGGGGCTCTCGTTCGCACCGACCACCCGCAGGACCGCGCCCCGCCGGGGATCGGCCACCACCCGAGCCGTCATTCCCGGTCACCTCCTCGTGGTGCGCCGGCCGCGTCGGGCCGTACGCGAACTCCACGCTGCCCCCGGACCGGGTGAGCCGGCCTCACCCGGCGGGGGTGAGGGCGCGCTCAGTCCGCGCCGAGCTGCCCGGCGAGGGCGGTGGCGTTGGTCTGGGCGTAGTTCCCAGGAAGACGACGGCGGCGATTGACAGCCCTGAGTTGAGGTCCGAGTTTGGACGCGGGGCGGCTACGTGCGCCGTCCCGGCGTCTCGGACGCGTGAGGGTTCGTGGCGCTGTTCACGTGGGCCGGTTGCTACCCGGACGTCCCCCTGACCGGTATGCCCGCCACCTGGTACCGGCTCGTGCGGAACACGGCGACCGGCACTCGCCGGGTCAATCCGGCGCGAAGTGCCGGGCGCGGCAGAACGGTGCGGCGGCGAGGCGTCAGGGGCGCCACTCGTCGCGGTAGCCGGGACGGTCCGCGAACGGCAGGGCCAGCAGGCGGAGGGTCAAGCACGCCTCACCCTTGAGCACCCACGCGCAGTTGTCCACGATGCGCCGCTTCGCATCCACCTCGGCCAGCACCCGGTGGGGCCGGAACGTGTCGAGGTACGCCTCGGCGGCGTTCAGCTCCACCGCGCCACCGTAGGTGACGTGGTCCGGCCAGACCGGCGTCTGGTCGGTGTCGGCCACACCGAACGCGCTCAGTGACGCCCGCGCAATCCGCTCGTCTTCGTCGAGCTGTGCCCGTAGCCAGATGATCAGGTCGTCCATCCCTACTCCTCGGTCTCGAACATCACGTTAGCGGCTGGCGTTGCGGACCCGCACCGGCGGGCCCGACCCGAGGGCATCTGCATAGCGAGACGGTTCCACGCCTTCCGACCCCACCGCAGCCGGGCGCCGGAGCCCTTGCACCGGCGGCACAGCCGCGGCCCGCCCGTACCGGTCAAGCTTGGTGCGGTTGCTCCACCCGCTGAGAACCAACAGTCCCCTTCGCTGGCGCCAGCCTTCCGGAACTGCGACGCCCAGGTGGCGGAACATGCGAGCGTACGGTGGCGGCGGCGTTCCCGGATGTACCGGTCGAGCGCGCGGGCGGCTTTGGCGCCCAGTGGAACCGCCCGCCTCCGCGGCCCCGACCGGTTGCTGCCTTTCCCGAAGACGAACACCATCCGGGCAGCCAGGTCGGCCTCGTCCACGCGTAGGCCAGCGACTTCAGCGAGGCGAAGTCCGCCGTCGGCGAACAGGAAGATGCTCGCGGCGTCGCGCCGGTCGGCGAACCCTCGCCTGGAGAGGTGGCTAGTGCGGTGGCCGCGGACGTTGGCCGGTTGGTGTCGGTCGGAAAAGTTGTCGTGCGGGTGGTGTCGGGAGTTGGCCGTGCCGGGCCGGGCAGGTTCGGTGAACTGGACAGCACGGGCGCCCGGTCGGTGTTACGGCGGTTCTCTGACGCGCGGTTCGCCGCGGCGAAACCAGTCCCGACGTGACCCCCGCCGCCCGCCCCAGACGACGCGAGGATCAGTCGGCCCGCGGAAGCCCGCCCCACCACCCGGTGAGGAGTCGCTCGCCCCCAGGCGAGGATCCACCACACCACCGCAATGCCGGTGAACGTTAGTGGACACCGCACTAGCTGCTCAGGAGCCCTTTCAGGGTTTGTGCGTTGGTGGTCGCATAGTCCCGATAACAGTTGTTCATGAGCACGTGCGTCTGCTCGGCCGAGTCGGCGAGCTCGCGCAGCCGGGGCGCCCAGTCCCGCAGCTCCCGGTCGGAGTAGCGGTAGCCGAACTTCTCGTGGATGTCGGTGCTCGTCCACTTGTCGCTGTGCCCGTGGAACCGCACGACGGCGAGGTCCGCGGTGGCGGCCAGCACCGGCGGCACCGACGAGCGGTGCCCCTGCGGCATGTCCACACAGACGTACGGCAGCCGGTGCTCGCGCAGGAACGCGAGCGTCTCGTCCCGGTTGGCGCCGTCGAACCAGGACGCGTGGCGGAACTCGTAGACCGCCCGCAGCGGCGCGCAGCGCCGGGCCACCTCCAGCAGGTACTGCTTGTTGTCCCGCTTGATGGTGAACCACGGCGGGAACTGGAACAGCAGGGCGCCCAGTTTGCCCGCCTCGACCAGCGGGTCGAGGGCGGACAGGAAGCGCGTCCACACCTCCTCGTACGCCTGGGCGGGCAGCGCGTCGGGGTAGACGGTGCGCTTGTCCGTCTCCGGGCGCAGGTCCTTGTAGAGGGCGCTGACCTTCGTCGGGTGCCCGGTGAGGAGGCTGAACGCCTTGACGTTGAACGTGAAGCCGGCTGGGGTGCGCTCCGCCCATAGCCGCGCGGTGCGCTCGGCGGGCGGCGAGTAGTAGGTGGCGTCCACCTCGACCAGGGGGAATCGGCGGGCGTAGTACGCGAGGCGCTTCTCCGGTGTGTCGGCGGTCTGCGGATACCAGCCGGAGTCCAACAGGGTCCGGTCGGTCCAGGACGCGGTGCCCACCTTGATGTCACCCATGGGTGGAGTCCACCGCGCTCCGGACCGACCGGCAACCGCTGCGTCTGATCAGGCCGCCCGACGTTCGCGGGTCTGCTTGCAGGACACGCACGTGGTGGCGGAGGGGAAGATCTCCAGGCGCTCGACGGGGATCGGCTTCGAGCAGCCCTCGCAGAAGCCGTAGGTGCCCTCGTCGAGCCGGGTCAGCGCGTGCTCGTACTGGGCGCGGCGGTCGAGGATCGTGCGCAGCAGGGACTGAGCGGTGTCGCGCTCCGCGGTCTTCGTGCCGCTGTCGGCCTGGTCGTCGCCGGCGGTGTCCCCGACCTCCACCAGCCGCAGCACCTGGCTCTGCAGCACGGCCTGCTCGTACTCGGCCGACAACTCGTCGTAGCGCGCCTGCAGGGACTGCCGGATCTGGTCGGTCTCCGCCTGCGAACGGGCCGTTCCGACCGTGTCATGGACGAGCATCGCTGGCCTGCCTTTCTGGCATCTGGTCAACCGGCGGCCCGGTGCCCCCTGGCCCCGGTCACGGTCGCGCGCGGTGCACGGGCGATCACCCGTGCTCTGTGAGCCGGGCGATTACCCGCCGGATGACTCGACCAAACCGGCGAATTCGGGGACGTCACGCAGCCCCGGACGGCTCCACGACGGCGGGGTGACGGGGGTCGTCGAGGCGTACCACGACGTCGGCGAAGGAGGCGGGGTCGACCTCGTCGGCGTACCGGTCGAAGGCCGGCAGCGTCCACCGCTGCTCCGGGTCGGTGCGGCGACGCAGCGCCGCCGGTGAGAGGGCGAGGTGGACGGTCACGTCGAAGTCGAGGGCCCCGCCGAGCAGCAGCGCCCCGCTGACCAGCACCACCCCGCCGGTGGGCAGGTCGACGTACGTGGCCCGGCTGGCCCGGTCGGTCGTGGCGTCCCAGAGCGAGGGCAGCACGCGTCCGGAGCCGCCGGGGCCGGCGGGGTCGAGCACCTCCCGCCGGAGCCCTGCCTCGTCCACCCAGCCCTCGTAGTAGGCGTCGGGATTGGTCCGGCCCTGCTCCAGCCGCACCGAGGCGGGGCGCAGGAAATCCGTGGTGCGAACGTGCAACACGGGCCGCCCCCGGGCGCGCAGCGGGTCGATCAGCGCCGCCGCGAGGTCCTCGGGGCGCGCGGCGCTCGGGCCGTCGACGCCGACGCGCAGCCGGGCGTCGGCGACCTGGTCGGCCCGCTCGGTCAGGCGGTCGGTCAGCTCGGTGACGAGTCGTTCGGGTGTGATGGGGCGGATGCGCACCCGACCATCCTGCCGCGCCGGCCGGGCGGGCCGTCGGGGTCGGGCGGCGCGGGGGTGCCCGTCACGCCGCGCGGTCAGGCGTTGCGGTCGACGGTCACCCGGGCGTCGTCGGCGAGGCGGTAGCCGACGCCGTAGACCGTGGTGACCAGCGGCACGTCGACGCCGACCTTGCCGCGCAGGCGGCGGACGTGCACGTCCACGGTGCGGACGCCGGCGTGCTCGTAGCCCCACACGGCGTTGAGCAGTTGCAGCCGGGTGAACACCCGGCGCGGGTGGGCGACGAGGTGCAGCAGGAGGTCGAACTCCAGTCGGGTGAGCGGCAGCGGCTCGCCGTCGCGCAGGACGGAGCGGGACGACGCGAGGATGTGCAGAGCCGGGATGGTCGGGGCGAGGGGACGGGCCGGGGCGCGACCGGCCGGCACCTGGTCGGGGCGCCGCTCCTGGGGGACGGTGCTCGCGATGACCCCCTCACCACGCTCGATCATCTCGCGGGCGGCCTCCAGCAGCCGGCGGGCCGGCGCGGTCAACGTCTCCTCGGCGGCGAGCGGGATGCAGAGCGTCACGGTGAGCACGGGCCCGGCCGTCGTGTTGGCCGGGCGACGCTGGCCGCCCGGGGGTCGACCGGGGACCGCGGGTTGGGACGTATGCCATCCGGCGCGCGACGAGGCGGGGCTGACCGACATGGTCCTCCTTGGCTGATCCGGGTATCTCCCCACGGCCCGGGACGCCGCTTCATCGATGCTTCCCGGCGCCCGTGCGAGGGTCAAGAGGCGGCTGCGTTGCATGAATGTGACAATTGACGAACACATCGGAGCCGTCTGCTCGCTCTGCGTACGAGGCCTGATGATTACAGCAGAGTCGACGAGATGACCCGATACGGGGGGTGCCCGCCCGGTTCACGTTCCGTCTCCGGCGCCACGGACGGTGGTGGCGCCGGGTCGGCGACCTCGGGCGGTCGCGCTCCCATGTGGACGTCACCGTCACGGGGACGGGACACGACGCGGGCGGACACGCCGACCGGGGGTGCCGCGGCCCGGTGTGCCGCATCCCGGACACGCCGACGCGGCACGTCCGTTCCTCCGGGCGTGCCGCGTCGGGTCGGCGGGTCAGCGGGAGGGGTCGACCGTGATCGGGGCGTCGTCGGCCAGCCGGTAGCCCACGCCGTAGACGGTGGCCACCACCGGCGTGTCCACGCCGAACTTGGCGCGCAGCCGCCGCACGTGCACGTCGACCGTCCGGGCCACGGCGTGCTCGTAGCCCCAGACGTTCGCGAGCAACTGCAGCCGGGTGAACACCCGTCGGGGTCGCTCGGCCAGGAACAGCAGCAGGTCGTACTCGATCCGGGTGAGCGGGACGACCCGGTCGCCGTGTCGTACGACCCGGGAGCCGGCCTGGATGCGGACCTCGTCCGGCCGCGCGGCGGGCAGGTCCGTGACGGCGCGGGGACCGGTGGGGACGGGCTCCGCGGTGCGGGGCGCCGGGACGGCGGCGTCGGCGCGCAGCCGCCCCTCCCCCGACTCGGCGAGCTCCCCGATCAGGTCGAGCAGGCGGGCCAGCCGGGGCGTCACCGGGCCTGGCGCGAGGTCGACGGTGAGGGTGAGGGTGGCCGCAGACCGCGCCGGGCCGGTCCGGTCTGCGCGGACCGGCCGATGAGGCCGTGGGGAGACGGCGACGACGGACATGGTGCCTCCTGTGACGGCGTACGCCCGCCACGCCCGGTCGAGCGTGACGGTCAGCGAAGCGCCCGGTCGGCGGTCACCGGGGGCGCGAGAGGGGACGGCCGCAGCGCGGTCGGGCCGAGGGCGGGAAGGCCGGCGATCCGCCAGGCGGCGAACCCGCCGACGACGTCGGTGGCCCGGTGCAGCCCGAGGTCCTGGAGGGCGGCGGCGGCGAGCGACGAGGTGTAGCCCTCCTGACAGATGATGATCACCTGGAGGTCGTAGTCGACCGCCTGGGGCAGCCGCGCGGACGAGCGCGGGTCGAACCGCCACTCCAGCACGTTGCGCTCCACCGCGAGGGAGCCCGGCACGGTGCCGTGGGCGGCCCGCTGGGCGGCGGGCCGGATGTCGACCACTAACGCGCCCGCGCGGTACGCCAGGTGCGCCTGCTCCGGGTCGAGTCGGTCGAGCCGGGCGCGGGCCGCGGCCAGGATCTCGTCGATGCCGCGGGAGCCCGGCGGCGGGACCGGGGCCGGACAGCGGGTGGCGCGGGACTGGTGCATGCGCGGTTCCTTCCGGGAACGTTGGCGGACGGTGCATCCGGGTCAGCCGGAGGTCACCAGGCGAGGCCGGCCTCGGCCACGTCGGCGACCCGGAGTCGACCCTCGATGATGGTGTAGCGCGTCATGCGACGCAGCGCCGGGCGGTAGACGTGCACGCTGACGGCCGGCTCGGCGTCGTGGTTGGTTACCTGGTGCACGTGCCGGGTGCCGAAGCGACGTCCGGCGCCGGCGGTGAGCCGGTGCGGGCGCAGCCGTCCCCCGCTGACCGTCTCCTCGGTCAGCGTCCCGGAGACCACCAGGAAGGCGCCCGCCGAGCCGCCGTGGTCGTGCAGGTCGGTGCCCTGGCCGGGCAGCCAGCTCAGCGCCCACACCTCGTGGTCGGCGGCGGTGGCCAGGCGCGCGTACCAGCGTTCGGCGGGATCGAAGCGCAGCGGCACCGGCCAGTCGGCGGGCTCGGCCGCCCACCGGGTGGCGACGGCGAGCAGGTCGGGCTCCGGGCGGTCGCGGTTCATCGGGTCCTCACGGGTCGGGCGGCGCGGTCACTCCCCACTCTAGGCGGCAAACCCTATCGGTTTAGTAGGTCTTCCGTATGCTGGGACGCGGGTGAACGCCCGACCGCCGCAGGTCAGCGCCGCACCGGCGGCCCCACCCGGTAGCCCGGCACCGACGGCCAGCGCACGGTCAGCACCACCGACTCGGTCTCCGCGTACCAACTGTGGTCCACACCCCGGCCCCACACCACGTAGTCGCCGGGCTCACCGAGCACCACCGTGCGGTCCGGCAACTCCACCCGGAACCGACCGCTGACCAGCACCAGAAGCGCCGTACGCCGCTCCCCGGTCGCCCACCGGGCCCGGGTCTCCCCCGCCGCGTGGACGCCCCACTTCACCTCGACCTCGGTGCTGTGCCGCGGGTCGCCCGGCGGCATGAAGTGCCCGAGCAGCCAGCCCGCGTTGACCGCGCCGTCCGCGCCGGCGTTGCCCACGTACACCCGGTCGTCCATGTCCTCCCCCACCCGCCGGGCGAGGACCGTACCAGGCGGGGCCACGCCGTCAGCCGTGTGCCGACGGTCCATCTCGGCGAAACGGTCGACACCCGCCTAACCTGGACCGGTGAGCGAGGAACTCGACACCGCGACGCTGGCGTTCGCCCACCGGATGTTCGACCTGGCCCGGGCGGGCGCCACCGAGGAGCTCGCCGCGCAGGTCGACGCCGGCCTGCCGGTCAACCTGACGAACGACCGGGGCGACACCCTGCTGATCCTGGCCGCGTACCACGCCCACCCGGACACCGTGGCCGCGCTGCTGGCCCGGGGCGCCGACCACACCCGCACCAACGACCGGGGGCAGAACGCGCTCGCCGCGGCGGTCTTCCGCAGCAGCGCCGACGCCGTACGGGCGCTGCTCGACGCCGGCGCCGACCCCGACCTGGGCAGTCCGTCGGCCGTGGACACCGCCCGCTTCTTCGACCTGCCCGAGATGCTGGCCCTGCTCCGGCCGGAGTGACCGTCGGGCCGGCGACCGGGGCGCGCGCCGCCGGCGGTGAGTGCCGGCGGCCGGGCGTGGGGCGGCACGGGTGAGATCCGCGCGGGCCGCGACGACAGCCGGTATACAGAGGCGGTGGAGGATCCCCTGCCCGAGCAGATGCGCGCCGCCGGCACGGCGCTGCTGGCCGCCCTGAACGAGCCGGCGCGCGCCGCCGCGGCGTACCGGTTCGACGACGAGAGCGCCCGGCGCTGGCTGGAGTACCGGCCGCGGGCCCGCCCCGGGGTCTGCCTGGCCGACCTGGACGTCGCCGGCCGCAAGGCCGCCCACCGGTTGCTGGCGACGGCGCTGAGCCCGGCGGCGTACGCCCAGGCGATGGCGATCATCGCGCTGGAGGAGGTGCTCGACCGGGCCGAGGGGTGGCGCCGGGGCCGACACAGCGGCGACTACTGGGTGGCGGTCTTCGGGGACCCGCGACGCGACGACCGGTGGGCGTGGCGGCTGGAGGGGCACCACCTGTCGGTCAGCATGACGGTGGTGGACGATCGGGTCTCCCCCGCACCGATCTTCTTCGGCGCCAACCCGGCCGCCGTCCGGCACGCGGGCCGCCCGGTGTCCCGCCCGCTGGGCATCGAGGAGGACCTGGGCCGCGAGCTGCTGGCCGCGATGGGACCGGCCGCCCGCGCCGCGGCGATCATCGCCGACGAGGCGCCCGACGACATCGTCAGCGCCACCCGACCCCGGGTGGACGCGCCCCTCGAACCGCTCGGCGTGCCCGCGGAGCGGCTCGGCCCCACCGGCCGGGCGCTGCTCGACCAACTCGTCGCCCTCTACCTGGACCGGCTCCCGCCCGAGCTGGCCGTCCGGGAGGCGCGCCGGCTGGACGGGCGGGAGCGACACTTCGCGTGGGCCGGCCCCACCCGCCCGGGCCAGCGCCACTACTACCGGGTGCAGAGCGACGACCTGCTGATCGAGTACGACAACACGACCGAGGACGGCAACCACGCGCACACCGTGCTGCGCCGCCCATCCAGTGACTTCGGCGAGGACGTCCTGGCCACCCACCACCAGTCCCCCCACCCCTAATGTCTGACCCACCCACCCACCCACCCATCCCCGCCCAACTCCGGCACCGGCCCCACCCCCACCCGGCTCGGCTCACCCCGGTGATCATGAAGTAATCGCTCCGACACGCCGTGCGCGAGCGCAACAACTTCATGACTGCCGGGGGCAGGGATCGCCGGGGGCAGGGCGGGGCCCGCGGCGGGGCGGGTCAGCGGTGGGCTTCGATCAGGAAGCGTCGGGCGTGGGCCACGAACGGGCCCTCGGCCCGGATGCGGTGGTGCAGGGCGAGCAGCTCCGCCCGGTACCGGTCCACGGTGAAGCCGGGCACCGTCCAGACGACCTTCCGCAGGAACCAGACCACCGCGCCGATGTCGTGGAAGACCGTACGCAGCGTGGCCTCGCGCAGGTCGACCACGGTGAGCCCGGCGGCCCAGGCGGCGGCCACGGCCTGGTCCGGGTGCCGCTGGGTGGGCGGCGGCAGCGGACCGAGGATCGCCTCGCTGACCTCGCGTACGGTGCCCGCCCCGATCTGCTGCGACAGGAACGTGCCGCCGGGGCGCAGCACGCGGGCGGTCTCCGGCCAGTCCGTGCGTACGGGGTGCCGGCTGACCACGAGGTCAAACGCGGCGTCCCGGAACGGCAGCGGGGCGTCCGGGGTGACCGCCACGACGGTGGCGCCGAGCGGGGCCAGGGTCCGGCGGGCGACCGCCACGTTCGGCGGCCAGCCCTCGGTGGCCACCAGCAGCCGGGGCGGCCGGGGCACCTCGGCGAGCACCTCACCGCCGCCGGTGTCCACGTCCAGTGCGGCGTCGGCGCTGGCCATCCGGGTGGCCACCATCCGGGCGTACCCCCAGGGTGGCCGCTCCTCGGTGGCCCGCCCGGCGAGCCAGTCGAAGGCCCAGCCGTCGACGGGCGCGGCGGCACCCTCGGCGAGCAGCTTCGCGAACTGCGGGTCGGTCGTCACCCGGGCGAGCCTGCCGGGCCGCCGGGGGCCGCGCAACGGAGTTCAGCGCGACGGTGACGGCGGTGGGGCGGCGACGCCTCACGGACGGGGTCGGACGATCTCCACGGTGGAGCCGGCGACGCCGGGCAGGGCGTCGAAGTTGGTCTCGTCGGCGCCGGCCTCGTCGAACCGCCGGACGAGCCGCGCGCCGAGGCGTACGCCCACCGCGCCGACGGTCAGGGCGACCAGCTCGGTGACGAGCATCGGGACGGAGGCCCCGCGCTGCGGGGAGTCGGACCGGATGAGGCAGGTCACCAGGAACAGCCCGGCCATCGCCAGGTTCACCAGGTTGAACGCGATGGCGGTGCGCCGGGTCCGGCCGCCGGGCACGTCCCACAGGTCGACCATGCCGGCCATCGCGGTCAGCCCGGCGGCGACCAGGGCCGCCACGGCCGTCCAGTAGCCGACCTCGCCGAGGAAGGCGGGCCCGCCGATCACGTCGGTCAGGTCGAAGACGACCGCGCTGACGAAGAGCCCGTACGGGAACGTCACCAGCATCGGTTGGATCGGGTGCCCCTGGACCCGCAGCCGGCTCTGCATCGTTCCCTCCCCTGGTCGCTGCGCTCACTGAGCCCAGGGTGCTACCCGGGCGCACGCGGGACGAAACGACACGACCGGGACGGGGTCAGCTCTCCCGGGGTCGGGCCACGGTGCGGACCAGCCGTTCGGCCACCTCGCGGAGCGGGATGTCGAGCGAGGACGCGGCGGTGCGCAGGACGTCGAGGGCCTCCTCGGCGGGGCAGCCCCGCTGCGTCATGATCACTCCGACGGCCTGCCCCACGACGCCGTCGTGCAGCAGCGCGGCGTCCCACTCGCCGGCCACCGCCAGCCGGTGGGCCCGGTCCCGGACGGCCGCCAGCAGCAGACCGGCGTGCTCGGCGAGCAGCATCGCGGTGAGCTGGTGCTGGGTGCCGAGCCGGTCGGGGGCGTCGGCGTAGAGGTTGATCGCACCGAGCACGTGGTCGTCGACGTCGAGCGGTGCCGAGATCACGCCGTGGACGCCGAGGTCGACGGCGCGCAGTCGCCAGTCCGGCCAGCGGGTCTCCCGGCCGAGGTTCTCCGACAGCACCATCTCCCGCCGCCGGATGGCGTCCATCGCCGGCGAGTCGGGCCCGCGCCGCGGGTCGTCCAGGTCGGCCAGCCGCGGGTCGGAGGCCGCGCCGCCGGACGGTTCACCGGCGCGCAGGACGGTGAAGCCGGACCAGGTGACGCCGGTCACCGCGTCCCGGGTGATCCGCACGAGGGCGGCCAACGCCTCATCGAAATCGGTCACGGCGATGAGGCCGGCGGTCAGTTCGCGGAGCAGCGCGGCGGTCTCCAGCGCGCCGACGGTCTCCACCACCGGTTGCTGAGTGTCCAGGTTCACCGGGTCACAGCCCCCGCTTCCGGGCCCGCGGCGGCACGCCCGGCCGGTGTCCTCACGTGCGTCATATCTGCTCTCCCGAGTCTTCAGACCCGCCCCTACTACCCCGGGAACATGGGTCGAAACGGACGTAACGGGGTCCCGCACGGGCCGTGACGGCCGAACGGGACCCCGCGGACGTCAGCGGGGCGCGCCGGTGAGCCGCCGGCCCACCGCGGCGATCAACCGGTCCAGCTCGGAGCCGAACGGGTTGTCGTGGACCAGGTAGGTCCAGGTGGCGCTGGGGCGCACCAGGTCCGCCTCGTCCGGCTCCCAGTCGTCGTCGAATTCGGTCTCGGCGAAGGTGGCGAGCGTACGCGCCTCGATCTCCGGGATGAGCGCGTTGAACGCCGGCACGGCGGCCCGGTGGAACTCGTCGAGCGGGTCGAGCCGGCCCAGCGCCCGCAGGTGCACGCCCTCGCGGACCTCGGACAGCTCGGCCAGGTGCTCGGCCCAGAGCCGGTCGAGATGGTAGAGCGCGATCGAGCGGGCGACGCGGGCCAGCAGGTCCTCGTCCATCTCGCCGGCCTTCTCCGGCATCTTGTCCAGCAGCATGAGCGCGGCCACGTCGCTGGTGAGCAGGCGCTCGCGCCGCTCGGCGAGGGCCTTGCGCTGCTGCTCGATCACCACGCTGTAGCGCCAGGTGTTGCGGTGGATCTCGTGGTTGACGCCCTCGGCGACCCGCTGGGCGTGCTCCACCGCGTAGTCGACCTGCTCGTCGGTGACCAGACCGTCGGCGTTCATCCGGGGCGACGCGGGCACCGAGTCGGCCGCGTGCCGGACGACGAGGTCGTCCTCCAGGCTGACGAAGAAGATCGAGCCACCCGGGTCACCCTGCCGGCCGGCGCGGCCGCGCAGCTGGTCGTCGACCCGGCGGCTGTCGTGCCGGCCGCTGCCGATCACGTAGAGCCCGCCGAGGTCGGCCACCCGGTCCCGGTCGGACTGGTCGCTGCCGCCGAGGCGGATGTCGACACCCCGACCGGCCATCTGGGTGGAGACGGTCACCGCGCCGTACGCGCCGGCCTCCGCGATGATCGAGGCCTCCTCGTCGTCGTTCTTGGCGTTGAGCACCACGCAGGGCACGCCCGCGGCGTGCAGGCCGGCGGCCAGTCCCTCGGACTCCTTCACGTCCAGGGTGCCCACCAGCACCGGACGCCCGGCGGAGTGGCAGCGCCGGATCTCGTCGATCAGCGCCTCCTCCTTCTCCGCCCGGGTCGCGTAGATCCGATCCGGCTCGTCCTCACGGACGCACGGCGTGTTCGGCGGGATCACGGCCACCTCGAGGCCGAAGAACTCGCGCAGCTGGTCGCCGACCAGCACGGCGGTGGCGGTCATCCCGCAGACCTTCGGGTAGAGCCCGATGAACGCCTGCACGGCGATCGTGCCCAGCACCTCGCCCTCGGCGGTGGCGTCGAGCCCCTCCTTGGCCTCCACGGCGGCCTGGAGACCGTCCGGCCAGCGGCGGCGCTGGGCCACCCGGCCGCGCATCTCGTCGATCAGCTCGACCGACCCTTCGCGGACGATGTAGTCCACGTCACGGTGCAGCAGGGCGTGCGCGTGCAGCGCCACGTTGACGGCGGAGAGCTGCTCGACGTGCTCCTCGTCGTACAGGTCGATGCCGAGCTTGGCCTCGACGGCGGCCAGGCCGGCGGAGGTGAAGGCCACACTGCGGCCGTCCTCGGCCACGGTGTAGTGCCGACCCCGACGCAGGCCACGGACCAGCGCGGCAGCGGCGTGCACCGGGTCCTGCTCGCCGGGCACGGAGCCGGCCAGCACCATCGGCACCCGGGCCTCGTCGATCAGGATCGAGTCGGCCTCGTCGACGATCGCCGTGCGCAGCGGCGGCTGCACCCGATCCTCGATGTCGGTGACCAGCTGGTCGCGCAGGAAGTCGAAGCCGGCCTCGCTGACCGAGACGTAGGTGACGTCACAGGCGTACGCGTCGCGGCGCTCCTGCGGGGTGGACGCCTCGTTGACCCAGCCGACGGTGAGACCGAGCAGGGTGTAGACCGGCTCCATCCACTGCGCGTCGCGGCGGGCCAGGTAGTCGTTGACGGTGAGCACGTGGACCGGACCGTTGCCCATCCGGACGTGCCCGTAGGCGGCGACGGTCGCGGTCAGGGTCTTGCCCTCACCGGTGGCCATCTCCGCGACCTTGCCGGAGAGCAGCGACATCGCGCCGAGCAGCTGGACGTCGTAGGGCCGCTGGTCGAGCCCGCGGCGCGCGGCCTCCCGGCCGATGGCGCAGATCTCCTCGTAGCCGGTGGCCTTGCCGGCGGCCTCTGTGAGCTCGGCGTCGTCGAGCGCGGCGAGCTCGTCCTCGCGCGCCTCGATCGCCGGCAGCAGCTTCTCCAGCGGGGCGAGGTCCACCGTCGTCCCCGGGCGCTCGAGGAACCGCCGGAACCTGCTCTTCAACCGTTGCGACACACCCATGAGCGGCAACGGTACGCGAACCGGGGCCCGTTCCGCGTACCACCCGGGCAGCATGTCGACCCGATCCGGTCGCGCCCGGTGATCGGCAGGTCAGGGGGTGAACACGACCTGCAGTTCCGGCCGCCGACGCCGCGCCAGGTCGGTGAGCAGGGCGGGGGCCTCGTCGAACGGGACCACCGCCGAGACCAGGTGCGCCCGGATCCCGTCTCCGTACGCGCGCAGCAGGTCGATCGTCTCGGCGGAGAGCCGCTCCCGGTCCCAGGTGGGAGCGAGCCCACGGGGGACCCGCCCGATCTGGGCGCAGCGCAGCGACAGCCCGTTGTGGTGGAACTCCTCGCCGAGGCGGACGGCCGCCGCGCCGGACTGGTAGAAGGCCAGGTCGATCACCGTGCCCTGCGGCCGGAGCAGGCGCAGGGCCAGGTGCAGGGCCCAGTCCCGCCCCCGGCACTGGAACACCACGTCCGCGCCCCGGTCCCCGGCCTGGTGGGCCCAGCGGGTCTTGAGCGCCACCGCCGGGTCGTCCGCGTCCGGGTCGAGGGTCTGCAGGCCGAGCGCCTCGGCGACCCGCCGGCGCGGGGCCGTCGGGTCGAGCACCACCACCGAGGCCGCGCCGTGCCGGCGGGCGAACAGGGCGGTGAGCAGGCCCACGACGCCGGCGCCGACCACCGCCACCCGGCGTCCACGCACCCCGTCGCCCAGCGACCGCACGTCCGTGCCGTGCAGGTCGGCGGCGGCGTGCAACAGCCCGTTCGCGCAGATCGGACCCATGTGGGCGGCGTAGACGCCGAGCAGCGGGTCCAGGTCGTCGGGCAGGGGCACGAACCGCTCGGCGAGCGGGTCGGCGACCCAGCCGGTGCGGTGGCCGTACGTCATCGCGCCGACGGCGCCCACGGCGACCGCCGGGGTGGCGCTCTCCACCACCCGACC
Organism: Micromonospora sp. NPDC049366; assembly: GCF_044466625.1. Classification (NCBI taxonomy): domain Bacteria; kingdom Bacillati; phylum Actinomycetota; class Actinomycetes; order Micromonosporales; family Micromonosporaceae; genus Micromonospora; species Micromonospora sp. NPDC049366. The sequence continues at coordinate 96,722 of NZ_JBITMV010000015.1, forward strand.
CACCTGCATGTAGCCGAGCCGCTCGACCGGGTACGGCGTGCCGGCCACGCCGGGGCGGAACAGGCCGAGGTCGGCGTCCCAGGTGACGGTGAGGTAGGGGTTGGTGCCCTTGACGTAGGTCAACTCGGTGCCGGCCGAGACCCCGCTGAACAGGGTCTCCACCCGGAACGTGCCGGGGCGCACCGGTGCGGCCTCCCGCTCGACCAGCGCCACCCGGCCCGGCCCCTCGACCACCACCACCCGGTCACGCATCGACGGTCACCCCCGGATCGGGCACCGCGGCGGTCGGCGTCGCCAGGCGTACGGGCGCCCCGGTGCGCGCCGAGTCGGCCAGCGCGAGGGCGAGGCGGTGAGTGGCCAGCCCCTCCGCGTACGGGACGCGCACGTCGTCGCCGACGCCCCGGACGGCGTCCACGAACGCCCGGTCCACCGCCACCCGGGCGGCCTCCGGGTCGGCGGGCAGCCGGCGTTCGCCGTCGGCGTCGCGGATCAGCAGGCCGTCCTCGGTCACCGTCAGGGCCAGCCCGTCAGCCAGGATCTCCAGCCCGGCCCGGTGCTTCCAGCCGAGCACGCACGCGGCGCTGAGGGTGCCGACCGCGCCCGTGTCGAACCGCAGGACGGCGGCGGTCACCGAGTCGATGTCGGCGCCGTCGACCGGCGGCGGGCTGCCGTCGCCGTACGCGGTCACCTCGGTGGCCTCGCCGACGAGCACCCGGACCAGGTCCAGCACGTGCGCGGCCTGCTCCACGACGGGCCCTCCGGAGCGGTCCCGCCGCGACCACCAGTCGACCGGCGGCACCCTGTCCCACCAGGTGCCGTTGACCATCCGGACGCGGCGGCCGGCGAGCAGCTCGCGGGCCTGTCGCACGACCGGCAGGTAACGCCAGTGGTGCCCCACCGCGGTCAGCAGGCCGCGCCGCGCCACCCGGTCGGCGATCCGTTCGGCGGTGACCAGGTCGACCGCGACCGGTTTCTCGACGAACAGCGGCACCCCGGCGGCGACGACCGCCTCCTCCACCGGGCCGTGCGCGAACGGCGGCACGCACACGTAGACGGCGTCCGGCGCGGCGGCGAGCAGCTCGTGCACGTCGGTGAAGGTCCGCGCGTCGTACGCGCCGGCGAGCGCCTCGGCCGCCGCCGGCCGCACGTCGGTCACCCCGACCAGCTCGGTGTCGTCGAAGCCGGCGAGCACCCGCGCGTGCCGCTGCGCCACCCCACCGGCCCCGACCAGTCCCACCCGGCACACCCGCATCCGACCGGCTCCTTCCGTCACCGCGTCCCCTGCGAACACTCTCCCCGCAGCCACGCAATCAAACGTTCACTCCGCCGGAACGAGGACGGTGGAAGCTTCGTGATCAAGCTGTTAGGGATGATTCGGTTAACGCGAGGTCGGGTGTGGGAAAACCGGCAAGCGTTTCCGCGACGACCTGGGGGTGCCCGTGCGGGATGAAGAACCGGCCGTATCACCGGTGGTGGAGGCCTGGGCGACCTACCGGACCGGGTCCGCGGACGACTGGACGCCGCGGCGACTGGTCCGGGCCAAGGGCACGAGCCGCGTCAGCGTGGTCCTGCCGGCCCGCAACGAGGAGGCCACGGTCGGCGCGATCGTGGCGACCATCCGGGAACACCTCATGGACCGCGTGCCGCTCGTCGACGAGCTGATCGTGGTCGACTCGCGCTCCACCGACCGGACCGCGCAGGTGGCCCGGTCCGCCGGGGCGGAGGTGGTCAGCCAGGACGCGATGACGCGAGGGCTGCCGCGGCTGACCGGCAAGGGGGACGCGCTGTGGGCCGGGCTCGCGGCCGCCGAGGGGGACGTGGTCGCGTTCGTCGACGCCGACCTGCGGGAGTTCCGCCCGCACTTCGTGACCGGGCTGCTCGGCCCGCTGCTCACCGACGACTCGGTCGAATTCGTCAAGGGGTTCTACCACCGGCCCCTGATCGGGACGGCCGGCGTCGAGCAGGACGGCGGCGGCCGGGTCACGGAGCTGATGGCCCGCCCGCTGCTCAACCTCTTCTGGCCGGAGCTGGCCGGCTTCGTGCAGCCCCTCGCCGGCGAGTACGCCGGCCGACGCGAGACGCTCTCCCGGGTGCCGTTCGTCTCCGGCTACGGGGTGGAGACGGCCATGCTCATCGACCTGCTGGAGCTGGTGGGGCTGGACGCGCTGGCGCAGGTCGACCTGGGCGAGCGCAAGCACCGCCACCAGGACACGGCGGCGTTGGGCCGGATGTCGGCGCAGATCATGCTCACCGTCTGGTCGCGGCTGCAGCGGCGCGGCTGGGCGGCCCCCGGCGTCGCGCCCGGCGCCCTGCTGACCCAGTTCCGGCGGGGCGGCTCGGCGGCCCTGCCCAACCTGGATCGGGAGATCGTGGTGAGCGACGTCTCGATCGAGGAGCGCCCCCCGCTGGCGCACCTGCGGCACCGGGTGCCGCACCGCCGGGTGGCGGCGTGAGCAGCCGCGAGGGAGGTCGGGACCGATGAGCCTCACCGTCCTGATGAACGCCGGGCCGTGGCTGTCCGTGCCGCCACCCGGCTACGGCGGCATCGAGAACGTGGTCGCCACGCTGGTGCCGGAGCTGCGGCGGCTGGGCGTACGGGTGGTGCTGGCCTCGGTCGGCAGCAGCACCCTGCCGGTCGACGAGCGGGTGTCGGTCTTCCCCGACGGGCAGTTCGCGGCGCTGCAACGGCCGTACAACCAGGTGTGCGGCATCTCCCAGGCGCACCTGTCCGGGGTGGTGCGCGAGCTGCACTCCCGCGACGACATCGACCTGGTGCACGACCACGTGGAGGCGGTCGGCCTGGCCACGCTGGCCGCGATGGGCCCGGACGCCCCCGCGGTGCTGCACACGCTGCACTGGGACCTGGCCAAGCACCCCGCGCTCTACGGCAACCTGGACGGCGGCGACCGGGTCCGGGTCAACGGCGTCTCCGCGTCCCAGTTGGCGCGCGCGCCGCAGGCGCTGCGGGACCACTCGGTCGGCCACGTGCACCTGTCGACGCCGCTGGCGGTGGGCGCCGACCGCCGACCGCCGCCCATCAAGGGCGACCATGTCGTCATCCTCGGCCGGATCAATCCGGGCAAGGGGCAGGACCTCGGGGCGCGGTTGGCCCACCGGGCGGGCTTCCGTCTGGTGCTGGCCGGCCCGGTCGGGCCGTACCACCGTCCGGCGGACCTGGCGGCGGCCGGCGACGAGGCCCGGCAGAACCCGGACGTCCGGTTCTTCCTCGACGAGGTGGCGCCGTACGTGGACGGCGACCGGGTGCGTTGGGTGGGCACGGTAGCCGGGCAGGAGCGCGACGACCTGCTCGTCGGGGCGCGCGCGTCGCTGTTCCCGCTGCGCTGGGAGGAGCCCGGCGGCACCGCCGTGGTCGAGTCGCTGGCGCTGGGCACACCGGTGGTGGCGATCACGCGGGGCTGCCTGCCGGAGTTGGTGGAGCACGGCCGGACCGGGCTGCTCACCGCCGACGAGGAGGAGCTGGGCGACCTGGTGCGGGAGGCGAGCCTGGTCGACCCGGCCGAGTGCCGGCGCGAGGCGGCCGTCCGGTTCACCCCGGCGGTGATGGCGCAGCGGTACGTCACCCTGTACGAACACGTCCGCCGGACCGCCGCCGCGCGCCGCCTCCAAGCCGCCTGAACACCGCCGCCGGGCCGACTGAGCCGCCGCCGGGCCACCGGAACCCTCGACGGGACGACGTGCGGCCGGCGCGGCCCGGGCCGACTCCGGTTTGCCGCGGCGGACGGCGGGTAGCCGCGCCTTCTCAGCTCCGGCTGTGGTGGCCGGGTAGGCGCACACCGGGCGGCGGGCGCGAGGAGGAGGCCATGGTGACCGGACCGATGGCACACGCCCGGGCCCGGGCCAACCCGGCCGACGGCAAGCCTCCGGTCCGGCGGGCCGCCGGCGTCGTCGCCGTGGTGTTCCTGCTGCTCGGCCTGCTCGGTTTCCTGCCCGGGGTCACCAGCGACTTCCAGGCGCTGCGGTTCGCGGGCCACCACTCCGACGCCATGCTGTTCGGCGCGCTCCAGGTCTCGGTCCTGCACAACCTCATCCACCTGCTCACCGGGGTGGCTGGGCTGATCCTGGCGCGCACCGCCACCGGCGCCCGGGCCTTCCTGGTCGGTGGCGGCACGTTCTATCTGGTCCTCTGGCTCTATGGGGTGGTCGTGGACCGCGACAGCGGGGCGAACTTCCTTCCGCTCAACCCCGCCGACGACTGGCTGCACCTCGGCCTCGGCATCGTCATGCTCGCGTCCGGGCTGCTCAGCGCGCGGTCCCACCGTTGACCGCCGCCCGCGCCGCCGGCACCGCCCTCGGTTTGCCCGACCGGATCGCCGGGTAGTTCCCGCAGTCCCACCGATGAGACGCGGAGAGGGCCCCTGATGGCGAGCGGGATCACCTACCAGGTGTGCGACGGGTCCCCCGTCACGGTCGTCCGCCTCGCCGGGCCGTTGGACCTGGGCACCATGCGGTCGGTGTACGAGGTGCTCGACGACTGCCTGGCGGCTCAGCCGGACGCGCTGGTGGTCGACCTCGCCGGGGTCACCGTCCGGGACCGGTTGGCGCTGTCCGTCTTCGCCGCCGCGGCCCGGCGGGCGGAGGAGTGGCCGGCCGTGCCGGTGGTGCTCTGCGACCCGCCGCCGGACGCCGCGCGCTGGCTGGCGGAGTCCACGGCGTGCCGGGCGGTGCCGGTGCGCCGGGACCGGACCGAGGCGAGCCGGTTGGCCGCCGCCAGCGCACCACGGCTACGGGCCCGGCTGGAGCCGGTGGCGGAGGCCTGCCGCCGGGCCCGGGACCTGGTGGCGGACGCGTGCGCGCGATGGAACCTGCCGGAGGCGGTCGGCCCGGCCTCGGTCGTGCTCACCGAGCTGGTCGCCAACGCGGTCCGGCACGCCGGCACGCCGATGCAGGTCACCCTGACCCTGCGCCGCCCCTACCTGCACCTGGCCGTGGTCGACGGCAGCCGGGCGGGGCTGCGCCCCCGCGACCCGGGCCTGGGCGCCGAGGGCGGGCGGGGGCTGCTGCTGGTGCGGGAGCTGGCCCAACGCTGGGGCAGCGTCGAGGCGGTCGGCGGCAAGGCCGTCTGGGCGATGCTGCCCGCGAACTGACCGCCACCGGCGAACTGACCGAAATTACCGCTTCGACCTGGTTACATGGAGGCTGGGTCGGGTAGGAACGCCCGTCCTTTTGTCGTCCTGACGGGGTGAGAATCATGCCCAAACGGGTTACCACGGAGCCAGCCCGTGACCGGGGGGCGGCGATTCTGGCACCGGCCCAGTTCGGCGGCTACCCCGGCCCGTTTCGCGAAGTGGTGCGCGGCAGCAGCCTGATCAAGATCCTCGGCACCACCGACGCCAAGCTGATCGGGCTGATGTACCTCGCCACCTCGTTCATCTTCTTCCTCGTCGGCGGCGTGATGGCGCTGCTGCTGCGGGCGGAGCTGGCCCGGTCGGGCCTCCAGTTCCTCTCGCCGGAGCAGTACAACCAGCTCTTCACCATGCACGGCACGGTGATGCTGCTGCTCTTCGCGACGCCGCTGGTGTTCGCCTTCGGCAACTACATCGTGCCGCTGCAGGTCGGCGCGCCGGACGTCGCCTTCCCCAGACTCAACGCCTTCGCGTACTGGCTCTATCTCTTCGGCGGCACCATGGTGGTCGCCGGCTTCGCGGTGCCGGGCGGGGCAGCCGACTTCGGCTGGTTCGCGTACTCGCCGCTGAGCGACGTCGAGCACTCGCCCGGCGTCGGCGCGAACATGTGGGTGGTGGGGCTGGTCATCTCGGGTCTGGGCACCATCCTCGGCGCGGTCAACATGATCACTACGATCCTCACCCTCCGCGCCCCGGGCATGACCATGTTCCGGATGCCGATCTTCACCTGGAACATCCTGCTCACCAGCGTCCTGGTGATCCTGGTCTTCCCGCTGCTCGCCGCGGCGCTGCTGGCGCTCGGCGCGGACCGCATCTTGAACGCCCACGTGTACGACGCGGCCACCGGCGGCCCGATGCTCTGGCAGCACCTGTTCTGGTTCTTCGGTCATCCCGAGGTCTACATCGTCGCGCTGCCGTTCTTCGGCATCATCACCGAGATCATCCCGGTCTTCTCCCGCAAACCGATCTTCGGCTACACCGGTCTGGTGCTCGCCACCATCGCCATCACCGTGCTGTCGATGACCGTGTGGGCGCACCACATGTTCGCCACCGGCCAGGTGCTGCTGCCGTTCTTCAGCATCCTGAGCTATCTCATCGCGGTGCCCACCGGCGTGAAGTTCTTCAACTGGATCGGCACCATGTGGAAGGGCCAGATCACCTTCGAGACACCGATGCTCTTCTCCATCGGCTTCCTGGTGACGTTCCTCTTCGGCGGCCTCACCGGGGTGCTGCTGGCCAGCCCGCCGGTCGACTTCCACGTCTCCGACACATACTTCGTCGTCGCCCACTTCCACTACGTGCTCTTCGGCACCATCGTCTTCGCCGCGTTCGGCGGGGTCTACTTCTGGTTCCCGAAGATGACCGGGCGGCTGCTCGACGAACGGCTGGGCAAGGTGCACTTCTGGACGATGTTCGCCGGCTTCCACACCACCTTCCTGGTGCAGCACTGGCTCGGCAACGAGGGCATGCCCCGGCGCTACGCCGACTACCTGCCCAGCGACGGCTTCACCACGCTGAACACCATCTCCAGCATCGGCTCGTTCGTGCTCGGCGCGTCCACCCTCTTCTTCATCTACAACGTCTGGAAGTCCTGGCGGTACGGCGCGAAGGTCACGGTGGACGACCCGTGGGGCTTCGGCAACTCCCTGGAATGGGCCACCACCTGCCCGCCGCCGCTGCGCAACTTCGACCGGATGCCGCGCATCCGCTCCGAGCGCCCGGCCTTCGACGCCAAGTACGGCCCGCTCGTCGCCGACCTCGGCCGCGACCTGCCGCAGCGCACGACGCGACCGCCTCAGGAGTTCGGTGAGGAGCTGCGGCACGTCACCCAGGTGCGGGAGTCACCGGCGGCGGAGGGCGCGCACGGTCCCCGCGAGGTGGTCGAGTTCGAGCCGGCTCCACAATCCGGCGCCCGACCGGTGGAGGTACCGGAGCCGACCGAGATCCGCCGGCCCAGCTTCGACGAGAGCGACGCGCCGGCGGACAACCCGCCCGACCCCCAGACGAAGCGGGAACGGTGGCGTCACCCGCATCGCGACCAACCCGACGAGTGACGACGGACGACCCGGACGTGAGCGGGGCCGGCACCCGAGAAGGGGCCGGCCCCGCTCACGTCGTCGACGGGCGAGCCCGCCGATCACGGCCGGATCCGGACCGCGCCGGTCAGTCCCGAGCCGGAGCCAGGCCGGCGGCGGTGAGCGAGCGGCGCACCGCGGGCTGCACCCGGGTCAGCCGCAACGGCACCCCGGTCCGCGCCGCCGCGTCCCGACCGGCCATCAGCGCGGCGATGCCGCCGGCGTCGAAACCGCCCGCGCCCACCAGGTCCACGACGACCTCGCTCGGCTGGCCGGTGACCGCCTCCAGCATCGCCCGGCGCAACTGGTTGGCGCCGTCGCGGTCCACCTCGCCACCGACCTCCACCACCACCCGGTCGCCGTTGTGCCGCACCGAGATCCGGGCCTTCGCCGGCTCGGACTCGGCCGCGCCGTTCTGCCACGGCGGCGGGGCGTCGGCGAGCATCGCCTGGCGCAGCCAGGTGAGCGCCCGGGAGAGCAGTCGGGACACGTGCATCTGGGAGATCCCGAACCGGGCGGCGATCTCCGCCTGGGTCTGGTTGCCGTAGAAGCGCATCGCCAGGATGCGCCGTTCGCGCCAGGGCAGCCGGTGCAGCAGGCCGCTGACCGTGACCCGGTCGTCGACGGACTCCAGCGCGTTGTCCGACTCGCCCACCAGGTCGCCGAACTCGGCGGAGCTCTCGCCGCCCACCGGGGCGTTCAGCGACGCCGGGCTGTAGCCCGCCGCCGACTCCAGCGCGGCGAGGATCTCCTCCTCCGGCGTCTCCAGCCGCTCGGCCAACTCGGCCACCGAGGGCGCCCGGGACAGCTCACTGGTCAACGCGGCGGTCGCCTGCCCCACCTCGAGGATCAGGTCGCGCAGCCGGCGGGGCACGTGCACGCCCCACGTCCGGTCCCGGAAGTGCCGCTTGATCTCGCCGACGATGGTGATCGCCGCGTACGCGGTGAAGGAGCCCCGTTCCGGGTCGTACCGGTCGACGGCGTTCACCAGCCCCAGCCGGGCCACCTGCTCCAGATCCTCCAGCGGCTCACCCCGACCCCGGTATCGGCGGGCCAGCCGGCCGGCGAACGGCAGGGCGAACCGGACCAGGTCGTCGCGGGCCTCCTGCCGCCGTTCGGGTGGCAGCGCGGCGATCCGCGCCGCGTACGCCAGAGCGGCCGCGTCGAGGTCCTCCAGGCCCCGTTCGGTGGGTGGTGGTGTGCTTGTGGTGGTCTGTCCGAACATCCGCGCCTCCCTCAGGAAGGTCCCCCGCCCGGATTTGGGAAACCGGTCGTGCGCGTGGTCAGGCCACGCACCGGGCCGGAAGTGGGTTACGTGACTGGGACGCCAGCGGGCGACGACACCGCAGGCTGCAGGGCGTGATCAGGCCGTAGCAGCCAGCGATGTTCCCGCTCCGTAGGTACTCAATCACGGGACCCCGGGTTCGCGAGGATGTTTCGGTGTGCTGCCCTCAAGAGACGAGCAACCCCTGGTGGGTGCCGCTGTCGCGGAGCACCTCGATGGCCTCGGCGGGGGCCATCGGAGGCGGTACGGGCAGGTCGTACGGCTGGGCGCGGAGAACCTCCGTGGCCCGCCGGGTGGGCACCGACGTCACCGGGTAGCCCCGCGCGGAGGTGCGGTCCAGGGCGCGACGCCGGCCACCGAAGCCCGCCACCGCCAACCACTGGGGCAGCCCGGCGAGCGCGGGCGAGCGGACCCCGGGCGGCTCGGGCAGCACGTCCACGGAGGTGAACGGCTCGCTGCCGGCGAGCCACCACTCGACCCCCTCGACGCTGCGCCGCGTCGCGTTCTCACACCAGTACGGCACCAGCCCCGCGCGCACCACCTGCCACGGGTCCAGCAGCCGGCCGCACTCCACCACCAACCGGTTGCCGGTCTTGCCGGCCGCCCGCAGCCACCGCCGGTACAGGTCCGCGACCGCCGCGCTCAGCGCCTCCGGCCGGGGCGAGAGAACCCGGTGCAGCCGACGTCCCGCGCGGGCCGCGCAGTCCCGGGCGCTGAGCTCGAAACCGGACTCCACACCGTGTTCGGCGTAGCCCGCCGCGGAGGAGACCTGCGGCGGCTCCCACCGGGTGGCGTCCCCGCCCGCCGAGCGGAGCACCTGCCGCAGCGCGTGGCTGTCCGGGTGGAAGTCCACCGGGTCCAGCCCGCTGCCCGGGCAGCCGACCTGGAAGCTGTGCCCCGGCCCGGAGTCGAGCACCGGCCAGGTCCGCGCGTCCCGCAGCAGCAGCACCGGCGCGCCGGGCGCCAGGCGGTCGACCAGGAACCGCCGGTACGCGGCGGGCAGGGTGCTCCAGCGGGCCGTCAGGGAGACCGTGACGCCGGCCAGCGCACCGCGGCTGGCCGGGCAGTGCACCTGGCGTACGTGCAGGTCGTCGTTGCCGGCGAGCAGCCGCCCGGTGAGCGCCGCCCCGTGGTCCAACGCGCCGCCGGGGCGGTCGACACCGCCCTGGGCCCAGTGCACCGTCATCTCGAAGCCCGCCGGCAGCCAGGGCATCCCCAGGGCGACCGCCAGGTGCGCCGCGGCACCGTGCGGCGAGCCCAGCACCACGCCCGGGTAGCTGCCGCGCCCGTACTGGTCGACGAACCACCGGGCCACCCGCTCGGCGTCGACCTCGGCGGTCTGCCCGGGGGTCAGCGCCACGCGGCCGGCCGCCCGGGTGACCGCCGCGCGGCGGACCGGCTCGGGCGCCCCGGGGAACCGGGACACCGGCCCGGTGTGCCCCAGGTCGGCGCAGTCCGCGCCGCGCAACGCGCGGGCCGTGGCGGCGACCAGGACGCGGGCCGTGCTGCCGGCCGACACGATCCGGTCGCCGGCCAGACCGGCGCCGTCGGCCATGAGCCCCTCGCGCACCGTGTGCACCGGCTCCACCTTGCCTCGATCGCTCACCACGCGGCCCGGCTTCCCGTCCCGATGCGGTTCAAACGGGCCGTCACCCACCCGGCGGGATCAATCCGCAGGTCGGTGGCCCTTCGCCGGTCACGGGCGATGGCGGCGCCCGTGCCCGCCTCGGGGCCCGCCGTCCCGCCCGGCCGGATTCACCCCGCCTGCCCCCGGGCCCGGCCGCCCCGCGGACGGACGTGGCGGCGCCCCCGGTCGGGGCACCGCCACGTGACACTCCGGTGGTCCGCTCAGATGAGCTCCTCCGCCGCCAGGGACAGCCGGCGCTCCAACCGCTCCCGGACCCGCTGGCTCGGGTCGCCCTCGGCGAACACGCTGCGCAGGTCGGCGAAGGCCGGCTCCGGCGGCGACAGCGGCACGGCCGGGTCCACCACCGCCTCCAGCACCGACGGCCGGTCCGCGGCCAGCGCCTCGTCCCACGCCGCGCCGACCAGCTCCGGCCGGTCGACCCGGACGCCGTGCAGGCCCAGCAGCCGCGCCCAGCCGGCGTACGGCACGTCGGGGCGGCGCTGCGACGCGTCGGTGACCGGCTGCCGCCCGCCGCCGACCCCGGAGTGGTCGCGGTTGTTGAGCACCAGCACCACCAGCCGCGGATCCTCCCACCGGGACCAGTGGTGCGCCACCGTGATCAGCTCGGCGAGGCCGTTGAGCTGCATCGCGCCGTCACCGACCAGCGCGATGACGGGCTGGTCCGGCGCGGCGAGCTTCGCCGCGACCGCGTACGGGAGGGCGCAGCCCATCGAGCCGAGCGTGCCACAGAGCTGCGCGTTGACCCCGGGTGGCAGCTCCAGGTGGCGGGCGTACCAGTAGAGGACCGACCCGACGTCCACCGCGATCGCGCCGGTGCGGGGCACCCGGGTGGACAGCTCCTGGAGGACCAGCTGCGGGTTCACCGGCTCGGCCGGCGAGGCGGCCCGATCGGTCACCTCAGCCCGCGACCGGTCCACCGAGTTCTCGACAGTGGCCCGCCACCGCGGGTTCGGCCGGTCGGGCACCCGGTCCAGCAGGGCGCGCAGCGTCTCGGCGGCGTCGCCCACGAGCGGGACGTCGACCGGGTAGCGGCTACCGATCCGCCGGCCGTCGATGTCGATCTGCACCGTCCGGACCTGGCCGGGCATCGGCAGATAGTCGACCCACGGGTCGTTCGTGCCGACGAGCAGCAGCGTGTCGCAGCCGCCCATCAGCTCCGCCGCGGCGCGGGTGCCGACCTCGCCGACCACTCCGGCGTGGTACGGCAGGCGCTCGTCGAGGACCGGCTTGCCGAGCAGCGAGCAGGCCACCCCGGCCCCGAGTCGGTCGGCCAGGGCGATGATCTCGTCCTCGGCGCCGCGCCCGCCCTGCCCGACCAGGATCGCCAGGCGCTGGCCGGCGCCGAGCAGCTGGGCGGCGGCGGCCAGGTCCACGTCGTGCGGCAACACCCGGGCCAGCGGCTCACCGGGAGTCGCGGCGATGACGCCCCCGGCGTACGTCTCCATCGCCGGCACGGCGGCCTCCTGGAGCTGCCGGGGCAGCACCACGCAGACCGGGCTGCGGGTCGCGGCGGCGGTCCGGAACGCCTGGTCCAGCAGCGCCGGCACCTGGCCGGGGCTGCGGCCGTACCGGACGAACTGGTTGCACACGTCGGCGAACAGACGGCTCAGCCCGATTTCCTGGTGCGCGCCGCCGAGCGGTCCGGAGACGTCCTCGCCCACGATCGCCACCACCGGTTTGCTGTCCAGCTTCGCGTCGTAGAGGCCGTTGAGCAGCTGCACCGCGCTCGGCCCCTGGGTGGCGAGGCAGACCCCGATGCCGCCGGTGAACTTCGCGTGCCCGGTGGCCATGAACGAGGCGGCCTCCAGGTGCCGGGCCGGGATGAACGCCGGTTCCCCGCCGGTGCGGTCCAGCGCCGCGACGATCGGGGCGATCGCCTCCCCCGGGTAGCCGAACGCCCGGGGCACCCGCCAGGCGAGCAGCCGGTCGACCACCAGGTCGGCCACGGTCCGGTCAGCCATTGCCGCGCCCGGGCGTGCTCGCGTCCGCGTAGCGCAGCACGGCGCCGACACCGTCGACGAGGTCGGGCGCCTCGTCCGGGCCGAGCACCGCCAGTTCGCAGTCGGTGCCGACCAGCGCCCGCACCAGGGCCGCGTCGGCGCGTACCCGCTGCGGGTCGGCCACCGACATGGCGGCGAGCTGCCCCGGGTCGACGGCGATCTCGGTGGCCTCGGGGCCGATCCACAGCTCGCCGTTGGCGGACGGGTCGTCGACGATCAGCATCGTCTCGACCTGGCCGCGCTGCAGGGCGGTGACGACCGCGTCCAGCCCGGCGCCGATGTCCTCCTGCATGCCGAACCGGTCCAACGCCGCGGTGATCCGCTGGTCGGCGACCTCGGCGATGGTCTGCACGGTGAGGTCGTCGAGCCGGGTCTGGTCGGCCCCGCCGGCCCGGGACCCGGCGTCCGTACGCACCACCAGGTCCTGCCAGCGCTCCGGCATCTGCGCGGCGATCATGCCGGTGGCGCGGACGTCGCCGGCCACCACCACCACGTCGGCGCCGACCTTCTCGGCCAGCTCGACCGTGGCCGCCGTGACGTCGCCGGCGTTGTGGTGCCACGCCTCCATCGCGGCGCGCTGGTAGCGGGACTGCGACCAGCCGCCGGGCTGCACCCGGCGCAGCTGGAAGTCCTCCCGCCCGACGATGTGCGCGCGGCGCGGCACGCCCCCGGCGCTGACCGCCATCGCGTCGGCGCCGGTGCGGTCGGCCAGCACCCGCACCCAGGCCACCTGCTCGCCGCGCTGCGCCAGCAGCGGCATCACGTGCGGCAGCGGCGCGTACGAGGCGAGGTCGCGCAGCGGTGGCGCGGACAGGTACTCGGTCAGCACCACACGACCGGCGGTGGCGAACGCGGCGAGGCCGTAGTCCCCCGCGATCGGATCGTGGCCGCGGATCACCCGGTCCAGTGCGGCGACCGTCGGCTCGTCGGCGCCCTGGTCGACCAGTTGGCCCTGGAGGGCCCGCCAGCGCAGGTCCAGCGCCGGGTGGGCGTCGTGCGTGTCGGCGGACGCGTCGAGGTACACCGAGCACCACGGCCCGGGGCGGTCGTAGAGCGGGCGCAGGAAGGACAGCTGCATGCTCGACCCCTTTCCAGCTCGGCCCCCCGCTTACCCGTGCCGTCCCGGAGTTCACCTCGCCGTACGTGAGGGCGTGACCAGGTTTCATTCACGCCGTTCAACGCCCACCGCCGATACCATCAGTGAACGGATCAGGACTCTCGGTGGTGGTCATGGACAGCGGACTCGATACCCGGCGGATCGTGCATCCCTCGGAGCGCATCGTCACCGGCCGGGTCGTCCGGCTGCTCGACGGCTACTCCCGCGAGGTCTCGGTCGGCCAACCCGTGCTGGTCGCCGTCCTCGCCGCGGCGGGGGTGGCGGGGCTGCTGATGATGCTGGTACGCGCGGTGCTGCCCGGCCTCTCCGGCGGCAGCCGGCGGCGCTGGAAGGACCTGAAGAAGGGCCCGGAATATCTGGTGACCCCGCTGCGGCTGCGCGACAAGGCGGGCCGGCTCTGCGAGGTCGAGCTGCACGGTCACCTGCCGCAGAGCGCCCTGCACCCCGCCGACCACGTGCAGATCACGGTGCGTCCCCAGCGGGACCCGGAGCTGCCGCCGCGGATCGAGCGGATCGTCAACCTCACCACGGGGCAGCTGCTCACCCCGCGCACCGCGACGCTCTGGTCGCACCTCGGCCCGCCGCTGCTGCTCCAGGCCACGCTCGGCGCGCTGCTGCTGCTCGTCGTCGCCGCCTGGTCGGCGCTGGGCTGAGGCGGCGACCGCCCGTCAACCGACGGGGGTGGGTTCGCGTCGCGTCGGGGCGCTCGTCGCGCCGAGCATGCCCCGGCGGTGGGCCCAGCGCTCGAAGACCAGGGTGGCGAACGGAGGAACCGCGCAGGCCAGCGCGACGCCGGTCGCGAGCAGGCTCCACCGGTGCCGGCGGGCCACGGCGAGGACCAGCAGCAGGTACACGACGAAGAGCGCGCCGTGGACCGGTCCGAAGATCTTGACACCGAGCTCGTTGGCGGGCGGGCCGTACTTGACGGCCATGCCGGCGAGCAGGCCCAGCCAGGAACAGGCCTCGGCGATCGCCGCCCCGACGAACAGCCTCGTCACCCTGTCGCGCATCGACACCCCACCACCTCTCGGGCGGCCATGGTAGCGAAGCCGTCGGCGCGTACCGGCGGAAACCGGCCGGCGGCGACGGGGATCACCGATGCCTCGGCGGGGTAGAGAAAGGGGCTGACGGCTCTTCCCCCGCTTGCGCGCGCGTGCGAGGTTTAGGGGAACCAGCGGTGACAGGGTGGTGACCATGGGCGAAGAAGTGGGCGCGCGGACCTTCAGCCGTGAGGACCGGGCCCGCTACCGGGACAAGGTGCGCCGTTGCCTGGACGTCTTCGCCGAGATGCTGCGGGAGTCCCGCTTCGACGTGGACCGCCCGATGACGGGCCTGGAGATCGAGCTCAACCTGGTCGACGACGCGTCGCAGCCGACCATGCGCAACGCTGACGTGCTGGCCGCCGTCGCCGACCCGAGTTTCCAGACCGAGCTGGGCCAGTTCAACGTGGAGATCAACGTGGCGCCCCGCCGGCTGACCGGCACCGGGACCGCCGAGTTCGAGGAGCACGTACGCGCCAGCCTCAACGCGGCCGAGGAGAAGGCGCGCGCCATCGGCGCGCACATGGTGATGATCGGCATCCTCCCGACGCTGCGGGCGGCGCACCTGACCGCCGGCACGCTCTCCGCCAATCCCCGCTACGAGCTGCTCAACCAGCAGATCTTCGCCGCGCGGGGCGAGGACCTGCGGATCGCGATCAACGGGGTGGAGCGGCTGGCCGTCACCGCCGACACGATCACGCCGGAGGCGGCGTGCACGAGCACGCAGTTCCACCTGCAGGTGAGTCCCGCCCAGTTCGCCGACTACTGGAACGCGGCGCAGGCCGTCGCCGGCGTGCAGGTGGCCCTGGGTGCCAACTCGCCACTGCTGTTCGGTCGGGAGTTGTGGCGGGAGACCCGCATCCCCCTGTTCCAGCAGGCCACCGACACCCGCTCGGAGGAGATCAAGGCGCAGGGCGTCCGGCCACGGGTCTGGTTCGGCGAACGCTGGATCACCAGCGTCTTCGACCTGTTCGAGGAGAACGTGCGCTACTTCCCGGCGCTGCTGCCGGTCTGCGACCCGGAGGACCCGGCCGAGGCGCTCGCCTCCGGCGGGGTGCCCAAGCTCGCCGAGCTGCGGCTGCACAACGGCACGGTCTACCGCTGGAACCGGCCGGTCTACGACGTGTGGCGCGGCCGGCCGCACCTGCGGGTGGAGAACCGGGTGCTGCCGGCCGGGCCGACGGTGCTCGACACCATCGCCAACGGTGCCTTCTACTTCGGGCTGGTCCGGGCGCTGGCCGAGTCCGACCGGCCACTGTGGTCGCAGATGTCGTTCAGTGCCGCGGAGGAGAACTTCACCAGCTGCGCGCGGCACGGCATCGACGCCCAGGTCTACTGGCCGGGCCTGGGCTACCTGCCGGTCACCGAGCTGGTGCTGCGCCGGCTGCTGCCGCTGGCCCACCACGGGCTGGACCGCTGGGGTGTGGACCCGCAGGAGCGTGACCGTCTGCTCGGCATCATCGAGCAGCGCTGCCTGACCGGGCGCAACGGCGCGACCTGGCAGGTGGGGACGCTGCACCGACTGGAGTCGGCCGACCACCTGGACCGGCCGGCCGCGCTGGCCGAGGTGGTCCGGCACTACGTGGCCCTCATGCACAGCAACCGTCCGGTCCACGAATGGCCGCTGCCGTGACGACCGACGGGGTGGTCAGTGGCGCGACGGCCGACCCGCAGCCCCCTGCCGGGCGTGCCCGTCCTCCCGGTCGATGCGCAGTTCCCGTTCGAGTTCGGCGATGACGGCCCGCAGGTCGTCCAGTCGCTGCGTCAGCGCGATGCGGTCCACCTCGTCGGGCACCCCGTCGCCGTCCTCGTCATAGCCGGGGGCCAGCCGTTCGGTCATCTCCAGCCGGCGCGCCTCCTCCATCGAGTTCACGATGACCGCGATGAGGATGTTGAGCAGCAGGTTGACCGTGATGATCACGTAGCTGACGTAGTAGAGCAGGGTCCACGGCGACACCTCCATGCCCTGCGCGATCAGGTCCGGCAGCGTCTCCAGGGACAGCAGCACGAAGAGCGTGAGCAGCGACCGTCCGATGTCGCCGTACTGCTCCGGGTTGCTGTCGGCGAAGATCAGCCAGCCGGCCATGCCGTAGACGTAGAGCGTCACCACGGCCAGGGCGAGGAAGCCGGCGACCCCGGGGAGGCTGCGCAGCAGCGCCGCCACGATCGTCCGCAGGCCCGGCGAGAAGCGGACCAGCCGCAGCACCCGCGCCACGCGGACCACGCGCAGCAGCGCGGGATCGCCGTGCAGGCCGGGCAGGAAGATCGCCGCGGTGACCACGAAGTCGAAGACGTTCCACCCGTGTCGGAAGAAGTCCTGTGGGCGGCGCCCGTGGGCCAGCACGCGGACCACGATCTCGGCCACGAACGCGACCCGGAACGCCACCTCCAGCCCGCGCAGCAGCGGCACCGCCGACCCCAGGTGCCGGTAGGTCTCCAGCCCGAGCACCACCCCGTTGGCCAGGATGAGGACGATGATGGCGATCTCGAACGGTCGGGAGCGGACGGTGCGGGCGCACCACTGCGGCAGCCCCGGCCGTCCGGACGCCGACGCCTCGCCCCGCCGGGGAGCGGGCACGATCGGACGCCTCACCGGCCCGTGCACCCCGCCGTCGGCACCCCGGTCCCGCGGCGCTGCGCCTGCGACGTCACCGACGAGGGCTCGGCGGGCACCATCGGGCCCTGGGGTACGACGCGCATCGTGCCAGCCTAACGACTGCCCCCGGTCAGACGGTGAGCACGACCTTGCCGCAACCGTCCTGTCGGAGACCTCAGCGGTGACACGGATCGCCGATGTCCAGGCCGCTGAGGTAGCGGTCGTACGGTGCGGACGGCTTGGGCATGCCGACGAGCCCGCAGAGCGTATCCCGCCACGCGCCCAGATCCACCGTCGAGGCGGTGAGCGAACCGTCGGAGGCAAGAGTGACCAGGTTCCGCCCGGACGCCATTGTCATCCGCACGTCGCCGCTCCGCCGAAGGGTCCAACTGCCGGCGGGCTCGGCGGTACCGGTGTCCCAGAACCGGAGCACGACCTCGGCCCCTGTCTTGACCGGCTGCACGAGCAAGCGGTCGTCGTGACTGAACGTCGCCGGATCGCCGGCCGTCCCCGCCAATCCCTCGACCAGGTCGCCGCTCTCGACGTCGACTATGAACAGGCGTCCATCGCTATCGATCAGAGCGACCTTGTCGCCGCGTGCACTGATGGTGACATCGTCGCCCAAGGTGACCGCTGACGAGACCTGCAAAGCCCGCACCCTCTGCAGCTTGCCGTCGGTCCAGCGCCAGACCTCGATGGTACTGGTACCGGAGTCCATGAACGCCAGAGTCAAACCGTCGTCACTCAACGCGGCGGTGTGAGTGACGATCCCCTCCGCCCCCACCTTTCGGACCGTCCAGTCGCGCGTGTCGACAAGCAGCGGGCCGTCATTCCCGAGGACGATGATGTGAACCCCGTCGCCCAGGAATTGGACCCCGCCATCGGCATGAAGCGGCACGCCGTAACCGAGAGGGGTCTGATCTCGCCCGATCTGCTCACCGGTCCGGAGGTCCCACATCGTGAGTCGTGCCGTGTACTGCGGCTCGCCCTCGTCGAGGAGGACAGCTCGGGTCCCGTCGTGGGTGGTCCCGATCGCGTCGTGCCTCGGATCGAACTCAACGGGAAGACTACCCAGCCGTCGGATACCGGCATCGTCGTCTGGCCCCGTCCATACCTCGGTGGTCGAGCCGACGCGGCGCAGGGCGAGCCGCCCGTGGTAGGTGAACTCGTCCGGCTTCGGCGCCACGGTCTGCACGGCCCGGTTGGCGTGCGACACATCGGCGTCGAAGAGGGTCACCGCACCATCGAGTGTCCCTACAGCCACCCACCGACCGTCGCCCGACGCGGCGATACTGGTGGCGGACCAAGCGAACGAGCCGAGGGGCACCTGGGACCGCAGGGCCGGGTCGTAGACGTCAACGATTCCGCCACGAGCGCCCACCACCCGTGCGGGGTTGTCAGCCGGCAGCGCCGCCAGCAGCCCGCCGTGGCGGTCGATCCCCTGCCTCCGTCCCGCAATGAGGTCCCAGAGCTCGGTCCCGCCATCGAGGTCAGTGCTGATCAGCGCACGACCGTCTGGAGAGAGCACGGTCAGTCTCTCCTCGTCCTTGATGTGATGTGGCTTGCCGACGACGCTCCACGCTCGGCTATCGGGCGCAAACCGACGGAGTCGACCTGTTTCCCAGGCAAGCAGGCGGTCCCGGTCATCGAACGCCACCTGCTCCGCACGGCTCGCACCCTCAATCAGGGGCGCGCCGGTCTGGGCGTCCCAAATCGCGAGTTGGCGATCTTCGGTGCCAGAGGTGTGGAACGTGGCTGCCAGCCACCGACCACTCGGTGAGAAGGCGACGGCCCAGAGCCCATCTGCGGCGTTGGGCAGCTCCGTCGGGTCGCCGGCTTGCAGGGTCCGCAGCCGCACCGCACGCTGCACGTCCCAGACTTCGATCTGATTGGGCCAGACCTCGATCGCCAGGAGCCGGGCGTCCGCGCTGAAGGCGAGCCAGCCGCTACCCATCGGCAGGGACTCGGTGTCCAGGCTGCGCTCGACGCCCGTGCCGATGTCGTACAGGTGGACCACCGGGTCGGACTCGTAGAGCGAGTAGTAGGCCATCATTGCACCGTCGCGGCTGATCGCCACCTCTGTGGATAGCCCTCCCGCGGACCCCTGGTACCCCGCCACGGCGCTGGAACCACCACGCAGGTGTCGTACGACGTGCTGGTTGGCCTCCATCGCGGCCGCGAGGGCCCGCACGGATTCGCTGGTCGGCTGGGCGGCGTGGGAGTACAACGCGAGCTGGGCGGCGACGCGTGAATCCTGGTCGGACAGCTCAAGCGACCGGGCCGCCATCGCCTGAGAGGCGGATGTGCGCGCACGATCCAGTGCATCGTTCTTCTGCCGCACGGCGACGAAGGAAACGACCACGACGATGGCCAGGAGGACCGAGAGCACGGTGAGGGCGCCGCGGCGTATCCAGGTGATCTTCCGGTGCTGACGGACGTCCTCGCTGTCGAGGTCGTCCTTCGTGCGCCCGTGCAGGGGCGCGGCGAGAGTGGCGACCGCGTCGCGGAACTCGCTCTGTCGCAGCGAGTACTTCTCACCGATCCGGACCTCGGCGAGATCGACCCAGAGCGGCTCGGCCGTAAACGTCCCACGCAGTGTGGGCGGGAGAGCATCGGTGCGTGACCAGTCGAAGTCATTGGCGTCCGAGTCCCAGACGAGGGATCCGGCGCTGACCGCAATGAGCAGGCGCTCCATGGGCCGGTTGGCCACCCAGAAGTCGATCTCCTTGCGGACCCACCGCGACGCCGCCGCCTCCGGTGAGGCGAGGTAGATGAGGTACCGGCTCTCCCGGAGCTCAGCCAAGATCGAAGACCACAGGTCGTGGTTGGCCGACAGGCTCGTGGTGTCCCGGAACACGCGGATAGCCGAGCGCCGGGACCACGGGCGCGCAAGGTCCTTGAGGCCGTGCTCGAGGGCCCTCGCGAGCTGCTTGTCGCGCTGATGGCTGTACGAGATGAAGGCGTCGCGCTTGATGAGCGGACCTTTCTGCCACTGTCCCCGACCGGTGAGGTCGGATCAACTGCCCAGGGTGAGCCCGGCGGCGGTCAGCCGGCGTTGCGCGGAGACGGCAACCGGCCCTGATCGGTCGACGCCATATCAGGACGAGGGAGCTGACCGCGCAACAGCGCGTCGGCGGTCTCGTCGCTCATGCCGGCCAGTTTCCCGAAGCCCAGTACGTACGAACGCAGCCGTGTCTGCATGGCGGCCAACTCGGCACGACACTCGCTGTTACGCGGCCACTCCTGCTCGGGTCGGTCAGGCGACTCCTGCTCCCATGCCTGCAACTCCGGGTGCCAGCGCGAGAGGAACGGGGCGAGCTCGTTGTTCACCATCGCGAGCGCGAGATGCTCGACCGACGGGGCGGCGCCGACGTGCCGGCCCGGCTTCACCTCGTCGAGGATCTGCCGGGTGAACAACACCAACGCATGCAGCGAGGACAGGGCCTCCCGCAGCCGTCCGGTGCCCGGTGCCAGGGGCCGTATCGCCACCCGGCTCGTCATCTCCTTGAACAGCCGCCAGGCGACCTGTTGTGTGTCGCGGGTGAGCACGAAGTTCAGCTCACTCAGCTGAGGCACGGTCACCTTCACATCGGTCAGCCGGATCCCACCTGCGCTGTACGCGTGCACCACCACGGCGGCCACGGCGCCCGCAGTCGCCCCGGCGAGGACAAATAGGCTCTGCCCCTCGAGCAGACTGGCGTAGTAGATGGCCACGCCAACTGCGGCACCGACGACGAGGCCCACTACTATCTTGAGCCACCACAATCGACGCATGCCGCCCCACCCGCTTCCCGTGACACAGACGTCGCCCGCATCGGTTTCCAGCGGTGCCATCCAATCACGACGGAGCGTGTCCGGCGGGTACGCCTCGACGGGTCAGACGGTGAGCACGACCTTGCTGCACTCGTCCTGCTTCTTCTGGAAGATCTTGTAGCCCTTGGCGGCGTCCTTGAGCGGCATGCGGTGGCTGACGATGAACGACGGGTCGATCTCGCCGCGCTGGATCCGCTCCAGCAGCGGGCGCGTGTAGCGCTGCACGTGGCACTGTCCGGTCCGCATGGTCAGCGACCGGTTCATGAACGAGCCCATCGGGAACTTGTCGACGAAGCCCCCGTACGCGCCGACCACCGAGACCACGCCGCCGCTGCGGCAGGCCAGGATCGCCTGGCGCAGCGCGAAGGGCCGCTCGGTCTCCGCGCGGACCGCCTGCTTCGCCCGGTCGTACGCGTAGATGGCGGCGTTGCCGTGGTGCCCCTCCAGGCCGACCGCGTCGATACACGCGTCCGGTCCACGGCCGGCGGTCATCTCGTTGAGCGCGTCCAGCACGTCGGTGTCCTCGTAGTTGAGGGTCTCCGCGCCGGTGTGCTCCCGGGCCAGCGCCAGCCGGTACGGGTACCGGTCGATGACGATCACCCGGTCGGCGCCGAGCAGGCGGGCGCTGGCGGCGGCGAGCAGACCGACCGGGCCGGCACCCCAGATCGCGACCACGTCGCCGGGCGTGATGTCGCACATCTCGGCGCCCATGTAGCCGGTCGGCAGGACGTCGGCGAGCATCACGGCCTGCTCATCGGTCACCTCGTCGGGCACCTTCACCGGGCCGACGTCGGCGAACGGGACGCGGGCGTACTCGGCCTGACCGCCGGCGTACCCGCCGAGCAGGTGGGAGTAGCCGAAGATGCCGCCCGGCGAGTGGCCCATGATCTTCTCGGCGATGCCCGCGTTCGGGTTGGAGTTCTCGCAGACCGAGTAGAAGCCCCGCTGGCAGGAGTTGCAGTGCCCGCAGGCGATCGGGAAGGGCACCACCACCCGGTCGCCGGGGCGCAGGTTGCGCACCTGCGGGCCGACCTCGACCACCTCGCCCATGAACTCGTGACCGAGAATGTCGCCCTTGCGCATGGCGGGGATGTAGCCGTGGTAGAGGTGCAGGTCGGAGCCGCAGATCGCGGTCGTGGTGACGCGTACGATCGCGTCGCGGGCGTTCATGATCTTCGGCTCTGGCACGTCGACGACCTTGACGCTGTCCTTGCCCATCCAGGCGGTGGCCCGCATCGTCCCTCCTCCTTCTCGGGTCAGCGCCGGTGGCCGTTCGGCAACGGCTGGGCGGGGCGCTGCATGACCTGCTGCCGCACCGAGATGCCCTCCGGGCTGCCCTCGGAGCGGACGACCTCGCCGGTCTCCAGCACCTGCTTGAAGCGCCGCAGGTCGTCGCGGACCTGCTGCTCGGGTTCCTCGCCGAAGAGCTTGGCGACCGCCCGACCCAGCGCCCCGGCCGGCGGCGCGTAGCCGAGCTGCACGCGTACCTCCGTGCCCCGGTCGCCGGGGGCGGGCACGAACCGGACCCGGCCGGCGTTCGCCACCCGGGTTCCGGGCAGCGAGCGCCAGGCGATGGAGCGGTTCGGCTGGTCGTCGACGATCTCCGCGTCCCACTCGATCCGCCGTCCGGCCGGCCCGCGGGCGGTCCACCGGGACCGCCGCAGGTCCTCGGCGCGGACCGACTCCAGGTGCGACATGAACCGGGGCAGGTTCTCCACGTCCCGCCAGAAGCGGTACGCCTCGGCCGGTGACCGGTTCACGGTCACCGCGAGGTCGACGCGGATCATGCGGTCCCGGGCCCGGCGGGCGCGAACCGCGGCGACGGCGGCGAGCACGTCGATCGCGGTGATGCCGGCGATCGCGGCGGTCGTGAGGGCGACCCGGCGGCGCCGCTCGCCCCGGCGGTCGGCGAGGGCGCGGGCGAGCAGAGTCAGGTCCATGGCGTCGCCCGCCACCCGGGTCCACGCCCAGCCGGCGGTCCGGCGGCCGGCGACGAGGCCGGCGCCGTGGGCCAGTTCGCGGGCACCGACGGCGGGGATGATCGTCCGGGCGGCGGGCGAGTCGTCCACTCCGGTGAGCCGGGCGAGCGGTCCGGTCGCGGCGATCGCGCCCGCGCCGAGGGCGAGGCTGACCCAGCCGAGCGCACGGGCGAGCCGGGGCTCGCGGCTCGGGTCGTCCAGCTCGGGCAGCAGCACTCCGTCGATGCGGTTCACGTGGGTCCCTCCGCTGCGGGCGGGGCCGCCGGTCCCCCGGCGACCTGGCGGTGACGCCGCCACCGTGACGCTATGCCGTACGACAGGTCGACGTGCCCGGTTCGAGGGAGAACATCCCGGCTCGACCGGGCGCGCCGTCGGGATCGGCGGTGAACCGCTCGCACGCGTGCGGGTGACGGCGCCGGAGATGAGCGCGATACCGGTCCGGGCTCGCGTCCACCTGCCCTAGCATTCGCCGCATATGCCTGACTTATCCGGTCGTCGGCCACTTTCACGCGTGGAGGGAAGATGGCACGCACCCGCACCCTTCGGACCCTGGTGTCCGTGGTCGCCGCCGTGGTCGCCCTCAGCACGCTCGGGCCGGGCTCGACCGGTGCCCCACCGGCCTCCCGGCCGACCGGGGCGGACGACAGCGCCCCGGCGGGGTCCCCACCCCACGGCGAACGACCCGCACCACCCCGCCCGCCGGAGGAGCCGCGGCCCCCGCTGATCCCGGCGGACTTCCGCGCCACCGGCCGGTACATCGTCCGGGACCTCGGGGTCGACGTCCCGTTCATCTGGCAGGGGCGCGGCGGCGACAGCCAGATGACCGCCGGCGGACCGGACCACCCGATCTGGTTCACCAACCTGATCTACCGGAACACGCTCTACACCCTCACCTACAAGTGGCCCAACATCCCACTGGATCCGCCGCGCCCCTGCGACCGGGTCGGGTTCGTCAACCGGCAGATGCTCAACGACGTCCTGAAGACCTCCCGCTACGTCGGGCCGGAGATTCTGCAGGGCAACCGGAACCGCCAGGTCGACCACTGGCGGGTCGGCGTCGTCGGCGGGTCCACCGTGCCGGGCGAGCAGTTCCGGTTCCCGATCGCGCTGGGCGACGTCTACGTCGACCAGCGCGATCCGAGCCGGTGGTGGCAGGGGTTGCAGTTCGGGTTCCAGAACCTCTTCGACCCCGCGCTGGACGAGTGGTTCACCCTGTCGACGTTCACCCACCAGCCGGGGCTGGTCACGCTGCCCGACCGGTGCCCGCCGCCCCGGTGAGCGCCCCGGGTCCTCAGAGTTCGCCGCGGGCCATCCGGATCAGCCGGTCGAGGACACGGCCACCGCTGGACCGCAGGCCCTCGTGCTCGTACTCGTTGGTGATCCAGGTACGCAGGCCGCGCACCGCCCCGGCGGTCGCCAGCGAGTCGGCGGTGTCGACGTACATGTCGTCGTGGTAGACGGCGGCGACCACCGGCACCTCGTTGCGGGCCAACTGCGCCGGGTCGTACAGGTCCGGCCACTCCTCCCGTCGCGCCAGCAGGTCCGCGACCTCCCGCAGCGGAGCCAGCGCCGGGTCGGTCGTGAACATCCACGGGTAGATCATCTCGCCGGTCAACAGCACCGGCCGCTCCTGCGCCAGCGCCACGTCGACGTCGAAGCCCGGGAACTCGGCCCGCACCGCCTCGGCCGCCCAGCCGGTGGCCGCCGGAGACACCGAACGCTGGCCGTAGATCGACTCGTGCAGGACCGCGTAGAGCGGGGCGCTCGCGTACGAGAGGTGCCCCTGGACCTGGGCGAGGAACGCGTCGGACAGCTCGTCGCCGGCCAGGAAGGCGTCCTCGATCAGATAGTGCAGCGTGTGCGACCCGCTGCCGGTGCCGAGCATGTTGCCGAGCGCCTGGAACGCCTCGGCGCTCAGCAGCCCGCCGCCGGGCAGCCGGACCTCCCGCTCCCGCAGGTGCCGCACGACGGCGCGGACCGACTCGACGTCCTCCGGGTAGCGGGCGTAGTGGGCCTCGACCTTCCGCTGCACCCGGGGGTACGCGGCCCGGTAGACGTCCGTCGCCGTGCTGCGCAGCCCGGCGAGGCCACCGGTCACGAATGCCTCGCGAAGCCCCTGCGGCGCGTACGACAGGTAGGTGAGGGTGCAGAAGCCGCCGTAGCTCTGCCCGAGCACACTCCACTTCTCATCCTCGCCCAGCAGCTCCCGCCGGATCAGCTCCGCGTCCCGCACGATCGAGTCGGCCCGGAAGTGCGCCAGGTAGTCGGCCTGCGCCGCCGCGTCCCCGCGACGTGGCAGCGTCTGCCGGTTCGCCGGGGTGGAACGGCCGGTGCCCCGCTGGTCCAGCAGCAGCACCCGGTAGTCGTCCAACGCCCGGCCCAGCCAGCCGCCCCGGCCCTCCGGGCGCGGTGACCGGTTGCCCGGACCGCCCTGCAGGAACAGCAGCCAGGGCAGCTCGTCGTGCTCCCGGCCGACGGCCACGACCTCCCGGGCGTACACCTCGATCTGCTCACCGCCGGGATCGGCGTGGTCGAGCGGGACGGCGAAGCGGTGGTCGGTGAGGACGGTGCCGGGCTGGCGGTAGGTGGGCACGGGTCGCCTTTCGGACGTGCTGGCCTGGGACGTCGGTCAGCTTCGGCGCTCGGCAAGCACCTCGCCGAACAGGGCGAGATAGCTGTCATGAGCCAGGGACAGGTCGTTGAGCGCGTCCGCGGTGAACCACGCGACGGCATCGTGTTCGTCGGGCGCGGCGTTGATCGGCGTACCCGTCCACGCGTCGATCAGCCAGATCCGCATGTCGAACGTCGCGGCGTGAACCTCGTGCACGGGTGGACCCGATGGCGCCGCGACATCGATGCCCAACTCCTCCCGAAGCTCCCGCGCGAGTGCCACGCCGGGCAGTTCCCCGGGCTCCACGTGCCCGCCGGGCATGTCCCAGACGTCGGGATACCAACGACGCCGGGGAGATCGGTGACACAGCAGTATCCGATTGCCGTCGCGCAACAAGCCGGTGACGATGCGCGCCCTGGGCGAGCCCGCCGCGGAGTTCGACACGGGCACATCTTGCCACCGGTCGTCGCCGACGGTCGTGCCCTGTCTCGGTCGCCGACGCCCGGAGGCCTCGGTCGCACGTCGGAGCCGTCCGCCGGGCGGACGCGGGCCGCGGCGGCTGGGCCGCGGATCCGCGTGGTGCCCGGTGGACGGCTCCGACCTGGAGTGGTGGTGACGGATCAGGCCGGGAAGACCTCCGCGTGGGTCAGCCCCGCGTCGCCGTGCCTCCAGTCGACGACCGCGATCGCCACATAGCGCCCGGAGGCCTGGACAGCGATGTCGGATTCCTGGCGCGGACGTGGGACGGAGGCGACCTCGACGTAGTCGAGGCCGTCGGCGGAGACCGCCACGGTGACCGGCCGGCGCCGACCGGGGGTCCAGGTCAGCCGGAGCGAGGCGAGATCCTGGCGGGTTCCGAGGTCGATCACCATCCGGCCGGTCGGGCCGGGTTCCCAGGCGGTACGCGGGTCGCCGTCGACGGCCGCCGACGGGTCGGTCATGCCGGCCGGCAGCGGCGACGTCGGGTAGGTCGTCCGGGATCGGGCGAGGTCGCCGGTCGGCGTCACCGGCGCGCCGGTGAACTCGACGTCGCGGCTGTGACCAGCGGGTACGGTCACCTGACGGGTGGCACCGCTGGCGGTGCACTCCACCTGCACGTGCACCTTCTCCGTGGCGGGTGCGGTGACGGTGAGGTGGTGGGAGTCGGTGACGACGAACCGGGTGCCGGCGGGGATCGCCTTCGCGGGCCGTACCGCGGTCGCGGTGAACCGGGGCGGCTCGACGCGTGCGGTGGCGGCGGCGAGGTCGACCTGGTAGTCGGTGGTGCCGGATCCGGTGACCTGGCTCCCGCGGTACAGGCGCGGCGTCGTGGGTTGCGGGAGCGTGACGGTGGCCGTCGTGATGTCCACGTCGGACAGGTTGAACAGGCTGAGATATCCGTCCGCGTCACTGACCCGCAACGCCTCCGGACCGCCGCTGGGCAGCGCACGGGACGCCGCCGCGGCCAGGGCCGAGTGGTTCGCGTCCGCGTACCCCTCGACGATCAGCCGGGTGCTGCCGGCGGCAGGTCCGCTGGAGAGGGTGACGTTGGTGCCGGTCACCGTGATCGGGTTCTGGCCGTTGTGGACCACCAGGCCGGCACGCCCGTCGACGTCCAGCCAGGAGCCGGCGATGGTCGGGCGGTCGGGCACCACCGCCGCGTCGCTCCAGGTGACGCCGTCGAGCGAGGTCTGGATGACGTACCGGGTGCCGTAGGCGGCCTCCCAGTCCAGGCGTACGCCGCTGATGTCCGTCGGCGCACCGAGGTCGACGGCGAGCCAACTGTCCGGGCGGGCGCGCTCCTCGCGAGCCACCGCCCAGCGGGTTCCGGCGTTGCCGTCGGTGGCGTTTCGTGCGGGGTAGGTCGGGTCCGCCGACGAGGCGGTGGTGGGTCGGCCGGTGGCGAGGTCGACGCCGCGGGCATCGAGCACGGCGAGCGCGAACAGCGAGTAGCCGTACTGGGTGGCGGGGGTCTGACCGAGCATCCGCACGTGGCGGGCCGGCCGGGGCGGGAAGCTGATCTGGTCGGTCCCGCCGTCGCCGAGGCCCGACTGTCCGGCGAGGGTGACGGACCCCTGCGCGCCGGTGAAGGTGCGGGTGCCGGTGAGCCCGGGCACGCCGGGCATGTCCAGGTTGAACAGGGTGAGCGCGCCCTCATCGGCCGCGATGCCGGTGGTGGCGTACACGACCGTGCCGGTGGGGAGCGTGACATATCCGGCGGTGCCGCCGGCGACGCGCAGGACGGTGGCGGTGGCGTCGACACCGTCGCGGGCCACGGTGTACGCGGCGGAGGTGCGGCCGAGGACCGGCGCGGACTGCCTCGGCAGCAGCGACGCGGCCCGCGTGTCGAACAACCAGTTGTCGTGGGCCGGTGCCCACAGGAACGACACGAACCCGGTCTTGCTGACCGCCGCGGCAAAGGCGGTCGCGGTCTGCTGGGCGGTCAGACCGGCTTGTTCCCCGAAGTCCCGGGTGCCGGCGGCCGCGGTGAAGAACGTGGTGCTGTCGACCGGCTGAACGACACCGCCGTTGGCTGCCCGCCAGGCGTGGAAGAGGTAACTGATCGCGACCTCGGCCCGTGCCTCGGGCTCGTACTTCGGTTCGCCGCTGAACTTGGTGAGCCGGTCCTCGGGCGGGTAGTTCAGGTAGGGCATGAGCCGGTCGGCCAGGTCCGCCTCGGCCCGGGCCGCGTGCCGGTCCCCCTGGACCTGCGCGAGGAAGGCCAGCGGCAGAACGTCGCGGCCGTACAGGTGGTAGCGGTCGGCGACCATCGGCATGAACGGTTCACCGGCGTCGCTGGCCATCAGTCGCATGGTCCGCCACAGCTCAGCCCCGTTGGGCTGCCGAACGAGGGCCTCGGGGAGTGGCTGGCCGGCGGTCAGGAAGTGCGCGGCGGTGCGGCCCGCAGTACGCCAGAGTTCCTCCTGGTAGTGCGGCCCGAAGGAGCCGTGGTTCTCGACCAGGAAGGAGTCGTAGATGTTGTGGGCGGTGTTCCACTGCGCGACCGTCCGCCCGTCGATGACGGCCGGGTTGGCCCGGTCGGCCGGGGGCAGCCCGGTCGCGTTGATCGTCCACGTCAGGAACCGCTCGCGCCACCCGGCGGCGCGGTCGTCGTCCGCCGCCCAGGCCAGGCCGGGCGCGATCGCCTGCGCGTAGACGCCCATCTCTTCGAGCTTGGTGTCGCCGATCCACCCACCGGTCAGGCGGTTCGGCGTCCAGTCGCCACTGAGCGGGTCGTCGGCGGTGCCCAGGTCGGTGGCGTAGGCGGCCTGCCCACGGGCGATGCGGTCGACGTTGTCGCGGGTCGCCTCGTCCAGGTCGGCCCAGAGCAGCCGTGCGGCCAGGATGAAGTACAGCTCGAAGGTGCTGTCCCAGAAGAGCCGCTGGCCCCACTCGGTGCCGCCGGTGAGTCGGTTGGTGGCCGCGTACCGTCGGATGGTGGCGATGGTGCGGCTGTGCAGGGTGTCCCGGTCGACCCCGGCGGCTGTCGCGTCGTATCCGGGCGAGGTGAGCAGGACGGCGTTGCCGAGGACGACGGCGAAGCGGAAGTCCGCGAGCCGGTACGCGTTGATCGCCGGATCCCACTGCTGCTCGGACCATCGCGTGTGGGCGAGCAGCAGCGCGTGGTAGGTGGCGGCGACCGGGCCGGTGGCCGCCACCGGGGGCTCGGGCGCGACCGGCGCTGCCTGGGCGCTGCCGGCGGGCGAGGTGATGACGAGGCCGCCGCCGATGGCGCCGGCGAGGATGAGGAGTCGCCGGCGACTCAACTCGAAATCGGACATGCGTGCGGCCCCGCCCTCCCAGTTGACAACGTTGTCTCGGCCTCCACAGGCTCTGATGATCTTCTCCGGTTGTCAAGGGGCGGGCGAACCGTCGCCGCATGGTCGTCCACCAAGACGGCTGCGCCTGCGCCCCACCCGCCGCTCCAGCCTGTACTGAGCGGCGACCATCACGCCGCCCCGGACACATGACCCGCCGTCACCCGTGTCGTACGGGGTCGCCCGCCTTGATCGTCCCGCCGACGATCACCCGGGCGTTGAGGCCGCGTAGTCGCAGTCGCTTCCCCTCCTCGGACCAGACGATCTTGTGGGCGTCACGTCCGAACCGGGCGGCGAACTTGGCACAGCCGTTGTGCGGCTGGTCGGTCACCTCGATGACGGCCCGGTCGCCGATGGCCAGGCGTGAACCGGCTGGCAGGGCGTCGAAGCTCAGGTCGAGATCGACGTAGAGCTGATCCCCGGCGAGCGCCCAGGCGTCACGATCGGGACCGGCGATCAGCTCGACGAAACGGGAGTTGATGACGTTCAGCTGCATGTCGGGGTGCGGTGCCCGGTCGGTCGTCCGTGAGCTGGGACGTTGACTCCAGCTGTCGCCGACCAAACCCGCGACGGGGTCCAGCTCGGCGACGGCCAGCACCTCGCGGGCGTCGACGGCGGGCCGGCGTACGGCCAGCGCCAGGGTGCCGACACCCCGTGGGGAGTGCCGCACGAGGTGCAGCCCCTCCGTGATCTCGTCCATGGAGCGATGGCGCACGGTGATGGGATCGTCCATGGATCCGACTGTGGGCCACGCACGCCAGCCCGGTCCAAACACTTCTCGGAACCCGGGACCCCGGCGTTCGTCGCGGACACCCTCCCTACAGCGCCACGATCGCCGCCGTCTCCGCCGGCAACTGGATGCGGTCGCGCATCACGGTGACCCCTTCGCCGGTGGCGAGCAGCACCTGCCGGGCCACCCCCGGCAGCGAGATCCCCTGCGCCCGGCCGGCCAGGTTGGCCACGACGAGCGTGTCGCCGCGACGCATCACCAGGAACTGGTCGCCGGTCTGCACGCTCACCTCGCTCAGCCGGGGGTCGGTCAGGTCGGGCCGGCTCTTGCGCAACGCGATCAGTCGCCGGTAGAACTCCAGCATCTCCCGGTGGTCGGGCTTGTCCAGCTCGGCCCAGTCGAGCCGGGACCGGGCGAACGTCTGCGGGTCCTGCGGGTCGGGCACGTCGCCCTCGGGCCAGCCGTGCGCGGCGAACTCCCGCCGCCGCCCGCTGGCCACCGCGGTGGCCAGCTCCGGCTCCGGGTGCGACGTGAAGAACTGCCACGGCGTGCTGGCCGCCCACTCCTCCCCCATGAACAGCATCGGGGTGAAGGGCGCGGTGAGCAGAAGGACGGCTCCCACCCGCAGCAGCGCGGGCGAGAGGGTGGCGGAGATGCGGTCGCCGGTGGCGCGGTTGCCGATCTGGTCGTGGTTCTGCAGGTAGGCCACGAACCGGTGGCCGGGCGTGCGCTGCCGGTCGACGGGACGGCCGTGGTGCCGGTTGCGGAAGCTGGACCAGGTGCCGGCGTGGAAGAAGCCGCCGGTGAGCACCTCGGCGAGCGTCTCCAGGGAGCCGAAGTCGCCGTAGTAGCCCTGCCGTTCACCGGTGAGCAGCGTGTGCAGGGCGTGGTGGGCGTCGTCGTTCCACTGGGCGTGCAGGCCATAGCCGCCCGCCTCACGCGGGGTGATCAGCCGCGGGTCGTTGAGGTCGGACTCGGCGATCAGCGACAGCGGCCGGCCGAGGTGCGTGGAGAGCGCCTCGACCTCGATCGCCAGCTCCTCCAGCAGCGGCACCGCCCGGGTGTCCGGCAACGCGTGCACGGCGTCGAGCCGCAGGCCGTCGACGTGGTAGTCGCGCAGCCACATGAGCACGCTGTCGACGATGTAGCGGCGGACCTCGTCGGAGTGCGGGCCGTCGAGGTTGACCGAGCGGCCCCACGTGTTGCTCTGCTCGGCCAGGTAGGGGCCGAACCGCGGCGCGTAGGCCCCGGAGGGCCCGAAATGGTTGTAGACGACGTCGAGGATCACCCCCAGCCCTTTGGCGTGCGCCGCGTCGATCAGGCGTTTGAGCCCGTCGGGGCCGCCGTAGGGCTGGTGCGGCGCATACCAGCAGACGCCGTCGTAGCCCCAGTTGTGCTCACCGTTGAAGGCGTTGACCGGCAGCAGCTCGACGAGGTCGACGCCGAGCGAGACCAGGTGGTCGAGGCGTTCGACGGCCGCGTCGAAGGTGCCCTCCGGCGTGAAGGTGCCGATGTGCAGCTCGTAGAGGACGCTGCCGGGCAGCTGCCGGCCGGTCCACGCGCCGTCGGTCCACTCGAAGGCCGCGTGGTCGTAGAGCCGGCTCGGCCCGTGCACCCCGTGCGGCTGCCAGGCCGAGCGGGGGTCGGGCAGCGGGAGGTCGTCGTCGTCGAGGAGAAAGGCGTAGTCGGTGCCGGGGCCGGCGTCGGGCACCTCGGCCCGCCACCATCCGCCCGGGGCGGCGGTCATCTCGTGGTCGGCGGCACCGGTGAGCCGGAGCCGGACCCGGGCGGCTTCGGGCGCCCACACCGTGAACTCGGTCATGACGCAGCCTCCACGGACTCGGTGGTGGGAGCCAGCAGCGCGACAGGGTAGGTGGCCAGCAGGTCGGCCAGACGAGTCTCCCCGCCACTGTAGACCCGACCGGTGAACAGGTCGGTCAGGTTGTGAACAGGAAGCGACAGGATCGTGTCGCGCCACCCACCGTCGCGGGCCAGGCGCAGCGGCAACCGGGTGGCGATCGCGACGGCCCCGCCCCGGTCGAACGCCACCGCGTGCGGCCCGGCCGGCCCGCGCGCCGCCACCGGCCGGTAGCCGGTGAACAGGTCGGGTCGGTCGCGGCGCAGCCGCAGCGTCCGGGAGACCACGAGCAGCTTCGCCGCCCCGCCGGCGTCGACCGGGGGCTGCCAGCCCGCGTCGAGCCGGGCCAGCAGCTCCCGGCGTACGGCGAAGTCGACCGGGCGGCGGTTGTCCGGGTCGACCAGCGAGTTGTCCCACAGCTCGGTGCCCTGGTAGGTGTCGGGCACCCCGGGCAGGGCGAGCTGCACGAGCTTCTGGCCGAGGGAGTTGGACCAGCCGGCGGGGGTGATCTCGTCGGCGAACGCGGTCAGCTCGGCGTGCAGCCGGGGGTCGTCGTACAGGCGGTCGACCAGGGCGTGCATCGCGCGCTCGAAGACCGGGTCGGGGTCGGCCCAACTGGTGGAGACCGACGCCTCCCGGGCGGCCTTCTCCACGTACGCGTGCAGCCGCTCCCGGGGTATCGGCCAGGCGCCGACGGCGGTCTGCCACAGCAGGTGCGCGAAGGCCGGGTCGGGCAGCTCGGTGGCGGCCATCCATCCGGTGACCCGCTGCGCCCACTCGCGCGGCAGCTCGCTGAGCACGGCGAGCCGGGCCCGGACGTCCTCGCCACGCTTGGTGTCGTGGGTGGACAGGGTGGTCATCGCGGCGGGCCAGCGCACCGCGCGGGCGGCGACGAAGCGGTGGAACTCCGCCGGCGGCACGCCGAAGTGGGCGGGGCTGCCGCCGACCTCGTTGAGAGCGACGAACCGGCTCCACCGGTAGAAGGCGGTGTCCTCCACCCCCTTGGCCATGACCGCGCCGGTGAGCTGGGGGAAGCGTCGGGCCAGCTCGTCGTCGGGGTCGCGCAGGCGGCGGGTGACCGCGTCCAGCGCGGCGGCCAGGTCGGGGCGGCGCCGGCCGGCCTCGGAGCGGGCCACCGCGAGGTGCCGGGCGCCGTGCGGCGGGTAGCCGCGGTAGACGGGGAAGGCGGCGGCCAGCTCGGCCAGCGCCACCCGGGCGGCCGGCGGGTCCACCTCGGGGGCGAGTGCGGCGAGCCGGGTCAGCTCGGTGGCGAGCAGCCGGGTGGCGGCGGCCAGCTTGGTGTCGTGGGTCAGGTCCTCGAAGGACGTGTGATGCCCGACCAGCCGGGTGTCCAGGGCGGTGAAGTCGCCCTCCGCGGCCGGGTCGACGAAGAGCCCGCAGACCGCGGCCAGCGCCTCGTAGCCGGTGGTGCCGTCCACCGGCCAGTCGGGCAGCTCCTCGCCGTACTCCAGGATCTTCTCCACGACCAGCCACCGACCCGGCGCGGCGGCCCGCAGCCGGGCCAGGTAGCCGGCGGGGTCACGCAGCCCGTCGGGGTGGTCGACGCGGATGCCGTCGACGTCGCCGGCCTCGACCCAGCGCAGGATCTCCGCGTGGGTGGCGGCGAAGACCGCCGGGTCCTCCACCCGCAGGCCGGCCAGGTCGGAGACGGCGAAGAACCGGCGGTACGTCAGCTCGGTGTCGCCCCGGCGCCAGGAGACCAGCTCGTAGTGCTGCCGGTCGTGGACGTCACGGGCGGTCCCGCCGCCGGTGCCGTCGGCGATCGGGAATCGGTGCTCGTGGTAACGCAGCTCCCCGTCGACGAGCTTCAGGTCGGCCAGGGCGTCGTCGGTGTCGGCGAGCACCGGCAGCAGCAGCCGACCCCGATCCCAGTCGATGTCGAACCACTCCGCGTAGGCCGAGGACCGTCCCCGGCGCAGCACGTCCCACCAGGCCGGGTTCGCCGCCGGCACGGCCACCCCGGCGTGGTTGGGCACGATGTCGACGACCAGGCCGAGCCCGGCGGCACGCAGCGCCCGCAGCAGCCGCTGCCGGCCCGCCTCGCCGCCGAGTTCCGGGTTGACCGCCCGGTGGTCCACGACGTCGTAGCCGTGCGCCGAGCCGGGGGTGGCGGTGAGCAGCGGCGCGCTGTAGAGGTGGGTCACGCCGAGGTCGGCGAGGTAGCCGGCGAGGCCGGCGGTGGCGTCCAGGTCGAAGCCGGGGCGGACCTGGACCCGGTAGGTGGCACCGACCCCGGCCACCGTCGTCGTCGTGTCGTCGGAGTGAGGGGGCACCGACATGGCTCAGACCGTCCTCTCCAGGACCACCAGGGAGCGGTCCGGCACCCGGATGGTGCCGCCCGCGCTGATCACCGTGACCTCGTCCGGCTCCGGCTCGGCGGTGGTGATCACCCGTTCCCACTTCTGGCCGTACTCACCGCCGGGCAGGGTGAAGTCCAGGGGCGCGTCGTGGGCGTTGAAGAAGAGCAGGAACGAGCTGTCGTGGTGGCGCTGGCCGTACTGGCCGCGCTCGGGGATGCCCTCGCCGTTGACGAACAGCGCGACCGAGCGGCCGAAATCGTTGCCCCAGTCCTCGCCGGTCATCTCCCGGCCGTCCGGGGTGTACCAGGCGAGGTCGGGCAGCGGGGCGTCGACGTCGCGGCCACCGACGGGCAGGCCGGTGAAGAAGCGGCGGCGGCGGAACACCTGGTGCCGGCGGCGGAACGCCACCAGTGTCCGGACGAACTCCAGCAACTGCTCGTCGGCGTCGTCCCAGTCGACCCAGGACAGTTCGCTGTCCTGGCAGTAGGCGTTGTTGTTGCCGTGCTGGGTGCGGCCCAACTCGTCGCCGTGGCCGATCATCGGCACGCCCTGGGAGAGGATCAGCGTGGCCAGGAAGTTGCGTCGCTGCCGGGCGCGCAGGGCGAGCACCGCCTCGTCGTCGGTGGGCCCCTCCACCCCGCAGTTCCACGACCGGTTGTGGCTCTCCCCGTCGCGGTTCTCCTCGCCGTTGGCCTCGTTGTGCTTGTCGTTGTACGACACCAGGTCGTGCAGGGTGAAGCCGTCGTGGCAGGTGACGAAGTTGATGCTGTGGAACGGGCGGCGTCCGTCGTCCTGGTAGAGGTCGGCCGAGCCGGAGATCCGGGACGCGAACTCGGCGAGGGTGGCGGGCTCGCCGCGCCAGAAGTCGCGGACGGTGTCGCGGTACTTGCCGTTCCACTCGGTCCACACCGGCGGGAAGTTGCCCACCTGGTAGCCGCCGGGACCGACGTCCCACGGCTCGGCGATCAGCTTGACCTGGCTGACCACCGGGTCCTGCTGCACCACCTCGAAGAAGGTGGAGAGGCGGTCGACCTCGTAGAACTCGCGGGCCAGGGTGGCCGCCAGGTCGAACCGGAACCCGTCGACGTGCATCTCCTGCACCCAGTACCGCAGCGAGTCCATGATCAGTTGCAGGGAGTGCGGGCTGCGGACGTTGAGGCTGTTGCCGGTGCCGGTGTAGTCGACGAAGTAGCGCCGGTCGGCCTCGCTCAGCCGGTAGTAGCTGGGGGTGTCGATGCCCTTGAAGCTGAGGGTGGGGCCGAGGTGGTTGCCCTCCGCGGTGTGGTTGTAGACCACGTCGAGGATCACCTCGATGCCGGCGGAGTGCAGCGCCTTCACCATGCCGCGGAACTCCTGCACCTGCTGACCGAGCCGGCCCAGCGCCGAGTAGCCGTGGTGCGGGGCGAAGAAGCCGATGGTGTTGTAGCCCCAGTAGTTGCGCAGGCCCAGGTCGGCCAGCCGGTGGTCGTGCACGAACTGGTGCACGGGCATCAGCTCGATCGCGGTCACCCCGAGCCGCGTCAGGTGCTCGATCATCGGCGGTGCGGCGATCCCGGCGTACGTGCCGCGCAGCTCCTCCGGGATGCCCGGGTGCCGCATGGTCAGCCCGCGCACGTGCGCCTCGTAGATGACCGAGTGGTGGTAGGGGGTGCGCGGGGGCTTGTCGTTGCCCCAGTCGAAGTACGGGTTGACCACCACCGACTTGGGCACGAACGGCGCCGAGTCGGTCTCCGACATGCGCTCCGGGTGGCCGAGCTCGTAGTCGTAGACCGCCGGGTCCCAGACCACGTCGCCGTCGACGGCCTTCGCGTACGGGTCGAGCAGCAGCTTGTTCGGGTTGCAGCGCAGCCCGTTCGCCGGGTCGTACGGCCCGTGCACCCGGTAGCCGTAGCGCTGCCCCGGCTCGATCCCGGGCAGGTACGCGTGCCAGACGTACGCGTCGACCTCGCGCAGCTCGACGCGGCGCTCCAGGCCGGTGTCCCACTCGTCGAACAGGCACAGCTCGATCCCGTCGGCGACCTCGGAGAAGATCGCGAAGTTGGTGCCCATCCCGTCGTAGGTGGCGCCCAGCGGATAGCGCTCGCCCGGCCAGACCTGCATGTCGCTCCCTCGATTCAGATCATGAGCGCACCGCGCCATGAGCGCACCGCACGGCGGGCCGCGCGGTGTGCACGCCGTTAGTGCCCCACGCCCGGCTCGGCCAATCCATCCTCCCAGCCGGTACGGCGAATCGACCCGAGTCGCCCGGGCTGGGGGTTCTGGTGTCTTCCGTCACCCTGGCCGGTTTTCGGGATGCGAGACGCGGCTCGATGCCTTTTCCTAGTTCGGGGACGCGCGCGTGCGCGCCACGAGGCCCTCGGCCGCCCACCCACCTTCGTTCCTGCCGCCACCGCTGTCGGCGGTCCCTCCCTGCCTGGACGGAGATCGATGTGACCACCACGCGGCTCGGCGAGCAGCTCGCCACCGCCCCGGACCGCACCTGCCGGCCCGCCCTGACCCGCCCTCAGCTCCCGCAGCCCGCCGCGGCGGCCGTCCCGCCGCCGGCCTCGCGCATCCTGATGCTGTCGTGGGAGTACCCGCCGGTGCTGGTCGGCGGGCTCGGACGCCACGTCCACGCCCTCTCCGTCGCCCTCGCCGCCGCCGGCCACGACGTCACCGTCGTCACCCGCCACGCCGACGGCGCACCCCTGGAGGAATACGCCGAC
This sequence comes from Micromonospora sp. NPDC049366, assembly GCF_044466625.1. Lineage (NCBI taxonomy): Bacteria > Bacillati > Actinomycetota > Actinomycetes > Micromonosporales > Micromonosporaceae > Micromonospora > Micromonospora sp. NPDC049366. The sequence continues at coordinate 133,441 of NZ_JBITMV010000015.1, forward strand.
GGCGTCCGCATCATCCGCGCCGCCGAAGACCCCGTCACCTTCCCCCTCGCCACCAACAGCCTCCTGGCCTGGACCATGGCCTTCAACCACACCCTCACCCGCGCCGCCCTCCGCGCCACCGACACCGCCGACTACGACCTCATCCACGCCCACGACTGGCTCGTCGCCCACACCGCGATGACCCTGCGCGAGCACCTCGACCTGCCCCTGGTCACCACCATCCACGCCACCGAAGCCGGCCGACACCAGGGCTGGCTCCCCGAGGAGATGAACCGCACCATCCACGGCGTCGAACACTGGCTCAGCACCGAGTCGGGGCGGGTCATCGTGTGCTCCGGCTACATGCGCGACGAGGTGAGCGGGCTGTTCGGGGTGCCCACCGGTCGGGTGGACGTGGTGCCCAACGGCGTCGAGCCGCAGCGGTGGCGGGCCCCGCACCAGGCGGTGGCGGCCGCCCGGGCGCGGTTCGCCGGCGACGGCCCGCTGGTCACGTTCGCCGGTCGGCTGGTCTACGAGAAGGGCGTGCAGCACCTGCTCGCCGGGCTGCCGCGGCTGCGCGAGCGGCACCCCGGCCTGCGGGTGGTGGTCGCCGGTGACGGGCCGTACCGCGGTGAGCTGGAGTCCGACGTACGCCGCCTCGGCCTCGGCGACGCGGTGAGCATGCCGGGTTTCCTCGGCGGCGCGGAGCTGCCCGCGGTGATGGCCGCGTCGGACTGCTTCGCGGTGCCGAGCATCTACGAGCCGTTCGGCATGGTGGCCCTGGAGGGCGCGGCGGCGGGGGCGCCCCTCGCGGTGGCGGCCACCGGTGGGCTGGCCGAGATCGTCGAGCCGGGGGTGACCGGGATGACCTTCCGGCCGCAGGACCCGGACGGGCTGACCGAGGCGGTGGACGCGCTGCTGTCCGACCGGGACCGGGCGCGGGCGCTGGCCCGGCGGGCCCGCGCGATGGTGCACGAGCAGTACGGCTGGTCGGCGATCGCGCGGCGCACCGCGGCGACCTACGCGGCCGCCGTCGCCCAGGACCGCGCCTTCACCGCCGAGCGGACCGAGCAGCGGATGAGCCGAGGCCGGTCGCTGCCGGCGACACCGGCCGGGAACCTGCTCGCCGCCGTCGGCCTCCGCTGAGCGGTCGCCGGGCCGAGGTCACGCGCCGGGAGCGGCCCACCGGACACCGGTGGGCCGCTCGCCGGTGGTGACGTACTCGATCACCGCGCGACGCGCCGTCTCGGCGCTCACCCGGGCCAGCTCGCCGGGGACGGTGACCAGCGGCTCGTCGACCGACCACATGACCGTGATCGGGGGGCCGGGCGCCAGCTCGACGCCGACGCTGTCGTCCGCCAGCCAGGTCAGCGCGGCGCGGCCGGCTTCGACGTCGATGTCGACGCGCAGGTCCTCGTCAGCGCCCTCCGGCCCGAACCAGAGGGACTGGCCCGACCCGCCGTGCGGCAGGACGGCGTGGACGGCCTCGTCGAAGCTCTCCCCCGCCTGGGCCGGGTCGGCCAGCGACCGCGGGTGGGCGAGGTGGTCGATCATCACGTACGTCATGGTCGGATCAGCCTACCCGTGCCGGTGATCACGTTCTGGTAGAAGGTGGCGCCGCCGTCGAGAGTGGACCACACGGTCATCCGCGACCCGGCGGGCATCGTGTCCGCGAGGAGCTTGTCGCAGGTCAGCGGATAGTTCTGGTCGAAGGGGCGGGTGCCGCACATGCTGTTGTCCACGACCACCTCGGCATCGGCCACCGTGCCGTTGCGGCGCAACTGCTCGCGCAGGTCGGCCGCGACCTTCATCTCGGGGTGCTCGAAGAGCACGTTGGGCGCCTGCGGGTACGGCCGCCCGTCGTCCCGCCGTAGCCGCTCGTGCGCGAGGTCGTCGGCGAGGTGCCGCTGACCGCCGCCGGAGGTGATCGTCTGCCCGTTGTAGGAGGCGGTGGTGGGTCGGGGCTCGCCGCTGTACCGGGGCTGGAAGTCCTGTGCGGCCGTGCGGACGTGCTGCGGGGCGGCCTGCCCGGGGACCTGGGTCCAGCCGGGCGTGACGGGCTGCAGGGGTTGGCTGGTCGGCGGGCTCTGGCCGGGGCGGCGCTGGCCACCGGACCCACTGGGACCGCCACCGGCGGCGCGGCCAGCGCGCGGGGTCGGCATGTGGAACTGCGGCACGGCGTGCTTCATCGGCCCCTGCACCCCGGGCGGCAGCCCCCGGCCGCCCGGCTGCCCACCACCGGTCCCACCCGGCCCACCGCCGGTCCCACCCGGCCCACCGCCGGTGCCACCGTTCCCGCCCGGCCCGCCGCCGGTGCCGCCGGTCCCGCCGCCTCCCGGGGGCTTGCGCCGGCCCACGTCAGCCGCCCAGCAGGGCGTTGACCGCCTGGTCGAGCAGCAGGCCGACCACGGTCTGCGTGATCAGCTTGAAGATCGGAATCTCCAGCAGCGACGCGCCGAAGGTGGCCGCCGCCGTCGCGATGGCCTGGGCGATCTGGATCGCCAGGAGGACCAGTTGGACGATCACCTGGATCTTCAGGAACAGCACGACGGCCGCGCAGACGATCAGCCCGGCACCCAGAACCATCGCGCCGGCCGGGGCCTCCGAGAGCGCGGCGGGGGCGCTGTCCTGGCCGCCCCACCAGGTCTGGAACGCGGCCACCGCCTCGCCGACGTTCACGTCCGTCACCCGCCGGGCGCCGGCGTCGACCTCCGCGGCGACCTGGCCGACGTCCCCGGCGAAGGTGATCCACGCCTGGCCCAGCCGGAACAGCTTCTCCTCGTCGGAGGTCGGCCAGTCGTAGCCGATCATGCCGAGGACGGTGACCAGCTCACCCGGCAGCGTCAGACCCACCGGCTACCCCAGCCGTCCGTCGAGCTGCGCGAAGAGGGCCCGCGCCGACTCCTCGACACGCTCGTAACCGTCGGCCATGGCGGCCAGGTCCGTGCCGGCGGCGACCAGGTCGCCGGCGGCGGCCCGGAGGCACTCGAACGCCCACTGGGACACCGCCTGGTAGGCCGTGCCGATCAGGGCCCCGATCGTGTCGTCGCCCCACGCGCCCTCGAAGTCGGCGAGCTCGGCCTGGAACGACCGGAGCCGGGCCTGGAACGCCTCCGCGCCGCCGCCGATCGTCGCGCCGCCCTCGCGCAGACTCTCGGGCACCACCTCGAAGCCGCTCACTGCTGCCGCCCGAGCCGCGTCATGACGTCGTTGAGCGTGGTGGTGAAGCGGGCCATCTGCCGCAGGCCGTCGTCCTGGATCCGCTGCACCTGCTCCGACAGCGCCGCGAGGTCGGTGGCCGCGGCCTCGGGAGTCGTCCCGGACCGACGCGCCGCGGCCTCGGCGAGCGCGTCGTTGACCGCCGCCGTGATCCCTTCGGCCACCTCCTCCAGGGGCAGCCGCTTGGCGTGGGGAGCGATCTCGATCCGCTCGATCCGACCACCCGACGTCGCGGTCACCAGCACCGCCCCGTCCAGCGCGTCGCCCTGGGGCGGATCGTCGCCCGCGCCCGCAGGGCTCGCCGCCACGGACGCGCGCAGCGATTCGAGCATCCGCCGGGTCGCCGTGAGGGTCTGTTCCAACTCGTCCGGTTCCCGGGAAATCGACATCCGCGGCCCCCTCGGCGTGCTGGGTCGAACTTTCGGGGAACCTAGCACCGCGCCGAGGGTGGTGTCGTCACCGCCTGTCGTACATATCGGACACGCCCGGTATCTCGGGTGAGGCAGGCGTTACGGCCCGTGTACGCGCGAAGGCCGCCGACCCCGGCGGGGTCGGCGGCCTTCGCGTACGCGGCGGACGGGTCAGCGGTCGCCGAAGGCGACGTAGTCCCGCTCGGCGGCACCGGTGTAGACCTGCCGCGGACGGCCGATCTTGGTCTCCGGGTCGTTGATCATCTCGCGCCACTGGGCGATCCAGCCGGGGAGCCGGCCGAGCGCGAAGAGCACCGTGAACATCTTGGTGGGGAAGCCCATGGCCTTGTAGATCAGGCCGGTGTAGAAGTCCACGTTCGGGTAGAGCCGGCGGGAGACGAAGAAGTCGTCGGCGAGGGCGATCTCCTCCAGCTCCATCGCGATGTCCAGCAGCGGGTCCGGCTTGGCCATCCGGCCGAGCACGTCCTGGGCGGCCTTCTTCACGATGGCGGCGCGCGGGTCGTAGTTCTTGTAGACCCGGTGGCCGAAGCCCATCAGCTTGACGCCGTCCTGCTTGTCCTTGACCTTCTGCACGAAGGAGCGGACGTCGCCACCGTCGGACTTGATCTTCTGGAGCATCTCCAGCACGGCCTGGTTGGCGCCGCCGTGCAGGGGGCCGAAGAGCGCGTTCACGCCGGCCGAGACCGAGGCGAACAGGTTGGCGTTGCTGGAGCCCACCAGCCGCACGGTCGAGGTCGAGCAGTTCTGCTCGTGGTCGGCGTGCAGGATGAACAGCATGTCCAGCACCTTGGCGACCACCGGGTCGACCTCGTACGGCTCGGCCGGCACGCCGAAGGTCATCCGGAGGAAGTTCTCCACGTAGCCCAGCGAGTTGTCCGGGTACAGCAGCGGCTGCCCGATCGACTTCTTGTAGGCGTACGAGGCGATGGTGGGGACCTTCGCCATGAGCCGGACCGTCGAGATCTCGACGTGCTCGGAGTCGAACGGGTCGAGGCTGTCCTGGTAAAACGTCGAGAGCGCGCTGACCGCCGACGACAGCACGGCCATCGGGTGCGCGTCCCGCGGGAAGCCGTCGAAGAAGCGGCGCATCTCCTCGTGCAGCAGCGAGTGCCGGCGGATCCACTCGGTGAATTCGCTCAGCTGCTGTTCGGTCGGCAGCTCACCGTAGATGAGCAGGTAGGAGACCTCCAGGAAGGAGGACTTCTCGGCCAGCTGCTCGATCGGGTAACCCCGGTAGCGCAGGATCCCCGCGTCACCGTCGATGTACGTGATCGCGGAGGAGCAGGCCGCGGTGTTCACGAAACCGGGGTCGTACGTCGTCATCCCGGTTTCCTTCAGCAGCTTGCTCACCCCGATTCCGGCGGGGCCCTCGACGGCGGGGTGCACCGGCATCGACAGCTGCCCACCGGGGTGATCGAGCTTGACTTCCGTCATGTGGTTCCTCGCTTCGCCGGCGAATCTACGTTGAATTGCCTTCGCTTTTACCGTAATCGCGGCCGCCGGGACACCGCTCCCCCTGGTTCTGCGGTGAGGTATGCGTCACCTGATTCCCGACCGCCCAGCTCGGAAACCCGGGAATCGTCCGATTCAGGAGAGCGCGAGATGCCGCAGCCCGCCGTCGCCGGTGACCTGGTAGACGTCGAGTTGGTTGGCGCCCGCTTGGAAGAGCCGGTCGTCGGCGAGGAGGGCGGCGAACCGGCGGCCACCCGGGTCGGGCGGCACCACCGGCACGACCGCGCCGACCCGCCCGTTGACCGCCACCGCCAGCAGGGTGCCCTCGGGTACCTCGTCCGGAACGCTACCCCAGACCATCGCCGGCAGCGTGCCGGTGTCCGGGTCGGTGGCGCGGAACGCGGCCAGGTCGGCGACCCGTGCCGACCCGCCGCCGGGCGGCCGAGGCCCCACGGCGGTGCCGACCAGCGGGTGCGGGCTCGGCAGCGGCGGTGGGGTCGGCACGCCGTCGGGAATGACGACGGGCTCCCCCGGCCGGTCGTAGAAGTGCTTCTGGCCGGCGGGGCGGGCGGCCGCGCGGGCGGACCGGCCGTCGACCCGCCAGGGCAGCCGGATGCCGGCCAGGTCCGCCACCGTCGGCAGCAGGTCGACGTGCTCCCAGTTGCGGTCGTCGGTGCGCCCGGCGCGCTGGCCGGGCTCCTTGACGAACATCGGCACCCAGGCCACCTCCCCCGGGGCGGCCTTGATCGCGTCCATGCCGCGCCCCTGGAAGCCCTTCGTGAAGCTGACGCCGTGGTCGGCGGTGACCACCACGGCCGCCTGGTCGTACAGGCCGGTCTCGCGCAGCCGTCGGAGGGTCTCGCCGATCAGCCGGTCGGTGTAACCGAGCTGGGCGAGGTGCCGTTGCCGGGCCAGCTCGACCCAGCCGGCGCCGTCGTTGGGCAGGTCCTCCGGCGCCTCGTAGCGGGCCCCGGAGGGCAGATAGGCCCACGGTGAGTGCGGCATCAGCAGGTGCAGGAAGTGCAGGGTGGGCCGGGGCTCGGGTTTGAGTCCGGCCAGGAAGCTGGTGAACCGGGCCGGCTGGTTGTCGTCGAGGCTGTCCCAGCGGAACTTCGGGTCGTCCGGCACCGGCTCGGCCGCGTCCAGGCCCGCCTCGGCGGCGGTCCGCTCCCGGTATGAGTCCTCCGGGTCGATCCGGCTGTCCCAGGGGGAGGTGACCTGGCCGAGCAGGGTTCTGGTCTCGCGGACCAGCACGCCGAGCCCCTGCTCCGGGTCGACCGGTTGCTCGCAGCGGCTCGGTGGGCAGAGCCGGGTGATGCTCTCCTCGGCGCGGATGTCGTACAGGCCGCCGAAGGCGGTGAACAGGTTGTCGGGGTGCTGGGAGTAGTGCGGCGCCACGCCCCGGGTCGGGTAGCGGCCGGTGAGCATGGCCGGCAGGGCGTACGGGGTCCAGCCGCTGACGCCGGTGGCGTCGCGGTACCAGGTGGAACCGCCGGCCAGCTCGGCGAAGTGCGGGAACCGGGTGGCGTCGATCCGGCCGTCGGGCCCGAGCAGCGACACCAGCGGCAGCTCGTCCAGGACCAGCATGACCACCGGCGGGTGGACGTCGGTCGCCGCGGTGCCGGCGGCGCCGCCGGACTCGCGGGGCAGGACCAGCACCGACGTGGGCGAGACCAGCAGGAACAGCGCGATGAAGACGAGTGGGCCGGCGGCGACCAGGCGCAGCACGCGGCGGGGTGCGCGCCAGCGCCGGTGGGCCGCGGCGCCGGCCGCGCCCACGACCGCCGCGGCCACCAGCAGCGGTACGCCCCGCAGCGGCGTGCCGTGCCGCCCGGCCTGCACGGCGAGCGCGGCGAGGAGCAGCCCGACCAGCAGGGTGTGCGTCCACGCCCGCGCGGTGCGGCCGGCCAGCCGGCTGAGCGCGCCGACCACCGCCACCGGCACGGTGGGCGCCACCGCGACCAGGGCCAGGAGGAGCAGGATGTCCTCCCGGTCGGCGCGGTGGAAGAGGAAGAAGTCGGGGCTTCGGCCGAGTACGTCCAGCAGCGGCTGGGTGACGACCAGGCCGACCAGCGCCACGATCTCCAGCAGCCGGCCGCCTTCGGCCCGCGCCCCGGCCGTCCAGCGCCGGCGCCGCGCTCCCGCCGTCGGGGTGCCGGACGGCACGGCGCCGTCGGCCGGGACCGGTGGTGGGTTGCCGACGGGGAGCGGGTCAGCCACCCACGACCGCCGTGTACAGCGTGCGGGTACCCGAGGGCAACTCCTCGCGGTGCGTGATCCGGGCGCGGGTCGCGAGGTGCCGTTCGAACTCGGCGCGCCGGTAGTCGGGGAAGATCCCGTCGGGCTTGTTGGCGAGCAGCCGCCGCGCCATCGGGTCCTCCGGGTGGACGAACTCCACGACGATGCGGGCGCCGGGTGCGCAGAGGTCGGCGAGCCAGCTCACCACGTCCGGCAGCGGCACGTTACGACCGATCGCGAGGTGGTGCACGACGGCCAGGGCGAGTACCACGTCGGCGGCGGCCCGGTCGGCGAAGGAAGCCCGCTCGACCCCCCGCCACCCGCCGCCCGGCGACGGATCGGCGAGGTCCATCACCAGCGGCAGGATGCGCCGCTCCCCCTCGGCCCGCAGCTCCCGGTACAGCGTGTCGACCACGACCGGGTCCTGCTCGACGGCGACCACCTGGTCGGCGTGCCCGGCGGCGAGACGCGAGTACCGGCCGTCGTTGGCGCCGAGGTCGAGCACCAGCCGGGGCCGGGCACCGTCGGTCAGCGCGGCGGTGACGAACCGTTCCTTGCCGGCGCGGTCCTGCGCCGTGTAGCCGCAGGTGCGCTGGTAGTCGACCCAGTGGGTGGGCGTGGTCCGGCGGTCGAGCCGCCGGACCAGCTTCTCGATTCCGCGTACGGTGGCCAGCGCCAGTTCCCGCGAGTAGCCGGCGGCCCGCAGTTGGGCGCGGACGTCGGTCGTGGTGGCGGCCGCGTTGCGGCTCTGCATCGCGCCGTGCAGGTGCACATGGGTCGGTACGCCGGGCAGCAGTCGCCGAACCCCACGGAACAGCGGACGCAGTTGGTCGGCCTCGATCCCGTCCACCCGGGACCTCAGCCACGGCTGGAAGTCCACCCCGAGGTGGGCGGTGAGCAGCAGCGGGTAGAGCATCGTCTGGCAGAACTGCCGGTAGCCCGCCCAGGGCTCGCCGTCACGCAGTGGTTCGAAGGAGCCGACGTCGATGAAGACCGGGTCGGTGCCCCGCCACTGGAGGTTGTACGCCGACCCGTCCTTGGTGGTGAACCCGGCGGGGATGGCGGCCCGGAGGATCTCCAGGTGCCGCAGCGCCGCGTCGCGCAGCATGCCGAAGGACCACTCGTACGGGTGGGAGACGAACGGGATGCGTTCGTGCCGCAGCACGGCTGCCCACGCCTGCGCGCCCGGCACCCGGGTCGGGTCGACGGCCTCGGTGCCGCAGACCTTGCCCTCGGCGAGGAGGGTGGTGAAGAAGTCCGCGCCGGCCAGCGCCCGCCAGTCCTCGGCGGCCCGCGCGTCGAGGCCGCGCAGCACCTCGTCGCCCAGGTGGAAGACCCGGTTGGCCGGGTCGCGGAAGGAACCGGGTTCGGGCCGCACGCCCGTGGGGGAGATCGCCATGCCGGCCGGTCAGCGTTGGTCGGTGGGCTGCCGGCGGAACCGGTCGACCAGCCGCCGCCAGTAGAGCTTGGCTGCCACGGCGGCGCCGGCCACCCCGCCGACCACCGCCTGCACGATGAGGCTGCCGGATCCCGCGTCCAGGTAGGCCAGGTGGATCACTGACCGCTCCTTCCCTCGCCGTCACGACACCGACGTCCCGAGCGGTAGAGCACTGAGGCTTTTGACCCGGAAGGCCGGACTTGTCTGACACCGTACGCCGATCATCCTCGCCATGAAGGGCACACCGGCCACACACCCCCCGTCCGTTTCGTTCAAGACGGTCAACGAACGCGCTCCTAGCCTGGACACCATGACTCTCCGGTTCGACTTCATCAGCCTGCTCGTCACGGACATGGCACGCACCCTGGACTTCTACCGGCGGCTCGGGCTGGAGATCCCGCCCGGCGCCGAGTCGGAACAGCACGTCGAGTCGACCCTCACCGACGGCGTCCGCATCGCCTGGGACCACGTCGACCTGGTCCGCTCGTTCAGCCCGGAGTGGACGCCGCCCACCGGCAGCTCGCGGATCAACCTCGCCTTCCGCTGCGCGGAACCGGCCGAGGTGGACCGCAGGTTCGCCGAGATGACCGAGGCCGGCTTCCACGGCGAGCTGAAGCCGTGGGACGCCTTCTGGGGCCAGCGGTACGCGGTGCTGCACGACCCCGAGGGCAACGGCGTGGACCTGTACGCCCCGCTCGCCGCCGGCTGAGCCCCGCTCAGCCGGCGAGCAGGGCGGTCGGCGGGACGCCGGCCAGATCCCGCACGTCCCGGCTGAGGTGCGCCTGGTCGGCGTAGCCGCAGACGGCGGCCACCTCGGCCAACGGCGTGCCCGTGCGGGCCAGGGCGAGCGCCCGGCGCATCCGCAGGATCCGGGCGAGGGTCTTCGGGCCGTAGCCGAACAGGTGTCGGCAGCGCCGGTGCAGGGCGCGCGGATCCAGGTCGAGGTCGGCGGCGATGGCGGCGACCGGAACGCCGGCGGCCGCCCCGGCCGCGATCCGGGCGCCCAGCCTGTCCGGTCCCCCGGCCGCGCGCAGCCGCCGGGCGGCGAGCGCCGGCAGCAGCGCCGCCGGGTCGTCGGCGGCCCGCTCCACGAGGTCGGCCGCCGCCCGGTCACCCCACAGCGCGGCGAGCGGCACCCGGCTGTCCCGCAGCTCGTCGGCGGGCACGCCGAGCACCGCGGGGCCGACGCCGGGCGGGAACCGCAGCCCCACCCACCGCTGCCCCGGCGCGCTGACGCTGACGAACGCCCGCCGGTCCGGCCCGGCCACCAGCAACCCGGCCGCGCTGGACCAGATCAGGTCGAGGCAGCCGTCAGGCAGCACCCGCACGGACCGGGCGCCGCCCGGGTCGGCGCTGGTCCAGAGGACCGCGCCGGCGACGCCCGCGGAACGCTCCCGGTACACGCGCCACAGCGTGCCACGCGGGTACGACACCGAAGCGCGGTGCCGCCGATACCCTGCCGGGATGGGGTGGGTGGTGGTGGACGCGCCGCTGGACTCGTCCGGCCGGGGCCGGGGCGAGCAGCGGGCACCGGCCGCGCTGCGCCGCGCCGGCCTGCTCGCCGCGATCGGCGCGGACGACGGTGGCGAGATCGACGCCTGGATGCGGGACCCGACCCGCGACCCGGCGACCGGCCTGGTCGGCGCCGCGGCGGTACGCCGGGCCGGCGGGGCCATCGCCGCGCGGGTCGGCGAGCTCGTCGCCGCCGGACGTCGACCGCTGGTGGTGGGCGGCGACTGCGCGATCCTGCCCGGCATCTGCCGCGCGCTGCCGCGGGAGGTGGAGCTGTGGTTCGTCGACGGCCACCCGGACTTCTACGACGGGGTCACCTCGGAGACCGGTGAGGGCGCCGACATGGATCTGAGCGTCGTCACCGGTCACGGCCCGACCGTCGCGGCGGGCGTCGACGACGTGCTGGTCGAGCCGCACCGGGTCCACCTGCTGGGCCACCGGCCGCCGGCGGACGAGGCCGGGCGCCGGGAAGCCGCCCGTGTCGACCCACGGATCCACCAGCTGCCCGCCGCCGAGCTGCGTCGGCGCGGGCCCGGGCCGGTCGGCGCGGCGCTCGCCGCCGGTGGCGACGGTCCGGCCTGGCTGCACCTCGACCTCGACGCGGTCGACCCGCGCGACCTGCCGGCGGTCACCTACCCGGAGCCGGACGGGCTGCGCTGGCCCGACCTGGTCGATCTGGTCACGCCGCTGGCTCGCGCCGATCGGCTGCTCGGGATGAGCGTCGCCGACCTGAACGCCGACGAGGACCCCGACGGGCGGCACGCGCGACGCGTCGTCGAGGTCCTCGCCGAGGTGCTGGGGCGCTGAGCCGACCGTACGGTGGCCCGGCGGGCCCGTGCGCCCTGCGGGGTGGGACCGGCGGTCAGACCCGGCGGTCCGCCCGTTCAGGTCCGGCGGTGGTGCATCCCGAGCCGCAGCAGGACGAACCGCAGCACCGTCGCGACCAGATTCGCCGCCACCAGGACGGCCAGTTCGAGCGGACGGCCGGGCGCGGCGGTCGCCGCGTGCAGCGCCGCGAGGGCCCCGCTGGTCAGCGCCAGGCCGAGCCCGAAGGCGAGCAGCCCCTGGAGGTGGTGCCAGCCCGCGTGGCGGCGGCCGGTGATGCCGAAGGTCAACCGACGGTTGGCGGCCGTGTTCGCCACCGCCGTGAGGAGCAGCGCCAGCAGGTTCGCCGGTTGGGCACCGAGGACGCCACGGCTGGCCACGAAGAGCAGCAGGTACGCGACCGTGCTGGCCACCCCGACGGCGGCGAAGCGGGCCAGTTGCCGGGGCAGCCCCACCGGCACCCGGGCCGGCGGCGCGGCCAACGGCGCCCGACCGAGCTGTTCGCGCAGCTCGGCCAGGGGCAGCGCGCCGGTCAGCAGCGCCCGGCCCAGCCGCCCGATGCCCCGCAGGTCCGCGTACGCGGTGGCCAGGACGTCCACCCGGCTGTCCGGGTCGTCCACCCAGTCGACCGGCACCTCGTGGATCCGCAGGCCGGCCCGCTGGGCGAGCACCAGCAGCTCGGTGTCGAAGAACCAGCCGGTGTCCTGGACCAGCGGCAGCAGGCTCGCGGCGACGTCGGCGCGGATCGCCTTGAACCCGCACTGGGCGTCGGAGAACCGGGCCGCGAGGGTGCCGCGCAGCAGCAGGTTGTAGGCCCGGGAGATCACCTCCCGTTTAGCGCCGCGGACCACCCGGGCGGTACGCGCCAGGCGGGTGCCGATCGCCAGGTCGGAGTGCCCGGAGATCAGGGGCGCGACCAGCGGCAGCAGGGCGGCCAGGTCGGTCGACAGGTCCACGTCCATGTACGCGAGCACCGGCGCGGACGACTCCGACCATGCGGCCCGCAGCGCCCGCCCGCGCCCCTTGGCGTCCAGGTGCCGCACGCCCACCGACGGCAGCTCGGCGGCCAGCGCCTCGGCCAACGCCAGCGTCGCGTCGGTGCTCGCGTTGTCGGCGATCGTGATCCGGAACGGGTACGGGAAATGCGCGCTCAGGTGGGCGTGCAGCCGCCGTACGCAGGGGCCGAGGTCGACCTCCTCGTTGTGGACGGGGACCACCACCTCGAGCACCGCGGTCGGGGTGGCCGGGACGGCCCGGGTGACGGCGTACGCCTCGCGGGAGCGAGTCATGCTCAGCCCTCCCGTCCGCTGCTCAGGTCGTAGACCGTGACGCCGTCGACGGTCCGCGCCTCGAACGTCGACGCCACCCAGGAGGCGATCTCGGACGACGCGGAGCTGCCGCCGTTGGCCCGGAACCCGCCGCCGCCGAGGAAGTAGTGGATCCGGCCCTCGGCGACGTACCGCTGGAACCGGGCGAGGGTTGGTGACGGGTCGCTGCCATTGAACCCGCCGATCGGCATCACCGGGTCGCCGGTGGCGAGCTGGTAGCCGGAGGCGTTGTTCGACCCGACGGTGGCGGCCACCCAGGTGTACCGGTCGCTGTCGCGCTCCAGCAGCTCCCGCAGCGCGACGCTCGGCTCACGGGAGTCGAGCAGTCCGCCCATTCCGCCACCCCGGACCGCCCGGCCGTCACCGCCCTGGCCGGGCCAGCCGCCCGGAAACTGGCCGCGGCCCGGGAACTGGCTGGAGCCCGGGAACTGGCTGGGGCCGCCGGGGTTCGCGCCGCCGCGGAGCTGCCCGGCGGCGCCGGTGCTCGGGTCGCCGCCGGACGCCTGGCCCGTGTTCGCGCCGCCGGGAAAGCCGGGGAACCGGCCCGGCGTGCCCGCCGTGCCGGACTGTCCACCGGGGAAGGCACCGCGCCGGGTGCCGTCCGGGCCGCCGGGGAAGCCACCGCGACCCGGACCCGCCGCGACGGCCGGCCCGGCGCTCGGGATCGACCCCGTGTGCGCGGTGGCGGCGGTCTGCACGGAGTACGCGACCGGCCCGGCGAGGGCGGCGGCCGCACCGAGGGTGAGCACCACCGGCACCGCCCGCCGGGGCAGCCGCTCGGCCAGGACGGTCACGGCCGCGGCGGCGAGCCCGGTGACGAGCACGGCGGTGCGCAGCCACGGGTGCCAGTCGGGGCTGCGGCCGAGCAGCTTCCACGACCACCAGGCGGTGACCACCAGGACCCCGGCCAGCGTGGCGGTGGCGGCCCGGGACCGCCACCCCGTCCGCCGGTCACCGGCCCGCCCGGTGGCGTCCGCCTCGGATCGGCCGGCGTCGGCGGTCGCCCCGGGCACACCCGGGTCCGGGCCGTCCGGTGCGACCGGCGAGGCCGCCGTGCGCCAGAGGAGGGTGACGCCGACGCCGACCAGCGCGCCGACCGCCGGGGCGAGCGCCACGGTGTAGTAGGCGTGGAAGATGCCCGACATGAAGCTGAAGATCAGACCGGTCACCAGCAGCCAGCAACCCCACAGCAGCAGCCCGGCGCGGGTCCGGTCGGTCCGGGGCGCCCGCCCGGCCACCACCAGGCCGGCGACGAGCAGGATCAGCGCGGCCGGCAGCAGCCAGGAGATCTGACCGCCGACCTCGCCACCGAACATTCGCAGCCAGCCGGTCTGTCCCGAGAACGGTCCGCCGCCCGTCCGACCGCCGCCTCCGCCGACGCTGCCCACCTCGTCGCCGGTGATCCGGCCGAGGCCGTTGTAGCCGAGGGTCAGCTCCAGGATCGAGTTGGACTGGGAGCCACCGATGTAGGGCCGGGCGTCGGCCGGCACCAGTTCGACGACCGCCACCCACCAGCCGGCGGTGACCACCAGGGCGAGCCCGGCGAGGAGCAGGTCGCGGAGCCGCCGCCACAGCCGGGTCGGCGCGGCCAGCAGGTAGACGCCGACGAAGACCGGCACCACCAGGAACGCCTGGAGCATCTTGGTGAGGAAGCCGAGGCCGACCAGGGCGCCGGCGAACACGATCCACCGGGTGGCGGCCGTCTCGACGGCCCGGACGGTGGCGTACGCGCCGGCCACCAGCAGCAGCACCAGCAGCGCGTCGGGGTTGTTGAAGCGGAACATCAACGTCGCGACCGGGGTGGTGGCGAGCACGGCCCCGGCGAGCAGCCCGGCGACCGGGCCGTACCAACGCCGCACGGTGGCGTACAGCACACCGACGGAGGCGACGCCGCACAGTGCCTGGGGGACGAGCATCGCCCAGCTGTTGAGGCCGAAAACGCGGACGGAGAGGGCCATCAGCCACAGCGAGGCCGGCGTCTTGTCCACGGTGATCGAGTTGGCCGCGTCGGACGATCCGTAGAAGAACGCCTTCGCGTCGACCGATCCGGCCTGCACGGCCGCGGCATAGAAGGAGTTCGCCCAGCCGGAGGCGCCGAGGCCCCAGACGTACAGCAGGCCGGTGGCGAGCAGCAGGGCCGCGACGGCCGGGCGGGTCCACCTCCGGGCGCGTTGTCGCGGCGCTGATCCACCGTCCCGGCCGGTGGGCCGGGACGCGGGTGCGGCGACGGCGGGCACGGTCAGGGTCTCGGTTCTGTCCATGCCGGCAACCCTCGGTGGCCGGGCTGGCTGGGCCCCGTGCGCCGGCTATGCGTCCGCTGTGGGATTCGGCAGCCGGACCGTGAACACGGTCCGGCCCGGCCGGCTCTCCACGGCGACCGCGCCGCCGTGCGCCTCCACCACCGCCGCCACGATCGCCAGGCCCAGGCCGGTGCTGCCGTGCGCCCGGGACCGGGAGCCGTCCCCGCGCGCGAACCGTTCGAAGACCTCGGGTTGCAGGTCGGGCGGCACTCCGGGGCCGTCGTCGGTGACGCTGAGCACGGCGGCGTCCGGGTCGGCGCGCAGCGTGGTGGTGACCGTCGTGCCGGGCGGGGTGTGCACCCGCGCGTTCGCGAGCAGGTTCGCCACCACCTGGTGCAGCCGGGCGGCGTCGCCGGGCACCCGGATCACCACGTCGGGCAGGTCGAGCTGCCAGCGATGCTCGGGCCCGGCGACGTGCGCGTCGCTGACCGCGTCCACGACCAGCGCGGACAGGTCCACCGGCGCCACCGCGAGGGGCCGGCCGGAGTCGAGGCGGGCCAGCAGCAGGAGGTCGTCGACGAGGCTGGTCATGCGGGTGCTCTCCGACTCGACCCGGCGCAGGGCGTGCGCGACGTCGGGCGGGACCTGGTCGCGGCCCCGGCGGGCCACCTCGGCGTACCCTCGGATCGCCGCCAGCGGCGTCCGCAGCTCGTGGCTGGCGTCCGCGACGAACTGGCGGACCCGGGTCTCGCTGGCCTGACGCGCGGCGAGCGCGGCGGCGACGTGCCCGAGCATCCGGTTGAGCGCGACGCCGACCCGCCCCACCTCGGTACGCGGGTCGGTGTCGGAGCCCGGGACCCGCTCGGAGAGCGCCACCTCGCCCCGATCGAGGGTGAGCTCGCTGACCCGGCCGGCGGTGGCGGCGACCCGGTTGAGCGGGCGCAGGGCGGCCCGGACGATCAGCGCGCCGAGCCCGCCGGCGACCAGCAGCCCGGCGGTGGCCACGCCGGCCTGGGCGACGATCATCCACATGACCGTCTCGTCGACCCCGGCGAGCGGGATGGCCACGGCCACGACCACTCCGCCGGCCGCCGTGCGGGCCACCGCACGGTAGTCGCCCCGGGCGCCGAGGTCCACGGTGTGCGGTCGCCCGTCGGTGGCCAGCTCCGCCAACGGGCGGACGTCGGTGGCCGGCACCGCCTCGACGCCGCCGCTGTCGGTGCGGACGCCCGCGAGGGTGGTTCCGTCGACCACCCGCACCGCGATGGAGCCCGGCGGGAACCCGCCCGGCGGTTCGGGGGTCCGCGGTCCGCTGTCGGCCTGCCGGCCCGGCCACGGCGGCTGCGCGCCCTCCCGGAACCACGGTGGGCCGCCGGGGCGGCGGTCGTTCATGGTGAGCTGGTTGTCGACCTGCTGAACGAGGAAGTGGCGCAGCGCGACGGTGGTCAGGCCGCCGATCCCGACGCTCACCAGGGCGAGCAGCGCCACCACGGAGAGCACGAGCCGGCGCCGCAACGACCAGCCGGCGAGCCGGCGGCGCAGGGCGTGCGCGGGGCGATGCCGGGCAGCCTGGTCACTCGGCCGGCTTGAGGACATACCCCGCGCCGCGCAGCGTGTGGATCATCGGCTCCCGGCCGGCGTCGATCTTCTTCCGCAGGTACGAGATGTACAGCTCGACCACGTTGGCCTGCCCGCCGAAGTCGTAGTTCCAGACCCGGTCGAGGATCTGCGCCTTGCTGAGCACGCGGCGTGGGTTGCGCATCAGGTAGCGCAGCAGCTCGAACTCGGTGGCCGTGAGGGTGACCAACCGCCCGCCGCGGCGCACCTCGTGGCTGTCCTCGTCGAGGGTGAGGTCGCCGACGGTGAGCACGGCCTCCTCGCGGGCGGCGACCGCGGAACCGGAGCGGCGCAGCAGCGCACGCAGCCGGGCGATCACCTCTTCCAGGCTGAACGGCTTGGTGACGTAGTCGTCGCCGCCCACCGTGAGCCCGGCAATCCGCTCCTCCACCGCGTCCCGGGCGGTCAGGAAGAGCACCGGGACGGTGGGCGTCTGCTCACGCAGGCGGCGCAGCACCTGGAAGCCGTCGAGGTCCGGGAGCATGACGTCGAGCACGACCGCGTCCGGCTGGAACTGCCGCGCCGCGGTGAGGGCCGCCATGCCGTTGCCGGCGCTGCGCACCTGCCAGCCCTCGTAGCGCAGCGCCATCGACAGCAGGTCGGTGAGCGTCGGCTCGTCGTCGACCACCAGCACCCGGACCGGCTCGCCGTCCGGGCGGCGCAGTTCGATGCGGCCCTGCGCGGCCCTCCCCTCCATGACCATGCCCTCCATGGTGGGCGTCTTCCCTGTGTGGTGGCCCTGCGCACCCTGTGTGCCGGCTGTGCGCGCCACTACTCGGAGACGCCGAGGGGATCGGTGCGGACGAAGCGCATGGTCCAGGCCCCGCCGCCGTCGGATCCCTCGCGTTCGTAGAGGTGGTCGGGGCCGCCCTGCACGGGCCCCTCACCGCGCGGATGGCGCATCACCCAGCGCGCGGGCGGGCGGCCGTCGGGGTCGGCGGGCAGATCCCGGACCAGGTCGTGGGCCGGTCCGCCGACGAAGCGTACGGTCACCTCACTCATCGCCGCTCCCCTCGGTGTTCGGGTCGGCACTGTGGGTGACGCCGCCCCCGGCTCGCAAGCTACCGCACGGGCCGGGCGGACGCAGCGCGCCACCCCTTCTTGATCATCACGGTTTGCCCTGTTGGGAGCCCGGGTACCGCTCGTGCAGGCGCCCACCGGGGCGCGGGACGAGGACGAGGAGTCGACCGATGCGGACGTTGGACGGGCGGTACCGGCTCGAACAGCGCATCGGGATCGGCGGGATGTCCGAGGTGTGGCGCGCGCACGATGTCGTCCTCGACCGTCCGGTGGCGGTCAAGCTGATCTCCCCCAGCCAGGACCGGGACGGCTCGGTCGAGCGGATCCGCGCCGAGGCCCGCGCGGCGGCCCGGCTGGTGCACCCGAACGTGGCCAGCGTCCACGACTTCGGCACCTGCGCGACGGGGCCGGAGCACCGGACGCCCTACATCGTGATGGAGTTGGCCGAGGGTGAGACGCTCGCCGCGCACCTGCGCGCCGGCCCGTTGGACTGGCGCATCGCGGCACGCGTCTGCGCCGAGGTGTGCGGCGCCCTGGCCGCGGCGCACGCGCACGGCATCGTGCACCGCGACGTAAAGCCGGCGAACGTCATCCTCACCCCGGCCGGGGTGAAGGTCCTCGACTTCGGCATCGCCACCCCTTCCGGCACCCCGGACGCGCTGCCGGACGGCATGATCGTCGGCACGCCGGCGTACCTGGCGCCGGAGCAGCTGGACCGGGCACCGGCCACGCCCGCGGCGGACATGTACGCGCTCGGCGTGCTGCTCTACTACTGCCTGACCGCGCGACTGCCGTACCCCGCCGGAACCACGACACAGCTGTTCGGCGCCCGCCGCCGCCAGGCACCGGACCCGCTGCCGGAGATCGCCGGGCTGCCGCCGGAGGTGGCGGAGCTGTGCCACCGCTGCCTGGCCGACGATCCGGCCGAGCGGCCGACGAGTCTGGTCGCGGCGCTGCTGCTGGCCGAGGCAGTGGACGCGCGGGTGTACGTACCGATGCGGCTGCCGTCGGTGCCACGACCGCGACGCGCGGGGGTCCGGCCCTGGACCGAGCAGGCCGCGGCCGAGGTCACCGAGGTGGCTTCCGGGCGGCGCTGAGCCCGGCATCCCGCGCCGCTCAGGGGGCCCCGAGCCGGCGCCCTGGCCGCCCCGGGAACGGTTTCGCCGCCCGGGGGCCGGGTAGCCGTCACGGCGAGTGACGGGAGGAACGCGATGCCGGATCCGAGTTCCTGGCTGCATGAGGCCACCGCGACCGCCGAGGGCGGGCACGTACGAACCGACGACGGAGGGCTCTCCACCGCGCTGGCGTCCCCGCTGGCGGCGCACTGCACGGGGCTGCGACCCGAACAGCTGCTGGCCGCCGCGTTCGCGTCCTGCCTGCACCACGCCGCGGTGGAGGCGGCCGGTGAGATCACCGACGAGTCGCACACCGTGCAGGTACGCGCCGAGGCGAAGCTGGGGCGCGACGGCGACGGCCGGTACCGGGCGGACGTGCACGCCGAGATCGCGTCCGCCGGGTTGACCCGGCAGCAGCTGGCCCAGCTGGTCGAGTACGCCGACCGACTCTGGCCGTTCTCCAGCGGCGACAACAGCCGCCACCGGCTCACCGTCACGCCGGCCGAGAACGGCCGGCACTAGAGGGCTGTCACCAGCGGAAGCTCGCGGTGACCGCCCGGTGGTCGCTGTCCGGGGTGCGGAGCACGCCGGCGGAGGTGGCCGTCAACCCGCGGTAGAGGACGTGGTCCGGGCGGGTGACCGGGACCGCCGCCGGCCAGGTGAAGCCGAAGCCCCGGCCGGCGTCGACCTGCGCGTCGTCGAGCAGCCGGCCGAGTGGGGCGAAGACGCGGTCGGAGCTGGCGGTGTTGAGGTCGCCGAGCACCACGAGGCGCGGCGCCGGGTCCGCGCGTATCCGGGCGGCCAGCGCGGCCACGGTCTGGTCCCGGGTGGCGGTGTCGCCGGCCCGGGCCGACCCGAGGTGCACCACGTACACCGCCAGGTCGCCGCTCGGGGTGTCGACGACCGCGCGCAGCGCCCGCGTCCAGCCGAGGCCGGTGTCCACGCCGGCGCCGTCGCGCACCGGGTAGCGGCTGTAGAGGGCGACCGTGGAGACGGCGACCCGGTGCGGGTGACCGGGTCGGAGGACCTCGGCGACGGGCGTCTCGTCGCCGATCTCCTGCAGGGCGATCAGGTCGGCGTCGGCGAGGGCCCGGACGGTCGCGGCCGGGTCGGGGTTGCCGGCGCGCAGGTTCTGGCTGGCGACCCGCAGCCCACCGGCGGTCGCGCTCGCGGCGGGCCCGTGCCGCAGCCAGGGCCCGGCGTAGAGGGTCGCCCAGACGACGGCGGGGAGCAGCACCGCGACCAGCGCGAGGCGCGCGCGACGCAGCAGCGCGGCCACGGCCAGCAGCGGTACACCCAGGCCGAGCAGCGGAGTGACGCTGTCGAGCAGGCTGCCGAAGCCGCGCACGTTGGGGACCGCCCGGTGACCGGCGATCACCCCGGCGAGCAGCACGGCCGCGGCGGTGATCAGCCAGCCACGCCGCCGGCGCCGGGGGGCGTCCGGCCCACCGCCCGTTCGACCGTACGGCGGAGCGACGTCTCCGTCGGACGGCGGAGGCGTCGCCGGGTGTCGCGCCGGCTGCCCAAGATCACCCATGTGCCCAGCTTATGACGGCATTTCGGTCATAGCCGTAATACCCGAGATCAGTGGTCCATCACCTTCGTGGACGACTGCGGACAATCATCCGGTCGAAGGCGGCAAATTGTGGCGCATGCCACCAACCCGGCAGCTGGAAACGCTCCCCGGACCCCCTAGCCTCGGCGGGTGCATCCCGACGACCCCTCCGACCAGAAGCTGACCGCCACCGAACCCACCACCGGTTCGAGGGAGCGGGCATCCACCGAACGGACGATCGGCCGGCACCGGGCCCCCGAGCCACCTCGGCGCGGCGCCCGGGCGGTGCTCACCTCGACGCCGCTACGGGTGGCGCTCGCCACCGGCGTCTCCTGCTGCCTCGGCTTCGCCGCGTACGCCGGCGTCCGGGACGACGCCCCGGAGCGCACGGAGCCGCTGGCCGAGGCGGTGGCCGACCGCGCCGCCCTGGCCGACCAGCGCGCCTCCCGGTCGCTGGAACGCACCGCCTCCCCCACTCCGGTCAGCCCCAGCCCCAGCCCCACCCCGACCCCCACCCGCACCGCGACGAAGAAGCCGACGCCGAAGAAGCCGGCGAAGCCCCGCCGACCCAAGCCGGTCGCCGGGCTCACCCAGGCCCAGATGGACAACGCGAAGGTGATCGTCGACGTCGGCCGGGAACTGGACGTGCCCAAGTTCGGGATGGTCATCGCGGTCGCGACCGCGATGCAGGAGAGCACCCTGCTCAACTACGCGAGCGGAGTGCTGCCGGAGTCGCAGGACTACCCGCACCAGGCCATCGGCTGGGACCACGACTCGGTCGGCCTCTTCCAGCAGCGACCCAGCAGCGGCTGGGGCACCGTGGCCGAGCTGATGCGCCCGGCGTTCGCGGCACGCGCCTTCTACCTCGCGCTGCTGGAGGTCCCCGGCTGGCAGGACATGAGCCTCACCGTGGCCGCCCAGACCGTGCAGGTCTCCGCGTTCCCCGACGCGTACGCCCAGCACGAGGACCGCGCGACGGAGGTCGTCGAGGCGCTCACCTGAGCCGTGGCGGGCGGGCCGGCCTCGCGACGCTACTCGGTGCTCCCGGCCGCCGCCCGGGTCGCCGGGACCCCGGTGGCACCGGCCGCCGCGGTCGGCGTGTCGACGGGCACCGGCTCGGCGGTCAGGCCGCCGAGGATCTCGTCGGCCCGGGCCTCCCGCCGCCGGCGCAGGTACAGGGCCGCCTCGAAGTCGCGGCGGGTCTGCACGGCCTCCGCGTACGCCCGCTCGCGCAGCTGCCGGGCCTCCTCGCGGGCCGCGTCCAACTCGACGCGCGCCCGGGCCAGCAGCGCCGCCGCCTCCCGCTCCGCCTCGCCGAGGCCGCGCCCCGCGCCCGGCTCGGGTCGGCGGAGCAGCACGCAGAGTCCGTCGGCCTCCTGCCGGATCCGGTCCCATTCCCGGCCATCCCCGGCGGCGCTCTCCGCCAACGCCGCGAGCCGGGTCAGCCGGACCCCCAACTCGTCCAGGCAGGAATCCACCTGCCGCTGGTCGTAGCCCACGTCCACGACGGAGAACCTCATACTGTCGCCCCCAGGCAGCTGGTTGTTCTTCCCCACCTGGGATCCTCGGCCGCGCCGCGCAGGCCCCGCACGGGTTCGGGAAAAATGTTCACCATGCGTGCGGGTACGCCTCCCGCCACACCCGCGACGGGCGGCGGGGGTGGGTCCGTCAGAGGCGCTTGGGCAGCACGACCACGCGGCCGAAGAACTCGTCGATGCGGTGCACCACGTCGTTGAAGTCGTCCAGGTCGATCGGCTTCGTCACGTACGCGTTGGCCTGCAGCGTGTAGCTGCCGACGATGTCCGTGTCCGCGTTCGAGGTGGTCAGCACGACGATCGGGATGGTCCGCAGGTCCTCGTCCTGTTTGACGGCGCCGAGCACCTGACGCCCGTCCATCCGCGGCATGTTGAGGTCGAGCAGGATGACGTCGGGGCGGACGGCCTCCGTGTGCCGCCCCTCGCGGCGCAGGAACTCCATCGCCTCCTCGCCGTCGCCGACCACGTCGATCACCTTCTCGACATCGGAGTCCCCGAGGGCCTCCTCGATCATCAGCACGTCGCCCGGGTCGTCGTCCACCACGAGGATGCGCACCGGGTTCGGGCGGGAAGTGCCCATGAGTTACCTGCTTCGGTCGGGGGAAAAGGACTGACGCTCACATACCGGCGGGGAAATCTAGCCCATCACGGGACGATCCGCGACGCCGGGGAGGGGCGTGTCCGGCCCGCAGCCCAGCACCTCGTCGATGCCGGTGAGGCTCAGGACCCGCTGCACCGAGCCGGTGGCGCCGGTGACCCGCAGCCACCCGCCGTCGACCGCGGCGCGGTTGTCGCCCCGGACGAGCGCGGCGATGCCGGTCGAGTCGCAGAACGTCAGCTCGCCGAGGTCCACCAGCAGCCGGCGCTCGCCGGCCGCGACGAGCCGGTCGATCACGGCGTTGAGCGCCGGCGCGGTGCTCATGTCGAGCTCTCCGACGAGGCGAAGATGCGTGCCACCGCCGTCGCGCTCCTCGTGCGTGACGGTGAACGTCACCGTGCCCCCCTCGCTCCCGCCGCGACGGGATGTTTGCAGTGTGGCAAGTATACGCGGGAGGGTGTCGTGGGCCAGCCGGCGACGGCCCGACCCCGTCAGGCGGCGCCCGGCCGACCGAGCAGGCACCGACCCCGGTCCAGGTAGCGGGCCGCCCGGGGGAAGTCCCGCAGGACCCGGCCGTAGTACGCGAGGCTCAGCCCGAGCGCCGCGGGCGGCACGCCACGGCTGGTCAGGATCGTCACCAGCCACTCCACGAACTCGGTGAACAGCGAGCCGTCGTCCACGTAGAGGGCCGCGGCCAGGAAGTCCACCAGGTGTCCGAGGTCGCTCACCGTCGAGTCCAGCTGGGCCGATGTGTAGGACCGGGTCGCCGGCACCCGCTCCCGCAGGTCGGCCAGTGCGCCGTCGATCAGCTCGGCCCGCCGGGTGACCAGGCCGGCGTACTCGTCGTCGGCGAGGTGCGACAGGTCGGCCGCCGGCACCCGGCGTAGCGCCCGCTCGTCGGCGATCAGGTCGGCGGCGGACGGGGCGTCCGGCACCCACGCCACACCGAGCCGACGCGCCCAGCGGCCGTCCCCGCCGAAACCCCGCCCGCCCACCACGACCGGAACCTCCGACCGGCGGCACACCTCGATCATGCGGTGCGCGTGCGGCAACCGCATCGGCAGCGCGCAGGCCAACGCGACCGCGTCGGCGTCGTGCCGGTGCAGGTACGACACCAGGTGGGCGGCCGGAACGCTGGCGCCGAGGAAGGTGACCTGCCAGCCGCGCAGCCGCAGCACCTCGGCCACCAGCCGGGGCGGGAGGGCGTGCCACTCACCGTCCATGCAGGCCACCACGACGCGTCCCCGGCTCGGCCGGGGCACGGCGTGGGCGGCCACCGCGGCCACCACCCGCTCGCTGATGTGTGTGGCCGCGTGCTCCTGCGCCACGCTCCACTCGTTGCGCGCCCACCGCTCGCCGACCTCCGCCTGGGCGGGCGCCACCAGGTCCAGCAGGACACGCTCGGCGGACACCCCCCGCGTCAGCAGGCCCCGGGCCACCTCGATCGCGGCGTACTCGTCGGCCTCGTCGAGGCAGGCCAGGTAGCGGGGGTAGACGGCGGCCGTACCCGCGTCGGCGCCGGCGGTGGTGGTCACCCGCGCTCCGTCGCCGCGGCGCCCGGATCCGGAACCGCGTGCAGGTGACGCGGAGCGCGGCCGGCCGGCCCCGACGCCCGCAGCGCCAGGACGGCGATGTCGTCGTGGTCGCCGCGCCCGAGCCAGTCGCAGGTGACCTGCTCGACCCGTTCGGCCAGCGCCGGCGCGGGCATGCGGTGGCAGTCGGTCAACGTGTCGACCAGGCGTTCCGGGCCGAACTGCTCGTCACCGCGCCGACCGCCGCGCGCCTCGGTCACCCCGTCGCTGTAGAGCACGCAGGTCTCGCCCGGGGCCAGCCGCACGGTGGCCTCGCCGATGCGTGGATCGGGGACGACACCGATCAGCATGCCGCGCAGCGGGACGGTCTCGACCTCCCCGGTGGCGCGCAGCACGAGCGGGGGCAGGTGCCCGCCGCCGGCCATGGTGAGGGTCAGCCCGCCGTCGCGGTGCGGACGCACCACGCCGAGCACCAGGGTGGCGAACCGACCCTGGCCGTGGGCCTGGGTCGTCTCCAACAGCGCGTCGTTGAGCAGCCCCAGCAGCCGGCCCGGTTGCGACTCCACGCGGTGCAACGCCTGGAGGCACTGTCGCAACTGGCCGGTGAAGACGGCCGCCTCCACACCCTTGCCGGAGACGTCGCCGAGGAAGAAGACCGAACCGCCGTCGGGCAGCCGGTGCGACCCGTAGAAGTCGCCGCCGATGCGCAGTCCCGCCTGCGCCGGCCGGTACGCCGTGCCCCACTGCACACCCGCCGACTCGGCCGGCTCCACCGGCAGCAGGCTGGTCTGCAGGGTGTCGGCGACCTCGGCCTGGTCCCGGTAGAGCAGCGCGGTGGTCAGCGCGGCACCCGCCCGGGCCGCGAACGCGCGCAGCAACTCGACCTCGGCCTCGTCGTACCAGCGGGTGGCCCCACGCGCGACCAGCAGAACCCCGGCCGGTGCGTCCGAACCGGGCAGCGGCACCACCCGGGCGTCGGCGTCGCCCGCCGGCAGCCCGGGCAGCCATCCCGCCTCGGCCGCCTGCTCGACCAGCCAGTCCACCGCGTGCGGCTCCAGGCCGGTCAGGCCGTCGGCGATCGCGGCGGGCAGGTCGGCGGCCACGAGCACCCCGCTGCCCACCGTGGGCGCCTCGTCGTCGGCCCGGGACGCCCGCCACCACCGCGCGCGACCCGAGCGGGGGGCGAGCACCAGGACCGCCACGTCGGCGAGGGTCGGCACGGCCAGCCGGACGACCGCCGCCGCGGCGCGGTCGGGATGAAGGGGATTGCCGAGCTTCTCGCCGACGGCCGCCAGGAACGTCGAGCGGGCCCGCTCGGCGAGCAGCTCGTCGGCGCGGCTCACGCTCTCGGTGACGTCCTCGACGTACCAGCAGCAGCGCCCACCGGACAGCGGCACCCGGCGGGCCGTCAACCGCCGCGACCGGTGCGTGAAACCCGCCGGGTCGGGGTCGCCGGCCAGGCCGGCGACGCCGGACGCGGCCAGCACCTCCCCCGGGGTCACCTCCGGCAGCAGACGCCCGACGACCGGGCTCACGTGTCGGACGACACCGTCGGCGTCGCAGACCACCAGGCCCTCCCGGACGTGCTCCACGACCTCCGACCAGTCGGGGGCCGGGAGCGGGCGGTCGGGGGCGAGTGGCGGCAACGCGGCCGTCGGGCGGGCGGACGCGGCCGGGGACCACGCGGAGGCCCGCGCGGCACTCGGCGTGGAGACCCGTCCGTCGCCCGGGTCCCAGTCCCTGACGTCGGCGGCAGTCACCAGCTGAGCCCCACTCCTCGTCGCCCCGCGATGCCCCCGGGAAACCGGAGGCGGTGGTCAGATCCTTCCGCCCACCCTACGCCGCCGCGCCGACCGCGCCACCCCACGCCGAGGTGGGGGCGGGTCACCGGCGGCGCGCGCCGGTGGGCCCGGCCGCGGTGACGGGCGGCGGCGGGCGTCGATTGTTACGATCCCCGCACGGGAGCGGCAGTCAGGAAAGGCGTGATCGTGGTACCCCACGGGCGGACACCCGAGACGACACCGCTGACCCTGACCGTCGACCGGTCCGACCCGGACCGGCCGCTGATCCGGGTGGGTGGCGACCTGGCCTACACCACGGCGGCGCCGCTGCGCGACGAGATCGACCGCGTCCTGGCCGCGAAGCCGTCGGTCGTCGTCCTCGACTTCGCCGACCTGTCGTTCATCGACAGCACCGGGCTCGCCGTGATCGTGCACGCGTGGCGGGAGGGCCAGCCGGGCGGCACCGGCGTCGAGCTGCGCTCCGTGCCGCGCTTCCTGACCACGATCCTCGACCTCACCGGCGTGACCGGCCTGCTCGCCCGGCCGACCCCGGAGGCCGGGGTGAGCGATCCCGTCAGCCGCCCGGGCGCGGCGGGCACACCCGACCGGCCGGCGGCCAGCGCCTGATCCTCCGGTGACGTCCCCGCCCTCGGCTTGCGCGTACGCGCCGGCCTGCGACCATGAGGACATGGCCGCGCCGCTGTTGACGATCGAGGTGAGCCGCCACGACGGTGGGCGCGCCCGGGTCCGGCTGGCCGGTGAGCTCGACTTCGACACCGCGCCGCAGTTCGTCGAGGCCGTCAGCGAGCTGCGCCGGGACGGCTACCAGGCCCTCGACGTCGACCTCGCCGGGATCACCCGCTGCGACTCCTCCGGCCTCAGCGCCCTGCTCGTGGCCCACCGCGCCGACGGCGGCCCGATCCGGCTGACCGGCATCAGCCCCGCGCTGCGGCACCTGCTGGACCGCACCGGACTGACGGAGGTGCTGGCCGTGGCGTCGTCGTCCGGCGACGACCAGCGGGCCACCGGCTGACGCGCCGGACGGCCCACGGCGGGGTGGCCCCCGACCCTGGGACCTGGGGTCGGGGGCCGGAGTAGTGCCTACTGTGCGGTGACCGGCTGCAGCCGCGGCCCGTCGTCGCGCCGGTCAGCGGCCGACAGGGGCGGCTCCGCGTCCTCCGGCGGGCCGGCATCCGGCGTCTGGAACAGGTAACGGACGAACTCCCCACCTGCCTCGTTGTCGTCCGCACCGGGCCACTGACCGACGCAGTCCACGCCGATCACCTCCCGACCGGTGCCGTCGGCCTCCTCCAGCAGCGCCCACAGGCTCACCGGGTAGCAGCGGGTGGCCTCGGGCGAGAGGCGCCAGCGGGCGTACCAACCCGGCCGGGCGGGGACGATCTCGACGATCCGCTTCATGACGACCTTCCCTTCCGCGTACCTCGGAAGAACTCCGGTCACTGCCCCGATCGTGCGGGCCGGGCGGGTGACCGCCCCTCACCCCCGCCGGGTGAAGCCGGACCGACCGCCCGCCGACCCGACGAGGAGCGTCCGTTTCGCTCCCGGCGACCCCGGGAAGGCGACCGGCGGAACCATGGATCCCCAGCGGAAGGGTGCCACCATGCGCAAGCAGATGGAGGGTGACAACCAACGCCGCCGGACACTCGCCCGGCAGGCCCGCGAGCAGGGCCGGCAGCCCAGCGAGACGGGTGCGAGCCTGAGCGCGTCCAAGCAGCTCACCCACCTCGACCGGGGCAAGCGCGCCGGGCCGCCGCCGGCCGGCAGCCGGCACAAGCCGGACCCGACGCGCGGCGGGCCGTCCCCGCCGCAGGGCGGCACCCCGGCCAACCCCCGACCGCGGGTCACGCCGGGCGTCAACGCCGGGGGCGCGACCTCGGTGGGCTACCAGGACCTGGTGGAGAACGTACGGCGCCGGGCCGGGGTCGACTTCCGGACGGCCAAGGTGGGCGCCGAGGCCACCGTGCTGGTCCTGGCGTTCTCGCTGGGCCAGGCGGAACGCCAACGGCTCCTCGCGGCGGTGCCGCAGTCGCTGCACGACGTGCTGCCCGCCGACGGCGTCAAGGAGAGCCGGGACCTGCCCGGTTTCCTCGCCGAGGTGGGCCGGATCAGCGGCAACACGCCCGAACAGGCCCGCTACCAGGCCGCGGCGACGCTCGCCGCGCTCGCCGACGCCGACGGTGACCTGATCGAGTCGCTGCACGTACCGGAGAGCCTGCGGGAGCTCCTGGAACCGCCCGCGGTCGGCGGTGGCCTGGTCGGCGCGGACACCGCGTCGCCCCTGCTCGACAGGGTGGAGCTCGAGGCGGCGCTGAACGCCCTGCCGTACTGGTCCGGTGACGAGGGCGGCCTCTACCGGGTCGTCGCCCTGCCGCCGGACAACCTCGACCGGGTCCTGGATCGGGTCGAGCAGCTGCGGCAGGAGACCGGACGCGCGCCCGCGATCGCCCGCCCCGGCCGGACCGCGGCGGTGCTCACCGTCCGTTCCGGGCAGGCCGGCGCGGTTACCGCGGCCGACCTGGACCTGGCCCGCCGCGTCGACGACGCGATCGACGAGGCGGGCGCCGGGATGGCCGGCTGACCGCGGGGGGGGGGGGGGGGCCCCCCCCCCCCCCCCCCCCCCCCCCCCCCCCCCCCCGCCCCCCCCCCCGGCCGGGCCCAAAAACACCACCACACTG